>DATGIH010000413.1:0-8777 GCA_035295865.1 Bryobacteraceae bacterium
TCAACTGGTATCGCGCCGCGTTTCAAAACCCGCAGTTGATGGAATCGGCCGCAAACAGCCTGATCATCGCCATCTGCGCCACCATCTTCGCCACGGTCATCGGAACACTTTGTGCCTACGGGTTCTGGAAGAGATCTTCGCCGGTGCTCGCCGGTTCGCTATATATGTCGCTGGTGACGCCCGAAATCGTCAGCGGCATCTCTCTGCTCGCGTTCTATCAGTGGATCTTTCGCTTTCTGCGAGTGCAATTGGGAATGCACACGGTGATTCTGGCGCATGTTTCGTTCTCGATAGCCTATGTCGTTATCGTCGTGATGGCGAGGCTGCGCACGGTGGACGCATCGCTCGAAGAAGCCGCACTCGATTTGGGAGCGAACGAATGGCAGGCGTTCCGCTATGTGACGCTGCCATCCATCCTGCCTGGCGTGGTGGCGGCCGCGCTGCTGGCCTTCACCGTTTCATTCGACGATTACGTCATCACAAGTATGGTAGCGGGCGTGGATTCGGAAACTCTGCCGATGGTGATTTATGCCATCGCGCGGCGCGGCGTGAATCCGGTGGTGAATGCCATCTCGGCGATCATTGTGGTGGGATTCGGATCGCTGATTCTGATTTCCGAGAGGCTGCGCGCATCGTGAACCGCCGGTATTTCCTGATGGGCGCGGCGGGGCTTGCCGGCTGCGGACGCGAGCGGCGGCCTCGGTTGAATATTTTCAACTGGTCGGATTACATTGCGCCCGATACGGTTCCGAAGTTCGAAGCCGAAACTGGAATTCGCGTTCGCTACGGCATCTATGAAAGCAACGAAGAGATGCTGGCGCGCGTAATGGGTGGCAATTCCGGATGGGATGTGGTGTTTCCCACCGATTACATCGTGAAGCCGATGCTGGCGAATGATCTTCTCGCCCCGGTGCATCGCGAAGAGCTTTCCGATATCGCGCAGCTCGAGTCGCGCTTTCAGCGACCGGACTGGGATCCGGATCTGAAATGGTCCGTACCATACATGGTGATCGCGGCCGGCATCGCATACAACAAAAAGCTGAATCCCCCGCCCCGCGCGTGGGCCGATATGTGGGACGCGCGGCTGCGCGGGCGCATGACGATGCTGGACGATCCGTTTGATGTTCTCGGCGCCTGCTTGAAAAAGCTGGGACTATCGGTGAATTCTGCTAATCCCGAAGAGCTGCGGCGGGCGCAGGCCGAAGCGATCCGGCAGAAGCGGCTGCTACGTGCTTATTTGAATGCCGAAGTGCGCGATCAATTGGTGAGTGGCGATGTGCTGGCCGCGCATATGTGGAACACCACGGCGCAGCAGGCCATGGATTCCTCGCCCGAGATCGGATTCGTGTATCCGGAAGAAGGGTATGCGGTCTACCCGGATTGCGCGGTGATTCTGCGCGAAAGCAAACGGCAGGAGCTGGCGCACAAGTTTCTCGCTTTTCTGCTGCGTCCGGATATCGCGGCGGCGAATGCGCTGGCATCGCGCACGACTACGACGAATGCGGGCGCGCGAAAATTGCTGCCGCCGGCGTTCCGGGACAATCCGACTTTGTATCCCGGCCCGGATGTGATCGCGCGCGGCGAGTGGGCGAAGACGGTGGATCCGGCGCCGCAGCGCTTGCGGGATCGGTTGTGGACGGAGATCAAGTCGGCTTAAGATTTTTGCCGCGGATGCTGAGTACCGCCAATCGGCCAAGCTCTTCGATTTCAGGGCGCAGCATCCCAGGTTTACGCAGTGCGGATGCCCCGCCGATCCGCCATCTCGCGGCCCACGGCTGCAAGCTCTTTTTCAGGCAGGACCTTCGCAGCTAGCGGAAACAGTTCGGTGTCTTCGACCGCGATGTGTTTCGCGTAGAGGTTCGATAGTCGGGTCAGCGCCGCGCCGAGCTTGACTGCTTGGTCCGACGGCAGTTTTCCGTGGGTAAGCCAAAGCGTCCCAAGCGAATTCACAATTTCGTGGTCCTCGTTCGCCGCTTGATGATCGCTCTCCAGGCGCTGCATGCATTCAACGGCCGTAGCCGACGCGCGGAGTCTGGGAAATAGCGAATCCTCCTCGTCCGACGTGTGCTTTGGCGCCGAATTGCGGAAATAGGTCAAGGCCGTGTCCAGCGCGGTTCGTTCTTCGGCCGGAAGCTCGCTGCCTTTGCGTCTTTCGGAGATCGTAACCAGGACCGCGAGGAAGCGTTCGATGCGGCGATGACAGTCGCTGAGCAGTCCAAGCGGGTTCGAGAAGTCGGATTCCGGCTTTTGACCGATCTGAGCTGGCATATCCACTCCAATTCTAGCGAGCCCTACGCGGGCAAGAGAGTCTAAGCTTGTGAGCGTAATCCTCTGATCCAGGCGCCTGGGGTTGTGCCAAGAATTCCGCGGAACATTTCCACAAAGGCAGTTGATTGACGATATCCCAAAGCGAATCCGACTTCTTTGACGGAGAAGCCCTGTGCGAGAAGTTCCATCGCCTTCATAAGGCGTGCCTGTCTTCGCCATGACTCGAAATCGGAACCCACCTCGCGGCGGAAGATTCGCTGAATGGTTCTAACGGTAGCGCCCTGCGATGCGCAGACGCCAGCCAAGGTCTCTCGTTCCGCCAAATTCCTCATGACCCGGTAGGCCACGGCTCGCGCGCGAGGGTCCTCCGGAAGCGTAAGCGATGTGGCCATGGGAGAGGCATTCTCGAGACTGGAAAGCAGGAGATCGCGGATGGCGCAATGGAGACGATCCCGTTTCCTCAGTTCCCGCAAGCGGACAGCTTCGACAATGAGCTCCCGCATCAATGGCGTGACATGAATCACTTTGCAGACTGCCGGCAATTTAGGACTGAGTCCTCGCCGGATATACAACGTGCGCATCGAAACAGCGTCCGGCATGTGGATGGAGTGAGGGGTCCGTGCCGGAATCCACATGCCGAAGTGCGGTGGGATCAGCCAGGCGCAGCGCCTCACGGATATCTGCATCACTCCGCGAATCGCATAGATGAGCTGGTGGGACCCGTGAGCATGTTCCGGTACCTGAAAGCTGCGAGGATACTCGTACGACAGTGTAGAGATCATTGAGCCGCCACGGGGATCGTACTCAGTGATAATCTTCTGTCGCACCAGCGCTATATTATGACACACTAGCGTCCTTGCGACAGCGGTCAGGAACCGGCATCATTGCAGCATGAACACGGATTTTCGCCTGCGCGATCGAGACGTGATTGCGTTTGTCGCCACAAGTGATCCTGAGCGAGCCAAGAAATTCTATCGCGATACCTTGGGGCTGCCGCTGGTATCGGAAGAGCTGCCTTTTGCGTTGGTATTCGATGCGAACGGGACGATGCTGCGTGTCACGGTTGTTACGGATGTGCATCCAGCGGGATACACCGTGCTCGGCTGGAAAGTGGTGGACATCGCCGCCGCTGCGCAAACTCTAGCGAAAGCAGGCGTCCAGTTTGAGAGATACCCGGGAATGTCGCAAAACGAGCTGGGAATCTGGGCTTCGCCCGGAGGCGCCAAGGTGGCCTGGTTTAAGGACCCCGACGGCAACACGCTGAGTATTTCGCAACACTGAAGCTGCATCTGAGCTATGGGAAAATTCGTGATCCGCTTGGTGACCTATGCGATTCAACTGGTCGCACTGCTCCTGATGTTGGTTAGCTGCTTCGGTGATTTCCGCGGCCGTGATTTAAAGCCGGTTGCGGCGCAGGCGCAAATCAACGCCTACATCACCGCCCTGAAAACATACAGAAAAGACACAGGGAGCTTCCCTACCGCCGAGCAAGGTCTCCGGGCGCTAGTCCACGATCCCGGCGTGACCCGTTGGCAGGGTCCTTACGTGGATAAGCCGATTTCACCAGACCCTTGGGGTCGAGCTTACGTTTATCGTTACCGGATGAACCAAGACCCGGAAATCGTTTCGATGGGAGACGACGGAGTGCGATCCTTGGTTCCCACGCCAGAATCATCGTACATGGAATCGCTTCCCCTCACCCTGTTCGTCGTTTCCGCGGTCACGTTTTTCAGTTTGCTCTTTGTCCCGCGCATTCTCACTAAGTAATAACTTCCGTTCACGTCGTTTTTGTTCTCCCCGGCGAAAAATTTCGCGTATGCTTTGCAATGCCTTAGGGCATGGCTATTCATTTGCATCAGTACTAGCGCTAAGCGTGCAGCATAACGTTACTAACGCTTGGAAAGGGGAAACATGAGCAACCTCAAAGACAAAGCCGAAGACAAGGTGGATCAAGCGGCGGATGCCGTCAAGAAAGCCACCGGGAACGTGATCGACAAGTCCAAGGAGCTCGCACATAGCGCCGGCAAAGCCGTCGAAAAGGGAGGAAAGCTGCTGCAGAAGGTTTAAGCACCGAACGGCCGCAGCACTGAAAATGAAGTTCACCAAGATATTTTTACCAACAGCGCTCTGTATTTTCGGGCTTACTGCATTCGCGCAGGAGCCGGACAACACCAAAACCAACAAACAGGATCGCGAGGCCGGCGCCCCCACCGCCGATCAGCAGAAGAACAACGTTACCGATCGCGATCTGTCAAAAAGAATCCGGCAGTCTATCATGTCGGATAAAACGCTGTCTACGTACGCGCACAACGTGAAGATCATCAGTCAAAACGGAATGGTCACGCTAAAGGGCCCGGTGCGCTCAGAAGAGGAAAAGAGCGCCATTGAGGCGAAAGCCGTCGAAGTAGTGGGCGACAAGACGAAGGTCAGCAATCAGATGTCCGTGAAGCCGCAGCAGTAATTCAAATTCGAAATCTACACTAAGGAGTCTTACATGGCAGGAAAAAACACAGCCGTATTCGGCATTTATAAGAGCCGCGGTCAGGCCGAAATGGCCGTCGATCGCATGCTCGCCGCTGGATTCTCGAACAACGACATTTCGGTGTTGTTGCCCGATAACAGCAGCACGAAGGAATTTGCACACGAGAAGAACACCAAGGCGCCGGAAGGCACCACCACTGGCGTGGCCGCCGGCGGAGCCATCGGCGGAACACTCGGATTGCTCGCTGGAATCGGCGCGCTCGCGATTCCCGGCGTTGGCCCGCTGATCGCGGCCGGTCCCATTGTTGGCGCACTCGCCGGCCTTGGCGCGGGCGGCGCAGTCGGTGGATTGATCGGCGCATTGGTTGGAATGGGTATTCCCGAGTATGAAGCCAAGCGCTATGAGGGCCGCGTTAAGGATGGGGGAATTCTGGTGTCGGTCCACTGCGACACATCGGATGAAATTTCGCGCGCGAAGGACCTGTTGAAAGCCACGGGCGCTGAAGACATCGCCTCGAGCGGCGAGAAGTCCACCAGTACGCATGGTGTGGACAAAGATAAAGAGTACACCAGGGTCTAGCAGCTTATAGAAAATGAGGCGGCGCGCTTACGTGCGCTGCCTCTCTCTTTTTAGGAGGCGATAGGCGCAATGTTTCGAAAGTTCGCACGCGTTTCGGCGGACGTGGTTGGATCGGCTGGCGCGTTTCTTGCGAGCTTGATCGTTACCATTTTGTGGGCCGCGGCCGGCCCTTATTATCATTATTCCGACACTTGGCAGCTCGTTATTAACACCGGAACCTCGGTAGCCACTTTTCTCGTCGTTTTCCTCATCCAAAACACGCAAAACCGTGACGCGCGCGTCATGCAGCTCAAGCTCGACGAACTGATCCGCGCCATCCAACCTGCCCGCACGCATCTCATCCAGATGGAAGGATTAACGGACGAGCAACTGATCGAATTACAGAAAGAGTTCGAATCGCACCGCGATCGCGCGATTGCCGATCTGGAGAAAATCCAAAGCAGAAGAAAGAGTTTTACCTCGGCTCAAGATATCCTCAAGAGCTAGCCGTCCCGGCGTCACGAAATCGCGTGCTAGACTCGAACCGGAATGTGGCAACGGTCGCACGCCATTCGCCTCCCGGCAACGATTTTCCTGAGCGCGTTTTTGTTGTTCCAAGTCCAGCCAATGATGGGACGGTTTGTCCTGCCGTGGTTCGGCGGCGGACCTGCGGTCTGGACCAATTGTCTGCTGTTCTTCCAAGCATTTCTACTGGCCGGATACGCTTATGCGCACTGGTTAGGATCGCGGCCGAGCCTTCGCACGCAAGCATTCATCCACATCGGACTGTTGGCCGCATCTCTGCTTCTGCTTCCCATCATCCCGCGCGCCGATCTCTGGAAACCGGCGTCGGCGAGCGACCCTAGCGGCAGAATCCTGCTGCTTCTCACCGTCACCGTCGGCGCGCCGTATTTGCTTCTTTCCTCGACGGGCCCACTGCTGCAGAGATGGTTCGCGCTGAGCCAGCCGGAAAAATCTCCGTGGCGACTGTATGCCCTGTCCAACTTCGGATCGTTTCTCGCGCTCTTCAGTTATCCGTTTGCGCTCGAGCCATATCTGCGTCTACACACGCAAGCCTGGATCTGGTCGGCGTTGTATGCGGCCTTTGCGATTTTGTGCGGATGGACGGCCTGGAGCCTGCACGACCGTGTTCTCAAATCTGCAGCGCCGGCCGAATCCGAGCGCACCGTGGATCCCACAAGTTGGACGCTTCTTTTTTGGCTGGCTCTTGCGATGTGCGGTTCCACCCTGCTGCTCGCGACCACGAATCAGATTTCGCAGGAAATCGCCGTGGTCCCGTTCCTGTGGGTGGCGCCGCTCTCGATTTACCTGCTGACTTTCATTCTGGCGTTTGAACATCCACGCTGGTACCGGCGTTCCTTTTTTGCGATCGCTGCCGGTATTCTGGGACCGGCCGCATGCGCCGTCCAGGTGGCCGCCATCGGACTAAGCGCGCGAATCCAAATCGGAATCTATCTCCTCACCCTGTTCGTCCTTTGCATGGTCTGCCATGGGGAACTCGCGCGCGCACGCCCGGCGACGCGTCATCTCACCGGCTTTTATCTCGCAGTCGCCGCCGGCGGAGCGCTGGGTGGCGTGTTCGTTGCCCTGATCGCTCCCCATGTATTTACCGAATTCACCGAATATCCAATCGGCCTCGCAGCAGCCTGTCTACTCGGCTTTGCGGGTTGGCTGATGAGCGGTGCGCTCAAACTATGGACCAGCAAAAACTTCGCAGTCCGGATCCCATTGATGGCTTTGCTTGTGGGCGGCGCTACATCGGTAGTCGCGATTGCGACTAATAATAACCAGGCGATTGCAACCGTGCGGAACTTCTACGGAATTCTGCGCGTGAAAGAAAGCCTGGATAGCAACGGCGCGCTTCGCATGCTGACGCACGGGACCATCCGGCATGGATTCCAATATCTGCGCGGTCCAAAGACCGGGTGGCCAACATCGTATTACGGTCCACACAGCGGGGCGGGAATCGTGCTGGCCGCGCTCGAAAAAACCGGACGGCGAGTCGCCGTGATTGGCTTGGGTACCGGGACCATGGCTGCCTGGGGACGCGCCGGCGATACCTTTCGCTTCTACGAAATCAATCCGGCGGTTCAAAACATCGCGACTACCTGGTTTAGCTATTTGAAAAATTCCCGGGCGCGGACGGAAGTAATTCTTGGCGATGCGCGGGTGCAGATGGAGCGCGAACTCGCGGCCGGACAATCTCACGATTTCGACGTCATTGCCGTGGATGCGTTTTCAAGCGATGCCATTCCATTGCATCTGCTGACCACCGAATGCGCCGACACGTATCGCGCGCGATTGGTCCCGAACGGATTGCTGCTGCTACACGTTTCCAATCGTCTGCTCAATCTGGAACCCGTGGCTCGCGGGCTGGCGCGGCATCTGGGCTGGAAAGCCGCGACCTTCGAGTCGGGCGACGAAGTGGAAACCGGCGAAAGCACGGCAACCTGGGTGCTCATCACCGGCA
This sequence comes from Bryobacteraceae bacterium, assembly GCA_035295865.1. Classification (GTDB taxonomy): domain Bacteria; phylum Acidobacteriota; class Terriglobia; order Bryobacterales; family Bryobacteraceae; genus Palsa-89. Next base: position 7,800 of record DATGIH010000413.1, read on the forward strand.
ATTCGGAAATCTTCACGCATCCCGGAATGTCGCAGGAAGTATCTTGGACTGGCAAGAATCGGGAGCCGATCACGTGGACCGATGACTTCGCCAGCCTGTGGCACGTCTTGAAGTTTTAAGACGGGCGGCTTCGACGATCGCACATCCGCGAACGGGACCGGGCCGCATCCGCCAAGGAAGCATCGCGGATGCCGGAGAGCTGATCGAATAGCTGTTTCGCTTCGCCGAATTTTCCTGCATTGAACAGAGTAACGGCACGCGAGAATGTGGTGAGGTCGGTGTTCCGCTGGCTCGGCGCTGCAACACCATCAGCCTTTTTGACCTGTTTGACTGGGACGGGCCTCTTCTTCATTTGTACTTCGCGAGAGCGTATCAGACTCAAAGGGTGAGGCGCAACTGCGTGGGAATCGGCGCTGGTACTTTGATGGGCTAGTCCCTGGTACGGAAGTCCCAAATTTCCCATTCTGTGAAACGTCCATTTCCGTCAGCATGGAGCGGTGTCATCAGCACCCGCCCCGCAATTTGAGCCGGTTCCACCCAGTGAAAGCAATGAAGGCATTGAAGTTGAAAAACCTGGCCAGGAAGCAGCTCAGCCCGAAAGCGAGGCCGCCCAGGAAGACGCTGAGCCAGCCTACGAGTACCCAAGCGTAATTCACCTTACAAGAACTTGGGTCCAATATGGTGTTTTCGGATTTGCGGTCCTTTGCATTTTGATTGGGGCGGTGGAAGCCCTTTTCGGCAAATAGTTTTACATTCTGCTGACTTAACGGTATTGCAACCTAGTACTAGAAGAGAGACAATACGGGTAGAAATAGCTCACTCCTCCGAGGGCTATCCAATGCCCGCTTCATCCTTCTCAGGTTGCGGCGGGCATTTTCCCTTTGCGAGTGAGTTATTTGCGCGAGCGAATTGCATCCACTACTGCACGTCCCTTGCGCATCAGTAGTTCGGCCAGGTTGAGAAGAACGGCGAGCGCCA
>DATGIH010000414.1:0-9588 GCA_035295865.1 Bryobacteraceae bacterium
GTAATCGAACGTGTCCACCTGCGACGGTCCCCCATGCATGAACAGAAAGATCACACGCTTGGCTCGCGCTGGAAATTGCGGCGGCTTCTCCGACAACGGACTCTGCGCCCCCGCCGTCGCCGCATACGCCTGCTCGCCCAACATGGCCGCCAGCGCCATGGCTCCAAATCCCGTGCTGCTCGCTTTGAGCAACTCACGCCGCGAAAGCGCTCGATTCAGATAGGAGTTCCAGTGAGCATTCATGCGCGAAGCCTCAATTCAAGTATATAAATTCGTTGGATGACAGCAGCGCTTTGCAGAAGCTTTGCCAGGCGAACGTGCGCCGTTCCGCCGCATCCGGTTTGCGATCTGCCACTGCATGATCGATTTTCGCGATGAAGCTCAGCGCGCCATCCACTTCTTTCGCCGATGGTGGACGCGAGAGCGCCCGTTCGTAAGCGGCACGTACGCGTCCGGCGTCATCCAAATCCGAGCGCTGCAACAGATGCTCCGCCATGATGCGCGTATGCTTCAACACTACCGATCCGTTCATCATGAACAAAGCCTGCGGCGCGACAACCGTGGCCGCGCGATCGCCCGTGGACGTCGCCGTGTCCGGCAGATCGAACGCCGTGAAGACTTCGTAGAGCGAGCTCCGGACAACCGGAATATACACGGCGCGCCGGTTGCGATCGTAATCCACGCTGCCGCGCTTTTCGGTGTCGCTGACATACTGCCGGTCTTTGTAAGTGAGCAGCGTGCCGCCCATGCTGGTGTCCAGATCGCCGGAAACTGCGATCACCGCGTCACGGATCGGCTCAGCTTCCAAGCGCTGCCGATTCGCGCGCCACAGCAGTGTGTTCTCCGGATCCACCTCGGCCGCGCGTGCGTCGTACTTCGTGCTCATCTGGTAAGTGTTCGAGAGCATCATAAGCCGATGCATTTCTTTCATCGACCATTTCTTGTCCACGAACTGCACGGCCAGCCAATCGAGCAGCGGCTGATTCGTCGGTCGCTCACCCAATCGCCCGAAGTTATCGGTGGACGGGACGATGCCGCGTCCGAAATGCCAGCGCCACAGCCGATTCGCCATCACCCGGCTAGTCAACGGATGGTCCGGCTGGGTCAGCCACTCGGCAAACTGCAAACGTCCGCTCTGACCTTCCGGAATCTCAGGCGTGTTCGCCACCGTAATGGCATGTGGGAATCCGCGCTTCACCACCGGACCCAGCGTCCAGTGGCTGCCGCGAATATTGATCGCAAGATCGGCCGGTTTCGCACTGTCCATCACGCCCATCGCGCGCGGATAATCGGGCTTGGTTGTTTCCAGCTCCTTCCGCGCTTTTTCGACGGCGGCGATCTGCTGCTCAGCTGCTGCCGGGAAATATTTGCGCGAGTCGTCGGGAGCGCGGAACGGTCCGGCTTTCTCATAAAGCATGTCGCGCAGGGCATCGAATCCGGCGTCGGGAAGAATCTGCTGCGGTGCGGATTTCGGCGCGAGATCTTCCATGTCGTCGTCGATCTTCGCCGCTTCCGCCGGATGCGCCGCTTGCATCGCTAAGAATTGGCGGCTGGCTTCATTCGACAGATCCTGATATTTCGCGGCCAGTTCCTGCGCCGATTTGGGATGGAATCCTTCGAACAGCTTCGCTGCGGGCGATGTCCATCCGCTCAACGACTTTTCGTCGAGCGATTTTTGAGCTTGAAACGCGTACCAGGCGAATAGGGGCGAATGCGGGGCACCCTTGGCGCGGCGCATTTCTTCCACCCAATGATCCAGGAATCCCGGATTGATCCCGTATTGGCGCGCGATCTGAATGTTCGACAGCGGCGTCTCGGTCCCGTTTGGCAGCGGATTCGGCGTCAGAAGCAATTTTTCGAAATAGGGAAAGCGCGATTTATGTTCCAGCCGCAGCGTGTTCTTCCCGGCGTTGAGCGGGAAGATTCCAGTCACCGTCCAGCCGCCTGCATCCGGCGACGCCGCGCGATTTTGCACCGCCGCTGCGCCTTCTTTCATCAGGACGCCGTTCAGCAAAACATCTGCCGTGCCCGCGCCTGATTCTTCCTCCAGCATGTCGAGCTCATACTCGCCCGCCGCCGGAACGGTCACGTCGTATTCGGCGAACCACGGGCCCTTCTGGCCCTCCACCGTATTTGGCTTGCCTTTTTCCAGTTTCTTCGGAGCGTTGCCGCGCTCAAAGCTGGATGCCTCGCGCAGGATCGCCGACGCCGGCGCGCTCTTGCCCGCATTCATCACGGGCAGCAGCGGAATCTGCTCATAGCGCAAAACATCCGTCGCGCCGAGCAGGTAAGCCCCCAGCTTCAATCGCGCTTCGGCCGAAAGTTTCCGATTCTCTGCCTGCGTCAGCGCCGATGCTTCTTTATTCTTCGCCTTGATCTTGTCCAGCAGCTCTTGCAGCTTCGCCCGTTCTTCCGGGGGTGCCAGCACATACTCGTGCCAGGTGGCCACCACCTTGAAATTCTCCATCGTCTTCGAGCTTTTGAAGATGCCGCCGAGCGCGTAATAATCGGCCTGCGGGATGGGATCGAACTTGTGATCGTGGCAGCGCGCGCATCCCACCGTCAGACCCATGAATGCACGGCTGGCCGTGTCCATCTGCTCGTCTACGATATCCATTTCCATCTTCACTGGATCGTCCTCGGCGAGCATCTTGGCGCCGAGCGAAAGAAATCCAGTAGCGGTCCAATGCTCATAGTTCGTCGGAAGGTCCGGAGCCTCCGGCAACAAATCGCCCGCCAATTGTTCGCGGACAAATTGGTCGTACGGTTTGTCCTTATTAAACGCCTGGATCACGTAATCGCGATAGCGGTACGCATTGCGATACACCAGGTTTTCGTCCAGGCCGTTCGAATCCGCGTAGCGCGCCACGTCCAGCCAGTGCCGGCCCCATCGTTCGCCATAGCGCGGCGAAGCGAGCAATCGGTCTACCAACCGCGCGAACGCGTCCGGATTTTTGTCGTCCAGAAATTCCTGCACTTCTTCGGGAGTCGGCGGAAGTCCGGTGAGATCGAAGGTCGCGCGCCGGATCAGTTCGCGTTTCGAAGCCGGCGGCGCGGGCGCCAGATTCTTCTCTTCCAATCCGGCCAGTATGAAAGCATCGATCGGTGACTTCACCCACGCGGAATCCTTCACGTGCGGCAGTGCCGGATCTTTGGGCGGAACAAACGCCCAGTATTTTTTCGCGGGAGCCTCTGCGTTGAGCGATTGACCACCTCCCCACGGCGCGCCCATTGCGATCCACTGAGCAATAAAGACGATTTCAGGCTCGGACAATTTCTTGCCCGGGGGCATCTTCAAATTCTCGTCGGTCTGCTGCAGGGCTTTGATCAGCAGGCTCTCGTTCGGTTTTCCGGGAACGATCGCCGCGCCGCGGCCGCCGCCGTGCAGAATCGATTCGCGGCTGTCGAGGCGAAGCCCGCCCATCGGACTTGCGCCCGCTCCGTGGCATCCAAAGCACTTCTGGATGAACACCGGCCGGACATTTTTCTCAAAAAACTCAGCGCCGCCGCTTTGAGCGCGCGCTTCCAGCGTTGCCAGCGCGGCCAACGCCAACGCTATCCGAATAGCCACGAAATCATTGTGTCACAACCCCAGGAAAACCCGCATTCGATCGACCTCAGCTTCCAGTTCCCGCCGGAAGCTCGCATCGCTCGGCGCCGCGCCGGATACATAGCCGAGCTCGCTTTTCAGCTTTCCCTTTTCCACCGACAAATTTCCCCACCCAATCACGCTATCCCGCCACAACATCGGCAGGGCGTAATATCCCAGCTTTCGTTTCGGCGCCGGCGTGTAGGCTTCGAACCGGTACACCCACCCCCACAGCAGTTCGAACCGGTCGCGATCCCACACCACCGGATCGAACGGCGTCAGCAATCGCACCATTTCCGGCGCCGCGCTTCGACGGATTTTCTCGCCCGCCGGCCAATACCAATCCACGCCATCGATGTGCTCGTGCGCGAGCCTTTGTTTTGCCCGCGCCAATGCCTCTTTCAGTTCGCCTCTCCACTGCGGCGCGGCGTACCGTAGGCGATTCACCACGTACCGCAATCCGCCAAGATGCAGCGGAGCGTAAACGTGAACAGCCGCGTCCACCAGCGCGTCGATTCGCGCGTGACGCTCGGCAACATCAGCCGCTTCCGGACCATGTTGGTGCGCCGCGTACATCCGGATGCCGCGCTCGCGCCCCACCACCCGCAGCATGCCGCGGTAATGCATCATGTTCAACAGATGCGTGGTCTCGTTCGACGATCCGCCCCAGTAGTTTTTGACTTGCCCGCGCGCGAAATGCCGATGCACATCGCGCGGATGCACCACACCGCGCTCCGTCACGAAATCGCGCAGCAACTCCGCCAGCTCTTTGGTCTTGCGCGGCCACTTGAGCGAGCCTTCCGCCGGAACCAGCGCGTCTGATCTCGGATGCATCAATTTTTGGATATGTTGCGTCACGAAGCCGTAGACGACGAAGAAATCCTCTTCCACGCCCAGCTTTGCGAAGCGCTGCTCCAAATCGCCCGCACGATAGCCTTTGACGCGCTGCCGCAGAATCAAGTCTTGCGCGCGGGCCGGTGCGCGGATCGGATCCGCTTGCACAAATCCCAGCTTGTCCAGAGCGCGCTTCAGCGTGGTGGGCGGGAATAGACTGCGCGTTACGGCAAAGCTCCGCAGGCGATCCAGGGTCACCTATCGATATTACAGCGGCATCTCCTGTTCCTTCGGATATCCGTGCTGTTCGCGGCCAATGTCTCCGTCGTACTTCACAGTCATCTTGAATAATTCCAGATGTCCATCGGCGGCATATTCGCGGCAGCGTTCGCGCAACTCGTGCATGGCGGATAAAGCGAGCGGCTGAAACCCGCACGCAATCGCGAGATTCTGGCGCAGCACATCCAGCGTTTCCACGCCGCTGATGGTCACTGCAACTGGAAGGCTCATGGCATAACTCAACGCTTCGCGCGGAGTGACCGCGCCCTTCGCGATCATCTCGCCTTCTCCGCCCATGCTCTTCATCCCGAGCGGCGCTATGCCACGCTTGTTGAGCTCCGGCAGAACCTGCTGTTCGAAGCTGCGGAACGTGGCATCGAAACAGTTCAACGGCATTTGTACCGTGTCGAAAGGAAAATTGTGCGCGAGCATCTTCATATGGATGCGGGGATCTTTATGCCCGGTGAATCCGACGAATCGCACCTTGCCCTGCTTTTTAGCTTCCACCAGCGCTTCGGCCGCGCCATTGGGAGCGAATATCAAATCCGGATCGTTCCAGTAAACCACTTCGTGAATCTGCCACACGTCGATGTGATCCGTCCTCAATCGGCGCAGCGATTCTTCGAGCTGCTGCATCGCGACGTCTTTCTTACGGCCGTGCGTGCAGACTTTGGTCATCACAATGGCGCCGTCCCGCTTGCCCTCCAGCGCCTTCCCCATCACCTCTTCGCTTCTTCCGTCGTGATACTCCCACGCGTTGTCGAAGAAATTGACTCCGGAATCGAGCGCTTCGTGGACAATGCTGTCGACGCTCGCTTGGTCCTCCACCGATCCAAGATGATAACCACCCAAACCCATGTAGGAAACCTGCAAGCCGGTCTTACCGAGCGGACGCTTGGGTACCGCAGCGGATGGTTGTGCCATTACCAGTCCTCCGGATGTGATTGCGGCGGTTTCCAGAAATCGCCGCCGGGAAACGCGATTCATCATAGCTGGTTCCTCAGTGTGCTTGCGGAGTGTACTGGGTGTAGGGTTTGCCGGTGTTTTCCGCGCCGCCCAGCATTTCCTTCACCTCTTTCTGCTGCAGGTCGAGCGGGAAACCGTGCGTGAGCCTCGCTTCCGGATTGTCGAACTTAAGTGAAACCTTGTAAGGCTCGAAGCGCGCATCGGCGGCGTACATGCGCACACGATCGCGCAGGCTTTGCATCTCCTGCGGACTCATCGGCTGAAAGTTCTGCGCGATTTTCAGGTGGTGATCCGCTATCTCTGGTTTCTCCATACCCGCGATGGTGGTCGCCACCGGCAGGCTCATCGCGTAACGCAGCAGCTCCGCCGCCGTGACCACACCCTTCTTCACCGCTTCCGCAGTGCCGCCGATCGGCTTCATGCCCAGCACCGCGATTCCTCGCCGCTGCAGCTCGGGCAGCACCAATCGTTCGAAGCTGAATTCGAAGGTCGCGTCAAACGGATTTAGCGGCATCTGCACCGCGTCAAACGGAAAATTGGTACGCAGCATGCCCATGTGGACGTTCGGATCTTTATGCCCGGTGAAACCGGTGAAGCGTGTCTTGCCCTGCTTTTTCGCGAGCTCCAGCGCTTCGGCCGCGCCGTTGGGCCGGATGAAAAGCTCCGGATCGTTCTCGAAAACCATTCCATGGGCCTGCCACAAGTCCAGATGATCGGTTTTCAGCCGGTGCAGCGACTCTTCGAGCATCTTCATCGCAAGCGCTTTGTCGCGCCCATGCGTGCACACTTTGGTCATCAGGAAGACTTTGTCGCGCTTGCCTTCGAGCGCGCTGCCGAGCCAATCTTCACATTTGCCCCGGTGATATTCCCAGCAATTGTCGAAAAAAGTGACGCCGCCGTCGATTAACTTGTCGACAATCTGCCGCGCGACCTTCTCTTCCTGCGGATCGCCCAGATGATGGCCGCCGCATCCAAGTGCCGAGATTTGAACGTTCGATTTGCCGAAAGTTCTCAGTGGGATACTCACATCCGAAAGATCATTGGTTAAAACGGCGAGTTACACACTGTTACCGTTAAATGGATTTATGGTCGGCGCTTATCTGTTTTTTCCGGACGAGCCTTGCAACGACACCTCCGGCTTGACAGCGCCGGCCACACCCCTAAAACCTATAGGGCGCAACCGGCGCCGTCCTCCATCACTCAGCACGGAGCGTTACCGTGCGTTCCAGCAGCGCGTTCAAACCGCCAACCACGGTGATCTTTTCCACCTTGTCGGCGATCTTCTCCAGCGATTCCAGCTCCTTCAGGCGCACCAACAGAGGATTCTCCTCCATCAGCTTGGCCGTGTTGAGCAGCGACCGCGTTGCCGCGGTCTCTTCGCGCCGGCGAATCAGGTTGGCTTGCGCCTGCTTCTCGGCGGTCACCACCTGGTTCAGAATGTCGCGGATGTCTCCGGGCAGGATGATGTCCTTCAGCGCAATCGCGCTTACGCGAACACCATACGCTTCCATCTCCCGGCGAACCTCGGCCGATACCGCTTCGTCGATGTCCGTCTTCTCCGCGAGCACCTGCTCGAGCGTGCGCTTCCCCAGCGATTGTCGCGCCGCGATCTGCAGCGCGCGGTACAAGTATTCGCCAACGTCCTTCACACCCACGCGGGCGTTCGTTACGTTCACGATCTCATACACGGCAGAAATGTTCACACGTAAGGTGACCTTATCGCTGGTCAGGATCTCCTGACCCGACACCTCCACCGTCTGACGGCGCATCTCAAGCACCTCGATGCGAGGCGTTGCCACCGCGTTCCAGAACCCATAGTTGCCAGGCTCCAGTTCACGGATCAAACGCCCATCCAGATACATCAGTCCGCGCTTACCCTCCTCAACCGCCGCGAACGTCACCAGGGATTCCCGCCCCAAACGCCCCAGCGACGGCAGCAATTGCTCCGGCACGTCTGCGTTCGCGCGCACGTCGATCCGCTCGTACGTCACATTCACTGGACCCTTCCAGAACAGCACGCGATTCGCAGGGCCAATCACGCGCGCCAAGCGGCCATCCAGATACACGATGGCTACTTGGGCGTCGGACGTCTCGACAATCGTGAAGTAGCGCGCAGCCAACTCGGGTTGCGAGTTCGCGATGTAGTCCGCCCACTCTCCCGAATAAACCAGGTCACGGACGTTGTAGCGCTGCAGTTCCATTTCCCCGCCAAGCGCGAACATCCAACGCTCGCCAGGCTCCAGGATCTCCGCGAAGCGCCGCTTGCGGATTACCAGGATTCGTTCATTGTCGCCGATCAAAACACGGCGCAGCATAAAAATCACCTCCTCAAGTGATAACTGCTTTTGTATGGAAAGAAGAGATCCCCAGGCTGAATTCCACGGCCGCACCAGCGGGCTGCCCTAAAGCGGATCGGACTTGCGCCGGACGATCGATGCAAGCTCCGATTAGCAGTTTCGGGGAAGCGCAGAGCGGCGAAGCCGCTGCCAATCTTTACGAGAAGGACCGAAGTCTATCTCGAGTGGAAGGCGGGAACCCGGCCTGGATCACTCATTGTTGCGAGCTGTTTGGACAACAGCGGATAGCGGGAGTCGAACCCACGACACTCGGGTGTCAGCCGATGCTCTACCCATTGAGCTATATCCAAGTTGGAGCAGAAGGATCCGACATTCGCCGGCACGCGGTGCTCCAGCGGAGCCGCGCCAGCGAGGCGTTTTGAACCTCGGCTATAGGCAAGCATCGTGATTTCCTCCAGCTTGGTTAGAATAAACCCACGGACAAGTGGTGTCAATAGAAATTGGATTAAACTTCCACAACGTCACCTGTTCTGCTCGATGATCAGAGGCGTTTCCAGAAGACGAAAAAGCGACGCCGCGGCGATTGTCAGTTCTTGCGTCGGGATACGCCAGCGCCGCTTCATATAGAATTGAGTTTCGAGGGTCTAATCCTCGAACGGAACGCGTCGGCCGAGCGCCCCAGCGTAGGCTCTCCGCTTGACGCCTTCTGCGATGGACGGGGTACGAGTTGCGGTCGAGTATAAGACACCCGAGCCGGACACCCTCGCTGGTTTGGCCCCAAGCCAGTGTGCGCCCTTGTGCGCCGATGCAAGAATCGCTTCTTGAAAACGGCTCAAAGCCAGCGATTCGGACGCTCCCGAAAAAAATCAGCTTTACGGCAAATCGCCGGTTCCGGCGCGGCAGGAAATCCGTATGAGGAAAAAAACGTCCAAGCCGCCGAAATCATCGAAACCAGCGCCAAGGCAGAAGGTTGAATCGAAGAGCCGGAACAACCGCCCCTTGCCCACGCGCAACCAATCATTCCCAATTGTCGGTGTAGGCGCTTCGGCAGGCGGATTGGAAGCCTTCACAGCTTTTTTGAAGCACTTGCCATCGAACCCTGGAATGGCGTTCGTGGTCATCCAGCACCTCGACCCGAACCAGCCCAGCCAATTGGCTGAGCTTCTTGCCAAAACCACCCGCATGCCCGTGCAGGAAGTTAGGACGGACACTCCTCTAGCGGTCAACCATGTTTATGTCATGCCGCCAGGGGTTTGCTTGGCCACAACCGGCGAACACTTGCAAATCGAGCCGCGTGGGCCCGGCCCCAACCTGCCCATCGATTTCTTCTTGAAGTCGCTCGCTGCCGCGAAGAGCAGCAACGCCATCGGCATTGTCCTGTCCGGCACCGCCTCCGACGGGACTCTTGGCCTCAAAGCGGTGAAGGCCGAAGGCGGCGTAACCTTTGTGCAGGAGCCATCTTCCGCAAAATTCGATGGAATGCCCCGCAGCGCCGTGGCGGCAGGGGTGGCGGATTTCGTGCTCACGCCCGCAGAGATTGCAAAGCGGCTAATTCAACTTGCCCGGCATCCCTATGTTGCGCGGACGCCTCCAGATCACGACGACGCTGCCGAAGATGTCGAG
>DATGIH010000415.1:0-35592 GCA_035295865.1 Bryobacteraceae bacterium
TTGAATTCACCATCATCGGCGTTACCAAGAAAAGTTTCGGGGGACTTAGTCTGGTCATTCATCCGGATCTTTACATCCCCACGATGATGCTGCCGCGCGTGCAGCCATCCGGCGCAGCGGATCCGCTGGAACGGCGCGACCTTCGATCGTTTTTGGTGAAAGCCCGGCTGAATCCCGGCGTGACTGTCGCGCAAGCGGATGCCGAAATCGCGACGCTCGCGAGCGGACTCGCTGGCGCTTATCCGGCAACGAATCGCAATCACAGTATGAAGGTGCGCACCGAAGTGGAGACGCGGATTTTGCAATCGCCGCCCAATGCTTTCTTTTCCGCGATGTTGATGGCCGTGGCAGGGTTGGTGCTCGTCATTGCCTGCGCGAATGTAGCGAACCTGATGCTGAGCCGCGCACGAGCGCGTTCGCGCGAGATGGCGGTGCGGCTGGCGATCGGCGCGTCGCGTGGAAGGCTGCTCCGTCAGTTGCTGACCGAAAGCATGCTGCTTTCGCTCGCCGCCGCCGGGCTGGGTTTGCTGATCGCTCAGTATGCCGCCGACTACTTCACGCGTGTGCGTTTCGCGAATGATCTGCCGTTATCGCTGGTGGTCCAACTGGATCAGCGCGTCCTGATCTTTAGCTTAATCGCCGCGATCTTAAGTGCGGTGTTCTTTGGACTTGCACCCGCCATTCAAAGTTCGAAGACGGACCTCGTGCCTGCGCTCAAAAGCGGCGAAGCGTCATCTAAACAGCGCCGGACTTTGGGACGAAACGCGCTGGTAATCGCGCAAGTGGCATTTTCCCTGATCCTGCTTTCGGCCGCGACGCTGTTCGTGCGAGCGCTCCGTGTTGTGGTGCTCGGCAATCCCGGATTCCGCACCGATCACTTGCTGATGATGACGCTCGATCCGTCGCTGGTGCATTACTCGCAAGACAAAACTCGCGAATTTTACAGGACGCTTATCGAACGTGCGCGCCAGCTTCCCGGAGTGACGAATGCGACGCTGGCCCAGATGATCCCCTTCGACGGAAGTTCGCTCGCGTCCGAGAACATCGCCCCGGAAGGCTATGTATTCGCGCAGGGCAAGGACAGCGACACGGTTTTCTCAAGCAACGTGGACGAACACTATTTCGACACCATGGGCACGCCGATTGTACAAGGCCGCGGGATTCTCGCTACGGATACCGCAACCACCCAGGCCGTCGCGGTGATCAACGAGTACATGGCGCAGCACTATTGGCCGCATCAGAATCCGATCGGAAAGCGTTTTCGCGAAACCGCACGCGACGGCGCTTTGGTGCAAGTGGTGGGCGTGGCGCGCGATGCCACATATCTAGCAGTCGGCGAGCCGCACATGGCGTTCTTTTACACGCCGGTGACCCAGCATCCGGTCACGCACATGACGCTGCTGGTGGAAACTCCGGCGGAAGCGGCAAATTTGGCGGATCCGCTGCGCAATCTGGTGCGGTCGCTGGATGCGCATCAACCGATTTACAACGTCCGCACCATGCGCGACTATTATCAGTCGCAGGGATTGTTTGGCATTCGCCTGATCGTCAAATTGGTCACTGGAATGGGATTGCTCGGATTGACGCTCTCGCTTGTGGGTCTATACGGACTGGTTTCGTACTCGGTGACGCGGCGGACGCGAGAGATCGGTATCCGCATGGCGGTTGGAGCTCAGGGCAACGACATTCTGAAATTTGTCATGCGTCAGGGAATGATGCTCGCGCTGGCCGGAGTGGCCGCTGGACTCATTGGATGCCTTGGCACGACCAGACTGCTGCATGCTGCGTTTACTCGATTGGCTGACATCGGATCGTTCGATGTTTGGAGCTTTATCGTGCTTCCGGCCGCGCTGCTCGGCATAACCATGCTCGCGAGCTATCTTCCGGCAAGGCGTGCGGCCGCCATCGATCCAAATCAGGCATTGCATCACGATTAGCGAAAACAGTTGGCCGCGGATGAACGCGGATGAACGCCGATAGAATAATTTTTATCCGCGTTTATCTGCGTTCATCGGCGGCCCGCAAAAACTTAATGCCTTCGAAGGCGATTGTCTCGGGCGTCGGGGCCAAGTCGCGCCAGATCGACGCCGCTGCCGATAGCTCGCCTAACGCGAAGCCAAAACTCTCGATGGTGAGCCACCCGTCGTATTTCATCTCGTGCAACGCGCGAAAGACGCCGGACCAATCTACGTGACCGCTGCCAGGAGTTCCGCGATCGTTTTCGCAGGTGTGGACATGCTTCAAATGCTTACCCAGGCGCAGGTATGCGTTTGGAACATTTTTTTCTTCAATGTTGGCGTGAAAAGTGTCGAACAGGATTCCGACGCGCCGATCGTTCACTGCATCGCACAAAGCGACAGAATCTTCGGCGGTGTTGAGGAAGTACGTCTCGAAACGATTCAGCGGCTCAATGGCGAAAGTCACGTCATGCTTCTCAAGCGCGCTGCCAAGCGATTGATAGCCTTCCACCGCGCGATTCCATTCGTCGGCAGTGCGGCGGCGACCCGGCAAATATCCGACCGGCGAGTAAATCGGACCCGCTATTAATTTCCCGCCCGCCTCGGCTGCCCTTTCGATGCACTGTTCCAGATGCGTCCGTGTCTTGGCACGGACGGCAGCGTCTTCCGAAATCAAGCTCATGCCGGAGGGGATCACCGAGCAGAAAGTACATTCCAGCCCGTTTTCCGCGAGCGCTTTTCTAATCGCGGGTGCATCGACCTCGTTCAAGTTGATGAGCGGCAGTTCCACGCCGTCGAATCCGGCTTTCTTGATGCGCGGGAGCAGCGCGAAGTGCGGGCGGTCAAAGTTCGCGGTCCAGATAAAAGTGTTGACGCCGAACTTCATTTCGTCCCCACTTTCCGCGTATGCGGCCGATTTTCAAACAGGAACAAGCCGTTCTTGCCTGCGGCTGCGAACTCGAGGCCGCCGTCTCCGTAAAGATCCGCCGCGGGAATATGCAAGCCCGCGCCGGTTCGCGAGCTGTAATCGATCACATGCTTGACCCAGCGGACAGTTCCTTCATCGACCAAAAACTCGTACCAATAGATCCCCAATGGATCGCGCGATCCAGGATCGTGATCGTGCGCCATGTAGCGTTTTCCGGTAAGAAAATCGGGCTTCCCGTCGCGATTGATGTCCACCATGGTGAGTCCGTGCCCTTGCGACCAGGTGTCATCGATCACGTGCTTGGTCCAATGCGAATCCGGACCCTGCTCCCACCAGAAAATCCCGTAATCGTGCGCGGAAGACGCCACCAGATCCTTGCGGCCGTCTCCATTCACGTCTACGACATAGATAAATCCGGTTTCGCCCAGATCGAAATCGCCATGCCAGGTCCACTGCCCGTTTCGCGGATCCACTGGCGCTTCGAACCAGCCCTTGGGTGTGATGATGTCGGTGCGTCCATCGCCATTCACATCGCCGGCCCCGATTCCGTGTCCCTGCGATTTGCCAACCACATGCTTCACAAATTCGCCGTTCTTGATTTCGTACCAGGCCGTGGACGCATCGCCCAGATAATCCGGCAGCAGCTCCTCCGCTTTCTTGTCGTTGTCGATGTCTACGAAGAATGCGAACTCGACGAACGGGCCTTGATCGATCAGATGTTCCTTCCAGGGGCCGCCCTTCGCTCCCGGATTCTCCATCCACACCATTTTGTGCGCGAAGCCGAGACAGCTCACGATGTCCGGATATCCGTCTTTATTGATATCCATCGCCAGGTCGCAGAAGTTGCCGATGTAGCCGTCCTGGAATTTCAATTCGCGGAAGCGGTGCGGCGTCCAGGCGGGCGCTTGATACCAATACTCGCCGGAAACAATGTCCAGCTTGCCATCTTTATTGACATCGGCGAATGCGACGGTCTCCGCCGCACCCCAATCGATCAGCGTTTTGGTGAAGGGAACTTCGGGTGGGCGCGACACGCTCCACAAGGTGATGGCGCACAGGCCGATCGACAGCAATTGAATCAGACGTTTCATCGCTCTAAACGACTATACTCTTTTGAAGTGGGGCAAGCCTCTTGCTTGCCAAAAGACGGAAGTCTGGAGACTTACGCCGCGGCGCGTGTATAATAAGAATGTCGAGTTAACGCAGTGGGCGAAAGCCCACTTTTTTATTGCATGCAAGGAAATGTCTGGGATGGGCCGCGAGGAAATTGTCGCTAAGATTCTCCAAATCGCTCAGCGAGTGGGGGATCCGGAAGGAATCGAGATCGTCGACGTTCAACTATTGGGCGCCGGACGCAGCCGGGTTTTGCGCATTTTCATCGACCGTCCGCAAGGCGTTTCCCACGCCGATTGCGAATTCATTTCGCAGCACGTAGGAACTATTTTGGACGTGGAAGACGTCATACCTGGCGAGAACTACACGCTTGAGGTCAGCTCACCGGGTCTCGAGCGCAAATTAGTAAAAGAAAAAGACTTCGAGAGGTTTGTGGGAAAGAAAGCCAAAGTCGTTCTGCGAGAACCGGTCGAGAACCAGCGCAGTTGGGAAGGCAAGCTTGCGGGTATTTCCCAGGGAGTGGTCGCGCTGGAACCGAGCGAAGGAAGAGTAATTCACTTTCCGCTAACGCAGGTCGCAAAAGCCAACCTGAAGTTTGAGTGGTAAAAGAACCCCCGAACAGTTTAGGAAAAGGACACAGTGGGAACTATCTATCAGTCCATCGAGATCTTGAGCAAGGAGAAGGGCATCGACCCGCAGATTGTTATCGACGCGGTGAAGGACGCCATGCTGGTGGCGGCACGCAAGCATTTCCGGACCACCGAGGATCTGGTGGCGTCGTTCAACGATTCGGGTGCGCTCGAAATCTACGGCGTGCGCAAAGTGGTGGAGTCCGTGCAGGATCCGCTGAAGGAAATCTCGCTGCAGGAAGCCAAGCGCATCGACCCCGCGACGGAGCTGGAATCCGAGCTGCGTTTTCCGAAGCCGACGGATGCACTGGGACGCATCGCCGCTCAAACCGCGAAGCAAGTGATTTTGCAAAAAGTGCGCGAAGCCGAACGCGAGACCATCTATTCGGAATATTCCGGACGCGTGGGCGAACTGGTGAACTGCACGGTGAAGCGGATCGAAGGCCAGGATCTGGTGGTGGATCTCGGAAAAACCGAAGCGCGCGTTCCGAAGAAGGAACAAAGCAAGCTCGAGAACTTCAGCGTGGGCGAGCGCATCCGCTGCGTGATCAAGAGCGTGGAAAAAGCCGGAAAAAATGCGGGAGTGATCGTTTCGCGCGGGGCGCCTGAGCTGGTGATGCGTTTATTCGAACAGGAAGTTCCGGAGATTTACGACAACACCGTGGTGATCAAAGGCTGCGCGCGGGAACCTGGCGAGCGCACCAAAATCGCCGTGTCCAGCCGCGATCGCGATGTGGACAGCGTAGGCGCATGCGTCGGCATGAAGGGTATGCGCGTGCAATCCATCATTCGTGAATTGCGCGGCGAGAAGATCGACATTATTGAATATTCCGAGGATTCCGTGGCCTTCGCCACGCACGCTTTGAGCCCGGCGAAAATCAGCCGTGTTTCCATCATCGACGCGTTGGAAAAGCATATGGAAGTCATTGTCGACGATACCCAGTTGTCACTCGCGATCGGCAAGAAGGGACAGAACGTGCGGCTGGCGGCCAAGCTGCTGGGTTGGAAGATCGACATCAAGAGCGAAGAAGAAAAGCGCCAGGAAGTAGAGTCGGCGATGGCTGCGCTGGTTCCAACCGGCGCGCCCGTTTCGGTGCTGATCGATCATGGCATGAGCGAAGAGATTGCAGAAAAGCTGATCGGAGCGGGCGTTTCGACAGTAGAAAAACTTGGCTCCATGACGCCCGAGGAGTTGGAAGCGATTCCTGACATTGAGTCGGGCACGGTCGAGAATATCCTGGTTGCGGTGAATTCGTACTACGCGCAGTTTGAACAACAGAACACGGCGAGTACTGAAGTAGAAGCTGCCCCAGCGAATGTCGCCGACGATTCAGTCATGGAAGATTCACATGTCGAAGCGGCGCCCCGCGAGGATGGAGCGGGAGAGGCGGCGGAGCCTGCGGCCGAAGAACAAACAGAGCGCGAAACCCATGTAGGATCGCTCGCTTCCAAAAGGGAATTTGATACAGTAAAGGATTCGGGGGAAGTCAGTTAAGCGCCGTATTCAGAGAGCGTTGCAGTCCTAAATATGAGCAAAATCCGCATCAACGAGCTGGCGAGGCAACTGGAGATTCCATCGCACGTGATCGTAGAAATGTTGCCTGAGGTCGGCGTCACCGAAAAAAAGACGCACTCCAGTTCGATTGATGAGCCAGTGGCGGAATTGGTGCGAAAGCGCGTCCAGGGAGAGGACACCGCGCGACCGCAGAGCGGCCAATCGGCCACGGCAGTCGCTGAGCCGGAACCGGCCGAAGAACAGTCTCCCGCAGCCGCCGCGCCGGAGCCCGAAGCGCCCGTGATTGCGGCCAAGACCGCGCCGGTGCATACGCCGGAACCGCCGGCCGCACCCGCATCCGACAATGGATCCCCACATGCAGTAGTGGAGGAACCGGTGCGTGGAAGGCCAGCCGCTCCCGTGCGCCCGCCGCTCGCTTCCGGGCCAAGCGCGCCGTTGCATCCACCGCTTCGCACCGGTACCATCGCAGCGCGTCCGGTACCTCCCGCGCCCCGCCCCGGTCAGATTCTTTCCGGCCCGCGCCAGCCGCTGCCACCGGGTCCGCCGGCCATTTCAGCCACGCCCGCGCATCCAGCCCCCCAGCATTCGCCCGCTCCACATCCGCCGGCACCACATCCGCCGGCTCCGCACCCTCCGGCCCCGCACCCTCCGGCAGCGCGCGCTTCGGCGCCGCCGGCTGTCGAAACGTCGGGACCCGCGCCATCCATGCCGTTGCGAACGCCTCCGCGTCCGAATTTAGCCGGACAACCGGCGGCGCGTCCGATCGTTCCTCCGCGTCCCGACATGGTGGCGCGTTTGCAGCAAACGCGTCCGGCCCCAGGGCAAGTGTCGCCGCAAGCTCCCCGGCCGGGAATGCCGACGCGAAGCTCGACGCCGGTTCCCGGCCAGCCGATTTATCGCGGACCGATTCGTCCAGGCCAGCCCGTTATGCGCGGCCCCGGAATGCCTGGTCCCGGCGGTGGCGGCGGCGCAGCTCCCGGATTCCGCCGCACTCGAACATTGCATCCGACGTCGCCGCTGCGCATGGAACCGGCGGCGCCGCTTCCCACGACAGAGCAGCAGCGCCGGCACGCAGCCAAGCCCGGCAGCCGCGATCGGCATCGGGATCAGGAACAGGAAGAGGGTCGTCTGCGGATGCCGGTTTCGCGGCGCGAACAACCCGCCGCGCCGCCGCCCATCGATCGCGAGATCACGATTTCGGAAGGCATCACGCTCAAGGAACTTTCCGAAAAGCTCGGCATCAAAGCGAATCTTCTGATCAAGAAGCTGGTGGAGAAAAAGATCTTCGCGACTATCAACCAAAATCTCGACGTGAAGATGGCCGAAGATCTGGCGCGGGATTTCGGAGCGTCCACGAACAAGGTCAGCTTCGAAGAAGAGAGTACGCAGGAAATCGAGCTCACCGAGGACAGCAAAGATCTGGTTCGGCGCGCACCCGTGGTCACCATCATGGGTCACGTCGACCACGGCAAAACCTCGCTGCTGGACGCGATCCGATCCGCCGACGTCGCCGCGCATGAAGCCGGCGGCATCACGCAGCACATCGGCGCGTATCACATCGAAAAGAACGGACGCAAAATTGTTTTCATCGATACGCCGGGCCACGAAGCGTTCACCCGCATGCGCGCCCGCGGCGCCAAGGTAACGGATATCGTGATTCTCGTGGTTGCGGCGGATGACGGCGTCATGCCGCAGACCATTGAAGCCATCGATCACGCGAAAGCGGCGAAAGTCCCGATCATTGTCGCGATCAACAAAATCGACCGGCCGGATGCGCAGGTAGATCGCATCAAGCAGCAGCTTGCCGATCGCAATTTGCTGGCGGAAGATTGGGGCGGCGATGTGGTGATGGTTCCGGTTTCGGCGCGCGCCAAGACCAATCTCGATCTGTTGCTCGAAATGATTTTGCTGGTGGCGGATCTGCAGGATCTCAAAGCCAATCCGGACCGGCCAGCGGTGGGAACGGTGCTCGAAGCGCAACTGGACCGCGGTCGCGGTCCTGTCGCCACGGTGCTCGTCAGAAACGGCACGCTGCGCGTTGGCGATTATTTCATCTGCGGTTCCGTGTTCGGCAAAGTGCGGGCGATGTTTGACGATCGCGGGCAACAGCTGCGCGAAGCGGAGCCCTCCATGCCGGCCGAAGTGCTTGGCTTGGACGCGCTCCCCGAAGTGGGCGATACGTTCCAGGTTGTCACCGACACCGGCAAGGCCAAGCAGATCGTCATGTACCGCGAAGCCAAAGCGCGCGACGTGGCGATGTTGAAGACCGGGCGCGTGACGCTGGAACAACTGCACGAGCAGTTGAAGGAAGGCGAAATCAAGGAACTGAACATCATCCTGAAGACGGACGTCGGAGGTACGGCGGAAGTCATCAGCGACATGATGCAGAAGCTTTCAAACGACAAGATCAAAATCCACGTGCTGCGTTCGGGCGTCGGGGCCATCAACGAAAGCGATGTGCTGTTGGCGTCGGCATCGAATGCGATCGTCGTCGGATTCAACGTGCGTCCGGAGCGAAACGCCACAGCGCTGGCCGAGCAGGAAAAAGTAGACATCCGGCTGCACACCATCATTTACGAGCTGACGGATGAGTTGAAGCGCGCCATGACGGGCTTGCTCGAGCCGGTGTTCAAGGAAGTGTATCAGGGCCGCGCGCAAGTGCGCGAAGTATTCCGCATCAGCAAAGTAGGCAATGTGGCCGGCTGCATGGTGACGGACGGCCTGATCCGGCGCGACAGCGACGTTCGGGTGCTGCGCGACAACGTGGTGGTGTTCACCGGCAAGATCGAATCGCTCAAGCGTTTCAAGAACGACGCGAGCGAGGTGAAGAGCGGTTTTGAGTGCGGCGTGACGGTCCGGAATTTCAGCGATGTGAAGCCGGCCGATGTCATTGAAGCGTTCACTACCGAAAGAGTTGCGGCAGAGGCCGTCTAAACGACAAGCCTCGCCATCTGAGCCATGCCGAGCATCGGGGTCCTGACCTTGGAGCTACAGCTCTCCGAGGCGCATTCGCTCAAAGACAAGCGCCATACCGTGAAAGGTTTGAAGGATCGCCTGCGCAGCAGGTTCAACGTGGCGGTGGCCGAAATTGGTTATCAGGATCTCTGGCAACGCGCGCTGATCTCGGCCGTCACGGTTTCGGGCGACCACACGCGCGCCGAGCAGACGTTGCAGCTGGTGGAACGGGAAGCATCCGCATTTTTAGGCGCTGCCCTGGTCTCGACGACCGTGGAGTGGATGGAGTAGTTTCGATGGACCATCGTATTGAACGAATCACTGAAGCGATCCGTGAGGAACTGTCCGAAATGATCGGGTACGAGATGGACGATCCTCGCGTAGGCTCAGCCATCGTGACCGAGGTTCAAGTTTCACCCGACAAGCGGCACGCCATGGTGCGTGTGCGGCTGCCGGAAAATTCGGATGCGAAAGCGACGATCGAAGCTTTGTCGCACGCGCGTAATTTTCTGCGCCGCGAACTCGCGCAGCGCTTGACCGTGTACCTGATTCCGGAGCTGCACTTCGAGGCGGACGTCGAAACCGAACTTGGCGGCAAGATGGAGCATTTGTTGAAGCGCATCCGGAAGGGCCGGCCTCGCGATCCGGAGTCCGCTGGATGATGAAAGGTGTGGCGCACGCACTTTGCGTGCAGCGTTCACACTCGTGTGAACGCCAGGAATTTCGTGGAAAACGTGTTCTCAGGAGTGCGAACACGGCACGCACGAGTGCGTGCGCCACACTGCTCGTCGCAATTTCTGCTTTCGCCGCCCAGCCCGAACTGCAACGCGCCGAAGGCAGCGTGGATGCCATGGGCACGGCTTACACCATCGTCGCTTATGGCGAAGATCGGGGACGGCTGCAATCGGCGATCTCGCAGGGCTTGGAGGAAGCCCGCCGGCTGGACGAAATGCTCTCCAACTACAAGCCATCCAGCGAATGGAGCATGGTCAACCGGATGGCCGGCAGCGGACCGGTTCACATTACGCCGGAGCTATTCCAGTTACTTTCCGCCTGCGTCGAATACAGCCGCCAGAGCGAAGGGGCCTTTGACATCACCGTAGGGCCGCTCATGCGTGTCTGGGGGTTCTATAAGGGGTCTGGGCACCTGCCGCACCGCGCGGAGGTCTGGGGGGCGCTAAACAAGATTGGCTGGCGCAACATCATCCTCGATCCAGCGCACCTAACCGTAAAATTCGCCAATCCGAGCCTGGAACTCGACCCCGGCGGCATTGGAAAGGGCTATGCCGTTGACCGTATCGTTCAGATTTTGAAAGACAACGGCATCCGCCAAGCGCTGGTTTCGGGGGGCGGATCGAGTATTTACGCGCTGGGAGCCCCTCCGGGCGAAAAAGGCTGGAAGCTGGACATTAAAAATCCGCGCAAGACGGAAGAAACCATCGAAAGTGTGTATCTAAAGGACTTATCGATGTCCACGTCCGGCAACTACGAGAAATTCTTCTACGCCGAAGGGAAGATGTATAGCCACATCATGGACCCCAGGACCGGCTATCCGTCGCAAGGAATGCTATCAACTTCAGTTATTGCGCCCCGAACCCTTGACAGTGAGGCGTGGACCAAGCCCTACTATATCTTAGGGCCCCAGTGGGCCGCGAAACACAAACATAACGACTTTCGCGTTTATTTTTGCGAAGCGAAACCAGGGGCAAAATGCGATTGGCTTCAATGAACAGTAGATTTTTGGATGCTTGCCGCCGCCGGCCTACCGATGTAAGGCCGGTTTGGTTTATGCGGCAGGCTGGGCGATACATGAAGCAGTACCGGGATATCCGCGCCAAAGCGGGTATCCTCGAGATTTGTAAACGCCCGGACTTGGCGGCGCAGGTGACCCTGCAGCCGGTGGAGGTTTTGGACGTCGACGCGGCGATTATCTTCGCCGACCTGCTGCTTCCCGTGGAACCGATGGGGCTCAAACTGAAGTTCGTCTCGGGCGAAGGGCCGAAGATCGATAATCCAGTCCGGACGTCGGACGATGTCGATTCGCTTTCGATTTCGAACACGGACGAATTGGGATATGTAGGCGAATCCATCCAGCTTGTGGTGCGGCAATTGGCTGGACGCGTTCCTGTCATCGGATTCGTGGGCGCTCCCTTTACGCTCGCGAGTTACATGATCGAAGGCGGACCCTCGAAAACGTTCCTGCGCACCAAGCAGATGATGTATCGCGATGAAACGCTGTGGCGCCGCTTGATGGGCAAGCTGGTCGATGTGCTGGGGCCATTCGCTCTGGCGCAGGTCACGGCCGGAGCCCGCGCGATCCAAGTGTTCGATAGCTGGGTGGGAGCGCTGGGTCCTGACGACTACGTCCGCTATGTCGCGCCCTATTCGCGCGCGCTGATTGAGCGCATCCGAACCGCGAGCGTCCCGGTAATCCATTTCGGAACCGGCGCCGCCGGCTTTTTCCGCGAATTGCATGCTGCGGGCGGCGACGTGATGGGGGTGGATTGGCGCATCAATATCGATCAAGCATGGATGGATATCAGCTATCGATCCGCAGTGCAAGGCAATCTGGATCCAGCGGTACTGTTTGCGCCGTTGCCGGAGCTGAAAATGCGCGTGCATGAGATTCTGAAGCGCACCGGATCGCGGCCGGGCCACATCTTCAATTTGGGCCACGGAATTCTGCCGGAAACGCCGGTAGACAACGTTCGCGCCGTGGTGGATTTCGTGCGCGAGTTTAAGCTGTAGACTGGCAACCGGCGTGCTTCGGAGATTCTCTTGATGCCAAAAGTACTGATCGTTGGCGGAGGAATCTCCGGGCTTTCAGCCGCTTACTATCTCAATAAAGCGGGCGTGCGCGCCACACTGGTTGAAAAGGCCCAGCATTTGGGTGGTGTGATCCGAACCTCCGTCCAGCAAGGTTGTTTGCTGGAGGAAGGTCCCGACAGTTTTATGGCAGCGAAACCGTGGGCCATGGAACTGATCCGCGAGGTGGGTCTCGGCGATCAGGTGATCGGATCGAACGATCATCTGCGGGTCACATACATTCTCAAGCACGGCAAGCTGGTTCCGCTGCCCGACGGCCTGATGATGATGGTTCCGACCAAAATCATGCCGCTGGTGGGAACGCGCCTGTTAAGTTGGGGAACCAAGATCCGGATGGGCTTGGAGCTTCTGAGGCGTCCGCCCAAAGCGCCGCTCGCGGACCGCTCGGTCTACGATTTTCTGCTGGATCACTATGGCCAGGAATCGATCGATTATCTGGCGGAGCCGCTTCTGGCCGGCGTTTATGGAGGCGATCCGCGCGAAATGAGCGTGAATAGTGTGCTCGCGCGCTTTGTGGAAATCGAAAGCAAATACGGTAGCTTGACGCGCGGCGTTCTGGCTGCGCCTCGACCCAAAGGTTCGGGCTCCGGATCGCTGTTCCGCACATTGAAGAATGGGCTCGGCCAACTGGTGGACGCGCTCCAACCGAGCGCGGATATTCTGCAAGGTTCCGTTGAGTCTTTGGAAAGGGCGAACCGGGGATTCCGCGCGCGCGTCAATGGCAACTGGTTGGATGCGGATCAGGTGGTGCTCGCGACGCCGGCCGGCGATGCGGCGCGCCTTTTGCAGCCCTGGAATGGCGAACTGGCGGCGCTTTTGCAGGCGATTCCCTACACTTCTTCGATCACCATGTCCCTTGGTTATCGCAAGGATACGTTCGATCATCCGCTCAACGGCTTCGGATTCCTGGTTCCAAAACGAGAGCGGAAATTTATGGCCGCCTGCACTTGGGTGGGCAACAAGTTCAGTTATCGCGTGCCGGATGACATGGTGCTGCTGCGCTGCTTCATGGGCGGCAACGCGCTGGGACAATCCGACGAAGCGTTGGTGGAAGCTGCGAAGAATGAACTGCGCAGCATTATGGGTCTGCAAGCATCCCCTGTGTTTCACAATATCGCGCGCTGGCCCAACGCGATGGCGCAATACACGGTCGGCCACGAGAAGCGCCAGCAGCAGGTGGAATCGATCGTGAAAGGCATCCCGGGCCTGCATTTAGCGGGCAACGGGTATCGCGGGATCGGTCTGCCGGATTGCATCCGCGCGGGCAAGGATGCCGCGACGAGAATCGTGTCCAATTAGATCGCCGCTATTCGTGGCGCAGGACTGCCATCGGATCCGACTGTGCCGCCCGGCGCGCGGGAAGGTAGCACGCGAGCATCGCAGCTATCAGCAAGACAAATGATACTCCCAGCAATGTCACAGGATCGTTCACGCTCACACCGAATAACAGCCGTGAATAACTCGAGAGCAAACGCAGAATGATCAGCGCTGCAGCCGTCCCCGCAGCAATTCCGATCAGGCTAAGTTTCAATCCCTGGCCAATCACGATTCGCAGAACGTTCCAACTTGCCGCGCCCAACGCGCTGCGGATCGCAAACTCCGGCGCGCGCTGATTCGTCGAGTACGAGATCACGCCGTAGATTCCGATAAAAGCCAGCGCGAGCGCAAGCAAGGCGAAAGCGCTGAGCAGCAACATCGGCAGGCGTTGCGCGTCCATGGAGTGCGAGACAAGGTCCTCGATCGCGTGAACGTTGTAAACCGGTTGGCCACCGGCAGCGTCTGTAATCGCATTCCGGATTGTCGCGGAATTAGCGGATCGAACGGCTATGGAAACGTCGCTGCTGAACGCAGGGACCCATTCGTCATTCAATTGGTAAAAGGAGTAATAAATCTGCGGCTTTTCGGCCTGCGCGCTGTCGAGCCCGTATTGCTTCACGTGGCCGATAACGCCGACCACGCGCGCGAGTCCCCAGTGCGGCACGGTGATCGTCTGCCCGACAGGATTTCCTCCGCCGAAATACTGCTGGGCCAGCAAAGAGTCGATGAGAATGACACGCTCGGATTTGGTGTCGTCCGATCGAGAAAGAGCACGGCCGCGCAGCAACGGGATTTTCATGGTGCGCGGGTAATCGGGACCGATTGGATAGTAGATCGCGCGCGGAATTTCCGCCATCGACGCCGGTTGCCGGATGCCCAACCAAAACGGCCCTTCGTTGTATTTTGCGCCCATGGGCACCAGCGCGGTAAGGTCTGCCGCTCGGACGCCCGGAATCTGACGGATGCGTTCCACCAGTTGCCGGAACGTCGAACGAATCTGCGGCGCGGTCTTCGAAACCGAAGAAGACAATCCTACCTGGAACGTGAGGACATGTTGCGCTTCGAATCCCGGATTCACGGTCCATAGATTATGGATGGTGCGAAGCAACAGGCTGGCGCCCGTCAACAGAATCAACGACAGCGCCACCTGCAGGATCACGAATGAATTCTGTACCGGATGCCGGCGGATGGAAGCTTGCAGATCCACTCGTGAACTTTGCCACGCTGGCACGAGAGCAAACGCAATTCCAACGAACAAAGAGACAGCCACGACAAAACAGAGGACCGGAATGTCCAAGGCGATTTGTTCGGCGCGCGGAAGGCTTTCACCGAATGCCAACCGAATGGCTTTCATTCCCCAGCCCGCGAACGCCAGACCCAGCGTTCCGCCGGCTAGTGACAGCAGAGCGCCTTCGGTGACGACATATCGCATCACCTGCGTTCGATTTGCGCCCAGCGCCAACCGCAGCGAGAACTCGCGCGCGCGGCTGGTCCCACGCGCGAGCAGCAGATTCGCGACGTTGCAGCAGGCGATTAGCAGTACCAATCCCACGGCGGCAAACAGCAATACCAGAGTTTTGCTGACATCGCCGACGATGGATTCTTTCAACGGTTCGATGTAGGTTTTCAACCCGCGTTCGGTTTGCGGATTGAGCCGGTCAATTTGTTCTTGGACTGTGTTCAGCTCGGCTTGCGCCTGGCCGACGGTCAGGCGAGGCGCCAATCGCGCTATAGCCGCGACATCGTGGTTCGTACGATCGTTGCGGACGAATGGGTCATCATGCCCGAGAGCGGTGTAAGCATCCGCGTCTTCACCTGGCAGCCGGAAGTCGCGCGGCAGTACACCGACCACCGTATAATCAATTCCGTTTAACGTGATGGCTTTGCCGATTGCCGAAGGGTTGCGAGCGAAGCGTTCGTCCCACAACTTATGGCTGATCATCGCGGCAGGCGCCCCGCCGAATCGATCTTCTTCGGGCGAGAACTCGCGGCCGAGTGCTGGCTTTACGCCGAGGACGCCAAAGAATCCGGCGGTCACTTCTTTGCCTTTCAGATGCTCCGCTGGCCCTGGATTCGTCAGGTCGACGCCTTGGCCGGTATAGGCGGCGATCTGCTGGAAGGAACGCGACTGGCGCTGCCAATCCACAAAATCCGGATATGAACAATACGTCGGATGATTCAGCGCCGTATTAAAGAGCAGCACTTGGACCAACCGATCCGGTTCGGTATAAGGCAGCGGAGCTAAGACGACGGCGTGCAATACGCTATAGATCGCGGTGTTGGCGCCGATGCCGAGCGCGAAGGTGAGGATCGCTGCGCAGGCAAAACCCGGGCTGCGGCTGAGCGAACGTGCGGCATAGCGGATGTCGCGCAGCATCACTTCCTCATGTAGACGCGCGCGGCAGCGGGTGTGACTTCGATGTGATCGATACGATCGGCCAGCTCAAACGGCTCGTCGATTTTCGCATTCGGATAAAGCGGCATGAAGAAGGTGTGGATGAAAAAATCGAGTGTCGTGCCGCTCACCGCGAGTCCGCCGATCTCGACGCGCTGCAAAGTCACAGTGGCGCGGCCGTTGGCGGATTGAATGCGCGCCGTCACCTTTACCCGCTTCTCACCCTGGATCAATTTCGTCACCAGCCAGTTGGTCTCTTCGCCCGCGCTCTTGCGGAGTTTGATGAAATCGACCAGCGCGGATCCGGTTGCGGTGTTGTTGCCAAGTTCGAGGCGCAGATCGCGCAGACCTTGCGGCACGACGGTGGGCGCTTTCGCGCGAGCCCAGGCGTTTAGTTCCGCGACGGTGAACGTGTAGACCGTACCGGGCTTCGCTTTGCCGCTTTGAATGATATCGAGCTTATGCGTGACGCTCGCAGCTTGTGGATCGATAGCCGCGGCGAGCAGCAACATCACTCGGTAGACGTTCAAATCTCATGATAGACGGCTGTGGCGGGTCCCACGAGATAATGGAAGTAGAAGGTCCCTATGAACGGCGTCAAAACTGTCCTTTTGCTCGGAATCCTGAGTGGTCTGCTGCTGGCCGCCGGAGAGATCTTCGGAGGCCGGAACGGCCTTTACATCGCGCTTGCCATCGCAGTGGCGATGAATTTTTTCGGCTACTTCTTCTCGGACAAGATGGCACTCTCGATGTATTCCGCGCAACCGGTGACACCCACGGAAAATGGCGAGGTGTACCAACGCGTGTTTCCGATCGTGCAAAGCCTGACGCAGCGAATGAGCTTGCCGATGCCGAAGCTTTGGCTGATCGAAGACGAATCGCCGAATGCCTTCGCCACCGGCCGGAATCCGGAACACGCGTCGGTGGCGTTCACGGCCGGAATTTTGAAACTGATGAACAATCAGGAGCTGGAAGGCGTGGTGGCGCACGAATTGGGACACGTGAAGAATCGCGATATTCTAACAAGCTCAGTTGCGGCAACCATTGCAGCCGCCATCACCGTGTTGGCTCGCACCGCATTTTGGTTTGGCGGCAGCCGGGATGACGACGAAGATCGTGGCAGCGGCTGGGCGGGGTTGATTATGCTGATCCTGGCGCCCTTCGCGGCCATGCTGATTCAGATGGCGATCTCGCGTACGCGCGAATATTCGGCGGATGAAACGTCGGCGCATGTGACGCACAATCCGGATGAGTTGATCTCGGCGCTCGGCAAATTGGATACATGGTCGAAGCGGATTCCGATGTCCGATGTAAATCCGGCGACCGCGCATCTCTTCATCATCAAGCCGTTTTCGGCGGACGGGTTGATGCGGATGTTTTCGACCCACCCTTCGACGGAGGATCGAATCGCTCGCCTGCGTGCGATGCGTTAAAGCTGGCGCGCAAAGCGATCCAATCGCTCTAAAGACTGTTGGACATCGGCGTCCGTGGTGCGCGGATTGATGGTGCAGGTGCGCAGAACCGTTTGACCGCGAAGCACGGTGGACGTAATCAGCGCGAATCCATCTTCCAGCAACGTTTGGACCAGGCGGAGATGCGCTGCATCATCCACGTGCGTATAACGAAAGCATACGATGCCCATCTGGGCCGGCGTGACAATTTCCCAGCCGGGCATCTTACGCAGGCATGCTTCTGCGAATTCAGCCAGCTGAAAACCGTGCTCGATGGCTGCGCGAATCGCCGCCAATCCGAAAACTTTGATCGACATCCACAATTTCAGGGCGCGAAAGTTGCGCGTGAGCTGAATGCCGTGGTCGGTGAAGTTGAACTCGTCGGTGTGCAACTGCGTGTCCTTCAGGTATTCCGGAAGAATTCGAAACGTGTCGAGCAGATGATCGTGATTGCGCAGCAACACGCAGCCGATCTCGTACGGCTGAAACAGCCACTTATGCGGATCCAGCGACAGCGAATCGGCGAGTTCCAATCCCGCCAGCAGTTCACGGCCTCGCGGCGCGATGACGGCGGCCGCTCCGTAAGCGCCGTCCACATGCAGCCAGAGGTCCTGCTCGCGGCAAAGCTGGGAGATGGCAGGCAGCGGATCGATCGCTCCAGTGTTGGTGGTGCCAGCGCTTGCGATCACGCAAAATGGACGCTTCCCTGACGCACGATCGTTTTCGATGCGCTGCGCAAGATCGCGAACCGGCAGACGGTAGCCGGAATCCGACGGGATCTTGCGCCAGTTTGCGGCCGGCACTCCGATGACGCGGATCGCTTTTTCAAGCGAAGAGTGCGCCTGATCGGAATAGTAAACGGTCGCGTCTTCCAGCGGCCCGGAAACCTTCACGTGCCGCGCTACCGCGAGCGCCGTCAAATTGGCCAGCGTTCCGCCGCTCACAAAAATACCGCCGGCAGTTTCCGGTAACCCGCACAGCTGGCGCAGCCATTCGAGGACAGTGAGTTCTACGGCGGCCGGCCCGGATCCGCTGATCCAAGTGCCCGCAAAAACGTTGTATCCCGAAACGAGCGCGTCCGCCATCGCCCCCACGAAATTTCCGGGTCCCGGAACGTAAGCAAAGAATCTCGGATGATTCACGTGCATGGTGTTGGCGAGAACGCGCTCCACCTGCTCCAAAACCGCTTCGAATTCGGAACCCTGCTCTGGAACCGGCTCGCGAAACGCCGTGCGCAACTGTGCCGGATCGCCTTTGGTCCCCACGCGCTGCGAAGACAGCGTCGCGAGATGTTCGACCAAGCGGTCCACTACGCGATAGCCGATCTCGCGCATCCGCTCCGGCGAAAATGCCAGGTCGGGAATCATGCTTGGGAAGCCAAAGCCGATTGAATGGCCTGCTCCAGGTCCGATTTCGAAAGCGCGGTGCTGATGAACAGTTCCTGGCGCGCGCCTGCGCTGAGTGCAATGGCCTTCCAGCCGTTCGTCACAGGAACCGTGATCCGGACCTTTATTTCGCCTCGTGCGTCGCGCACCGGCCGGATTACACCCGGGATAACCGAGCGGATGGCGGGGTTTTCGTGAAGCAGGCGCTCCAAAACTTCCCGCACTCCATCGATAATGCTGTGCTCGACCTTGAGCTTGCCTTGAACTTTCCGAAGTCTCACGTTACTTGAATCGCTTGCGCACCTGAAAATCGATGCCGAACGCCCCATTCTCATCGCGCAGAGCTACCACCGACCATCGTTTGCTCAAATCCCATTCTATGCGGACAATCTGCTGATCCGTGCGCGCCAAATTGGTGATGTAGGTGAGAGTCACGTCGGGCGAAACCTGCTGCTCGAGCGTCAGCCGCGCCTGCGGAACAGCGGTTATATCGGTTAGTTGCGGATCGATCTTGATGTGGCTCACGCCAAAGAATCGCTGCAATCTTCCGGAGGGTGGCGCGAAGGCCTGCCCCAGCAACGTATTGCTGCCCGTGGAAACGCCGGTTGGCGCGAAAGCGTTTTGCGTGGGCGCCAGACCTCCGCCCGATGTTGGCGCCCTGCCCACGGCCAGTAAGGAAATGATTTCGTTGGTCTCTAGCGGCGGATCCGAGCGGTAAGAAAAGTTCAGTTTGTTGAGCGGGCCCGAGAACGTGACATCCACTAAAATGCCGCGCGTGCGAGTTTCCAGATCGAAATCGATGATCGGCTCGATCTTTGCGGGATTGTAGAACTTCAAATCGCCGCGGTTTACGGTGTACTTGGTTCCAAAGAATTCGATTTCTCCCGAGTTCACCGCAACGTTACCCAGGACAACCAGGCGATCCGGAGTACCGCGCAATCGCAGATTTGCATCGGCCTGGATATTGTGAGTAAGAGCGGTCTCCACTTCCAAATTCGCAGCGCTGGTAACGCGAACATCGAACTGAATGCCGCGCAAGTATTCGTTGGGCGTGGATGACACCGGGGTAGTGGTGGATGCCAGCAGCGAGCCGACGTCAGTGCGCGGATTGAAACCCGCGCGGACCACCGACACGTTGCCCGATAGCACGCTATTCTCCGACGTACCAATGAGATTGAGGGTGGCATTCACCGTAACGCTGACACCATCGGTGGAACGGTAACGAACCTGATTTGCGGTTGCCTGCAGCCGATAAATCAGCGCCGGACCACGAAATCCGACGAAGCTACCGCTATCGAAGGTGACGGTGCCGCCGCCGGAAACGCCGGTTAAGTTTTGGATGGTCGCCCGGTTCCTGTCGAACAGAATCAGACCATTTGCCTGATCCACGCCGTTGGGCAGATCCCGGATGTAGACGGAAGCCTGGTGCAATTCCACGCGCCCGTCCACTTGCGGTTCGGTAAGGGATCCGCGTACGGTCATGTCGAGCAGAGATGTGCCTGAGGCAAGAAGATCCGGATTGAAGATCTGCAAAATCGAAAGATTGATGTTGCCTTTGACCGCGACGTCCCACGGATTTTTCGAATCGAGAGCGAGATGACCGGAAGCAGAGAGCGTGGTGCCCTTGGCGACAAAGTTCGCGCTTTTAATTTCGATGCTCTTGGTGGTGCCTTCAAAAATCACCGGCTGCGCGTTCTTAATGATGAGATCCTGAACCTGCGTCCCAGCCAGCGGACGCACGTTTGGACCGGCGCTTAACTGCAGCGTGCTGAGATTCACGTTCGCAGACATAGTAGACGGACTGTTCAAAGAACCGGTGATGGTCGCTTCGCCTTGCATAAATCCCTCAAAAGGCAGCGTCTTGCGCTCGCGCTGGCCGGGCCACAGATCGTGCAGCGTCGCGAAAGTAACTCGCGGAATCTGAATGTGCGCTTGCCCCGGATAATCACCGTCCAAACGCCATTCGCCGTTGCCTTGCAGCTGAACTCCGGGCAGATCCACTTTGGCGTTCAGCGACAGGACCGGTAACTTCGTGCTGGCGGTCATTTCCAGGCCACCATATGCGCGGCCTTCGTAGGTCGCGTTCTTCAGCGCGATGTGCCCATTCAGGGATGCGAGTGTGATCACGCCGCTTACCACTTTGGCCGTGCCGCTCGCGTTTAGATCCACGTCCCCCGCCAAACCTTCGGACAACTGATGAATGTAGTGGATTCGCGCGAGAGTGGTCCGGTTGCTGGAAATGTCGAAACGCACGAAGCCGTCGTTAAAATCATTTTCCAGATGGTTGTAAGCGCCGCTGCCGGTTAGCATTGACTCCCCGGCCCGGGCTTCGAGATGCGCTACCTCCAGCGCCGTTGCGGTCATGGTGACGTCCCCGCGCACGGAATCGAAATGCTCGTCATAGGCCGTGACATTCCGGGCGTCGACATTGCCGGAAACCAGCGGAGATTCCAGGGTGCCCGTGACGTGCGCGGTGGCGGACAATGCGCCGGTGATGGGAAGCTTGTCGCCGCGATCCTGGAGCAGTTTCGTGATATCGGCATTGCGGATCGAGAGCGTGGCGGAAAGGGCGCTCGACTCCTGCGTTTTCCAGTTCGACAGAGTCATGCGCGCCTGCCCCACCACGTGAGCCTGCTGCTCATCCACAGCCAGTGCATACAAATTCACAACGGATTTGTCCACTTCCACGGTCGCCGCTACGTGATCCAGCTCCTGCTGTTTCCAAACGACGCGCCGGGCTTCGGTCTTTCCGGAAATTCGCAGATCGGTAAGCGGACCGGCGATGACTCCGTCGAATTTCGCCTCGCCGCCATGGAGCACAACCGGAAACTTGTCTGGCGGCTTAGCGTCGAAAAGCGGATAGAGGGCCGCAAAGTCGTTCAGATTGCCGGACACCAAATGGATATTAAGCGATTCGCCAAGCGTTCCTGAAACGGTTGCATTAGTGGCTCCGAACGTTACTTCAGAATTGCTGAACTGCAGCTTGGCCGCGCGCTGGTCGAAGTGCAGGCCGACCGTCGCCTTCAAGGGCACGCCGCCAGTTCCAGGGACGCTGTCGATCTTCGTATCTAATAAAACCGCCGCCAACTTTCCGCGTGAGAATTCGCCGTCCATCTGAATGGAGCCGCCCAGCGCACCGTTCAGATCGCCCGTATTGCGATTCCAAAATTTCGCCAATTCCTGAACGGGAAAGTCGGTGACCGTTCCGTTGATGGAAAAGCTTTTGAAATCGTTGAGGTGCGCGGCTCCGCGAAAGCGGCCGCGTGGGACTGCAATCTGCAAATCCGCGAGCTGGATCTTCTCCTGCGTCATTTCCATGCGCGATGAGAGATTGACGCCGCGCAGCGTCGGACCATTGCGGGCGATCGCAAGTTCGCGGCCCGCGAGTTTTCCTTCCAACCTGTAGTGAAACGGATTGGTTTCCAGCGACCCTTTTCCCTCGAACGAGACGGCGCCCGTGGATTCGAGAGGCAATCCGAAGAAGGTATTGAGCCACGTTACTGGCGCGCTGGCCGTGAGATCGAAATCGGCGCCGGGCGCGGAAAGATTCCGTACCAGCCCATCAAGCGTGAGCCTGGCGCCTTCGCTTTCGGCGCGCGCGTGCAGGATTTGGAACTGGCTGCGTTCGAGGGCTACCTGGGCCGAGACGTCCAGCGTCACGGCCGTTCGCAGCCGCGGCGTGGCGACGCGCATCCGGCGGGCGGATATGGCGCCCAGGTAACGAGGGCCGGAAGCTTGATAGCTAATGGAGGCCTGTAGCCGGTCGCCTTCCAAATCCAGCGGAATCCGCTGGGTGTTGTATTCTGCGAATCCGTCGCGCAGCTCGAAATGCTGCACCGTGAGATCGAGCAGCTGGTTGGCGAAATTGTTCTCCCAGCGGTTCCCGCTCTTCGGCTCCGGCACGTTGGTGGTTCCATCGGGGTTGACGACCACGCTCACCTGCGGCCTTTCGACCAACAGCGATACTAAATCGAAGTCTCGTTTGAGAAGCGAGACGATTTTCAGTCCGATTCGAACACGGTCCGCGCGCAGAAAAGGCGCTTCGCCGGGGCGCTCCTTGCCGTGAACCACGAACGGGGCCAGTTCCACAGTCAAATTACGCCAGTTGTAGTCGAATGTGCCGATCTCGACGCGCCCGCCGGTGGCGGTTTGGGCCACGGCGACAATCCGGGCTCTCACTTTGTTCTTGAACCAGCTGCTTTGCAGAATCGCAAGCGTGGCGATGATCAGAACGAGGAGCAGGCGGATGACGGTGGAAAAGACGGAGGACCAAGCTTTTTTCCGCCGGCTCATTGCAGCGCCTCATCGCGGAAACGAATGGTGACTTGGGTGCGCGTGTCGGCGAGCCAGCGATCGACAGCTTGATCGATGCGCTGTTCCGTCAGAGCCCGCTCAATGCTGTCGCGAACGTCGGCGAGGCTGGGAATCGGCTGAGCGCCTTGCGTTTTCCATTTGTCGAGTTGTTGTTGATAGTACGCGAGTATGTCCGCTTCCGGAATTTGGATACCCGGACGGAACCGGTAATCGATGAATCGCAGAAATGTGGCTTGCCACCACAGCCGCCGCTTCAAGCCATCCTCGGTGATGCCATAGGCCTGCAGGGCCTGTCGATATTCTCCGTCCGTCTTGTATCGTGCCTTCAAAGTCGCAAGCGATTGAGCGGCGTCGCTCAAAGTGGGCGCCGGATAGTGGCTGAACTCCATTTCGCGCCGGACCAAAGTCTGTTCGATCAGCCGGCCCGCGGCTTGCTTCCGCGAGCTCTCTTCCAGATTAGGCTTTTCCTCGTTCAAGAATGCGGTAAGCCGGATGTCCTCGTCGATCTGGCTCTCGGTAATCACTTGATTGCCAACCGAAATGGCGATCTTGTCGATGATTTCGCCGCTGAGCATCAGCGGCAAGAGCAACAACGTTAGCTTTATCAAAACGCCTGCCCGAGGGAAAAGTGGAATTGAAATACGTTGATCCGCTGCACCACCTGTTCACCGCCGCCAAACTCCAACTGGTTGATGCTGCCTTTAAATCCGAAAAAGCGCGGAGAATTCGGACTCAGCGAGAAATCGGCTCGCACCGGACCGATGGGAGTGCGATAGCGAATGCCGAAACCGAAAGCCTGCACTCCGTAATCGAAATCCTGAAGACCGTTCTGGCGGAAGCGGAAGCTGATCCTGCTCGGGCTGGAATATACGTTACCCAGATCGTTGAACAGCGCACCGCCCAGATTGTCGCCGATCAGCGGGAACCGCAGCTCGAAGCTGTTGAATAACTCGGCCGTGCCGCCGATGGGAAATCCGGTCTTGAGGTCGCGCGGGCCCGCTTGAAAATCGGGAAAGGCGCGATCGGAATTCGATCCACCGCCAAACAACCGTTCGGCCAGCGGAATCTCGGGCAGACCGGCGTAGCGCTGGATAATTCCAAAATTCGTGGATCTAGCGAAAACCAGGCTCTTGGTCAATTGGTAGTAGCTGGAGTTCTGGACGATCACGCGTCCAAAGCCGGTCTGCGATCCGAAAGCGCCGGCGGCCAGGGCCAAATCAACCGTAGTGTAGACGCCATGATGCGCGTCCAGCGGATCGTCGCGCCGATCGTGGATCAATGTGGTGGAAAAAAATCCGACGCGCACCGGCTGCGAGAGCAACGGAATCAACTCAGGAGTCACCAGCGGGGTTCCGAGCACATTCACTTTGCGAAACGTGTAGCGATACTGAACGGAGAACGCGCGGGTAAATTTTTCGCCTAACTGCACGGATCCTTCCTTGCGCAGCGAGGAGAATGTGCGGACATCGTGCGAGCGCTCGAACAAAACCGAAAACTGGAGGTTCAGGTTCGGATTTCCTTCAAATTGTGGCGCGAGATAATTCGCGAGCACGCGCTGTTCGATAGTGGAGACCCGGGTTTGCAAGCTCACCGTGTGGCCCAACCCCAGGAAATTCAAGCGGCTCACGCCGAGCGAGATACGGGGACTGAAGCCAGTGACTCCGGCCGGTGAATCGAGCGATGAAAGGCCCCCACCGATGCGGCCGATCTCCGCGCCAAATCCGACGTTGGTCAAATACCGGCCGGCCTCTTCGAGCGAGTAGAGAACGTATTTGTTGGGCTCGTCCCCATCCGGATCCTGGAGCGCCGTATTCACTCGGGCGAAGATGCCGAGATCGTAGAGGCGTCTCTGGCTGGCGTTGATCTGGTTTTGGGAAATCGGGTCACCGGGCTGGAGAGTGATGCGGTTGCGAACCAGATCGCTGCGCGTTCTCTCAAGGCCGTTTATGAGGACATCACGCACGTAAACGCGCTCGCCCGGTGTGGCCACGAATTTCAGATTCACACGATCGGGTTCGGCGGCGGGCGCGGCGGTGAATTCGAACTTGGCGGCGGGATATCCGTTGTTGAAGTAATAGTCCAGAATCGCATCCCGATCCGACGCGATGTAGTAGTCGCTGTAAGGCTGGCCTTCGGTGGAGTAAAGAATCAAGCGCAATGCCTGTCGGTCGGCTTCGGAGATTCCTTCAATTTCCAATTTCGACACAAACCACTGCGGACCTTCTTTCACCTCGATGAAAATCGCAATGTGCCCCACTTGTCCCGCGAAGTCGTCGATTTCGCGCGAGGTCACTTCCACATCGCGGAAGCCGTTGGAGCGATACAATGCCCGGACCGCGTCCAAATCGCGTTCGAGGTATTGCCGGCTGTAACGTCCATGCCGGTAGCGCATCAGGGTGGCTGGAATGACGTTGATTCGTTCGCGGAGCGTAGCGTCGTCGAAATAATGATTGCCTTTGATCTCGAGCTTCACGAGTTTGTGATGAGGGCCGCGGTCCACGTCGTAATCGATCAATTCGTCGCCATTGGGAGGCAGCGCGAGGTGGTAGTTCACTCGGACGTCGAAATATCCGCGCGTCTGAAAATAGGCGGCCAGGTCTCGCGTGCCTTCGAGCAGCAGATCTTTGTCGACCGCGCGCTCTTCGTAAATGGGAAGCAGGTTGCGTAGCCGGCCGTCGGAAAGTTTGGCGCCGCGCACCCGCACGGTTATCTTGGGTCCGCTGTCGACCGCCAATTCCGGTGTGACGGTATTCGTGCTGGGATGATAATGCAATCTCACCAGCGCTACTTTGGCGGCCAGATAGTTGTGCTTCGGATACCAGGAGCGCACGTTGTCAATCCCGGATTCAGTGCGGCTCTCGGTAACTTGTCTCCAACCAAACCATCCGAACGGGCGCAACCAATGCGTGGATTTGATGATCTTTTCGATCGACCGGTTCATGGGACCGTTCGCGATCACGCCGTCGTATTTCGCACGCTTTTCCGCGTCAATCTCGAAATCGATTTTCACCTGTTGGGTGCCTTCTTCGAACGATGTTTGAGGCACTACCGTAGCGTTGTAAAACCCGTTGCGCCGCATTACATCCACCAGATAATCCACCGCGCGCTTCACCTGTTCCTCGGAAAAATCCGCGCCTAACTGAAGTTTCGTCGCAACGGTGAGTTGGCCCTGATTGGGGGGCTCGGGCACGCCAGTGACACGAACGTTGCCGATGAAATAGGCGGGCTTGGTAATGAATCTCAAGGTCACACCGTTCGCTGCATCCGTTGCGTCAACGGAAATGTCGGAGTACTCGCCGGTGGCGTACAGCCGTTGGATGGCTGCTCTCAGATCGTCGGCGCGCAGTGGTTGGCCGGTTTGCACCGGTAGCATCGCCTTAAGCTGGCCGGTCTCCAGGGGCTGCTTTTCGGGGTCGAACTGGATGTCGGCGATCGGCCTTCCTTCGTAGGGACTGGCTGCGTTCGCGTAAGGAATCCCGGTTAGAACGGCGAGCGCGGCCACACTAACCCGTAAGCCCAGCCGGGTTGACACTAGGGACCATCTTAACGTATCGGCTGCTACCATTCTGGTGTATGAATCCACGCGATCGGGAGCGTTACTCGCGGCAAATCCTGTTCCCAAGTGTGGGCGAAACGGGGCAGCTACGCTTGTTGGACGCGCGGGTAACCATAGTGGGTTGCGGGGCTTTGGGTAGTTTTCAGGCGGGCGCGCTGGCCCGGGCCGGCGTTGGATTTCTCCGAATCGTGGATCGCGATTATGTGGAGTTGAGCAACCTGCAAAGGCAGTGGCTGTTCGACCAATGCGACGTGGAGCAGGCGTTGCCAAAATCGGTGGCAGCGGCGCGGAAGCTGGCAGCGATCAATTCGGATATTCGAGTAGAGCCGGTGGTCGCCGACCTTACACCGTCTAACGTAGATGAGCTACTGGGAGAATCCGGTCTGATTCTGGATGGGACGGATAATTTCGAGACTCGCTACCTGATCAATGATTACGCTGTGAGTCGTGGGTTGCCGTGGATATATGGCGCAGCGGTGGGCAGCTACGGGATTTCGATGGCCGTGATTCCAGGAAAAACGGCTTGCCTGCGCTGCGTTTATCCGGATCCTCCGGCGGGAGCGCAGGCGACTTGCGAGACAGCAGGCGTGTTGGGGACGATTACTTCGCTGATCGCGAGTTTGCAGGTGAGCGAAGCGATCAAGATTCTGTGCAGCGGCGAAACGTCGCGTAAGCTCACCACCGTGGATGTCTGGACCGGAGAAATACGGCAAATTAGCGATCGTGGTACGCAGCCGGAGTGTCCGGCGTGCGGATTGCGCGAGTTTCCTTATCTGAACGGCGAGCATCGGGCGCCGGTGAGTTTGTGCGGTAGGAACGCAGTGCAGATCCATGAGCGCACGCGTCCGCTGGACCTGCGCGATCTGGCCGAGCGTTTAATGCCGCTCGGACCGGTTCGAGCGAACGAATTTGCGCTTCGATTTGAAGCCGGCCCGTATCTGCTAACGGTGTTTCCGGATGGTCGCGCGATTGTGAAAGGAACGACCGATGTGGGGATCGCGCGGAGTTTGTACGCCCGCTACATCGGTGCTTAGGTTTCTCGTTTTCTGGTTATTCGTGACGCAGGGCTTGCAATGGGTCGATGCGGCTGGCGCGCAGGGCCGGCAGACAGCAGGCGAGTAGCGCGATCAGGAGTAGCAACGCGGTTACGGCGGCGAACGTGAGCGTATCGGTCGGCGTCACGTTGTAGAGCAGCGTCGCAAGCGCGCGCGTGAGGCTGAAGGAGACGGCTAGTCCCACCAGAATGCCGCCAACGATCAGCGGCAAGCCTTGACCCACCACCAGGAACAACACTTGCGCCCGGTTCGCCCCCAACGCCATGCGGACGCCGATTTCCTGCGTCCTACGCGTGACCATGTAGGACATAACGCCGTAAATACCCACCACGGCAAGAAGCAGCGCGACACCCGCAAAGATCCCCATCAGCCAACCGGTGAACCGGTTGCGCGCGGTTTGTTTGCCGATGCGCTCATCCAACGTGGCGACGCTATACACAGGGATGCTCCGGTCAACGTCGTGGATCGCGTTCCGCACGGCGCCGGAAAGGCTGGCCGGGTCGAGCGGCGTCCGCACCAGCAGCAGGATGTCGCGTTCCAAATCCGGAAGTGGGCGGTAGATGTCCGGATCAGCGGTCGGATTCTCCGGCAGTCCTCGATATTTCATTTCGCCCACCACGCCGACAATGCGCCGCCAGGGGCTGGACGAGTCAGGGGCACCGCCCTTCATCCGTTTGTTAATTGGATCTTGTCCGGGCCAAAATCGTTTTGCGACGTTTTCGCTGACGATCACCACCCCCGAATCGTTTTCCATTTCTTCCGCGGAAAATGTCCGGCCGGCGACGAGCTTAGCGTGGAGCGCTTCGAAGAAGCCTGGCGTAATGCGATGAATGTAGGCGCGCGGCCTGTTCTTGTCGGTAACAGGCTGCTGTCCCTCCGCGGTGTAAAAAATTGCCGCGCCAGTCCCACTCAGTGGCACGTCCGTTGCGGCTTCCGCGCTTTGAACGGACGGCAGAGTGCGGATTCGATCGAGAATCTGCCGGATCGAAACTTTGGTTGGTGAGGGGGATCCGTCATCCGGCT
Source organism: Bryobacteraceae bacterium (assembly GCA_035295865.1). Lineage (GTDB taxonomy): Bacteria > Acidobacteriota > Terriglobia > Bryobacterales > Bryobacteraceae > Palsa-89. The sequence continues at coordinate 28,422 of DATGIH010000415.1, forward strand.
GTGGTCCACGGTATCGGCTGATGGAAACGGTCAGCAAATGGCCCGGATCGAATCCTGGGTCGATCGTGGCAATTGCGCGGACGCTGCGGATCAATAAACCTGCCCCGATCAACAAGACTAAGGTGAGGGAGACTTCCGCAACGACCAGCGCGTTTCGAAAACGCCGCGTTGTCCTGCCCGCGCTGGTCCGCCCAGAAGACTCTTTGAATGCGGCGTGCAATCCGGCCAGGCGAGAATGGATCGCAGGCGCCAACCCCATGATCACACCGCAAAGAGCCGAGATCAACACCGTAAACAGAGCTACGGCCGGATCGATACCGGCGTGCACGAAACTGGGCAGCGTTACAGGGCTTGCGGCCATCAGAACGCGTAGGCCGAAAATGGCGAGCAACAATCCTGCGGCGGCGCCAAGGATGGCGAGCACACCGCTTTCCGTGAGTAACTGACGCCACAATCGAAGGCGTCCAGCGCCCAGCACAACGCGCAGCGCGATTTCTCTTTGCCGCGCTTCGGATCGTGCGAGCAGTAGGTTCGCCACGTTGGCGCACGCGATTAGCAGCACAAAAGTCACGGCTCCTAACAATGCGAGCGCAGCCGGTCGAATATCGCCGAAGATTTCTTTATCGAGCGGCGCAATCTCTACGCCACGTCCCTTATTTGTTCCTGGATATTGGCGCTCGAGCGCGCGGCAAATGGTATCGAGCTCGGCCTGCGCCTGTTTCAAAGGCACGCCGGGTTTGAGCCGGGCGAGAATCGCCATTCCGCGATCTCCACGCTCGGCCAGGTTTTCCGCCGTTCCGGACATCATAAACGGACGCCACAGCTCCGCGAGATCGGAAAGGCCGCGGAATCCGGCGGGCATCACGCCCACCACAGTGTAGGTGCGGGCGCTCATCTGGATGGTTTTGCCGATGATCGCAGGGTCCGCGCCATAACGCCGCTTCCACACGCCCTCGCTCAGCAGGATCACCTGGTCGCGCATCGGAACTTGGTCTTCGCTTGGCAGGAACGTGCGGCCTAGAATGGGCGAAACGCCGAGCAGGGAAAAATAGGATGCCGAGACGTACTCGGTGATGACACGTTCCGGCGCATCATCGCCGCCCATCAGGAAGGATCCGACGTCGCTGTAGGCCGCCATATCCACGAACGATTTGCTCTGCTTTCGCCAATCGACAAAATCCGGATAAGAGGCTCCCCGCCGTTCCACATTGGCGCGCCGCACGTTGCCCCACAACAGCACAAGCTGCGACGGATCGCGATATGGCAACGGCTTCAGCGCCACCGCGTTCACCACGCTGAATATCGCGATGTTGGCGCCAATGCCGAGTGCGAGCACGAAGATTGCTACGCCGGCGAATCCGGGGCTCTTCCGCAAAGCGCGCAGAGCATAGCGGATGTCCTGCCAAAGAATTTCGATGAAGCCGAGGGTCCACATTTCGCGGCATGCCTCCTGGAAAGATGCCCGGTTTCCGAAACGGCGGTTTGTAGGGTTTTTCTCATGGAGCAATTCCATGTGAAAGCGCAGCTCGTCTTCGAGATCGCGATCCAGGCGGCGGCGCAAGAACAGCGCTTTTATCCGGTGGAACAGGATGGACAGGCGCTCTCCCATAAATCGCTTATGGGAAGTGTATCACGATACACTCATGGCAGAGAAAGGCGCGCCCGATGCGTCGAATTTTACTCATCGCGTTAGCTTGTTCCTCGCTCGCGTTTTCAGCAGCGCGAGGCGGAGGGCATGGAGGCACTGCCGCCCACGCTGGAAGTTTCCACGGTGGTGGATCGCGCGGCGGCGGAGGCGTCCACACAGGCGGCGGATTCCGCAATGGCGGATTCAATCATCGGCCAGGTTTCCGCGCCGGCTTCGGATTCCAGCGCTTCCCGCGTGTGTATCCCTACTTCTGGAGCCCGTACTTCTACAGCGGCTACGGATACTACGATCCTTATTGGTATTCCTCGGCACCGGATTACTCGGATTCCGGTTATGGGGCCGATTACGGGTACCCGGCTCCTCAGCCGCCGCCTGTGATCGTCAACCAGGATTATCCAACGCAACCAGCGCCTCCGGCGATGGTTCAAGAATATACTGCTCCCGGTCCACCCGCTCCTTCTGCTAATCATCAGAAGTACGACACGCCACTCTATCTGCTCGCCTTCCACGGTGGTGAGATCCGTGCGGTGCTGGCGTATTGGGTGGATGGCGCATCGCTCCACTACGTGACCATGGAGCACGCGCAAAAGCAGGTCGCGCTCGCATCCGTCGATCGCGCCTTGAGTGAACGGTTGAACACCGAACGAAACGTCACGTTCCAATTGCCTCGCTGATTCTTTTGAGTACAATCGAGGGCATGACCAGACGCACGTTGATGGGCACGCTCGCGGCCGCTGCCGTTGCGCAAGCCGAAAAATCCCCGAAGGAATGGAAACCGAAGCTCGGAGTGTTGGGTCCGTTCACGGAAGCGAACGTGGAATTCGCCCGTCAGGAAGGTTTCACCAACATGATTCTGGGCACGGGCCCACGCTCGGAGCTGGACGCAGCCGTTATTACCGACGAAAAAATCGAGCACGTGAAAGCCACGCTGGCCAAAAATCAGATGCACGTTTCGGCATTGCAGTTGGCATGGAACCACATTTCGCCGGACGCAGACAAACGTGCGAAAGACAATAACTACTTTTTGAAAGCCATCGAACTGGCGGGCAAACTGGGCGTCCCTTACATCGGAACGTGCTCCGGTAAAGACGCGCAGAAACCGTTCCAAGCACAGGTGGATGAAATCGTCCGCGTGTACAACGAGAAGTATTTCGCGGCGTGCGAGAAGTATCATGTCAAAATTCTGTGGGAACCGTGGCCCGGTGGACCGAACATTGCCACGTGCCCGGCCGGATTTGAGGCGCTGTTCAAAGGCTTCGGATCTTCGCCGTACGTCGGATTGCAATACGATCCGTCGCACTTGGTGTGGCAGATGATGGACCCGATCCAAACCGCGCGCGAGTTCGTCGACAAGATCTACGACGTACATCTCAAGGACACCGAGATTCGCTGGGATGTGCTGCGGCGCAGCGGCATCAATCCGGTGAATCGGGCGCAATGGTGGGCTTATCGACTACCGGGGCTTGGTTCGATACAGTGGTCGGAATTCTTCAGCGTCTTGCAGCGCGCCGGATACACGGGTGCGATGAGCATCGAGCATGAAGACGATTTATATGGCGCAGATCATCCGGGTCCGGATTTCAGCGAAGATTTCAAGACGGGATTCAAAATGGGCCATCGGTATTTGCGGCAGTACGTGCCGGATTAAGGTAGCGCACGCACTTTGCGTGCCGCGTTCACACTCGTGTGAACGCCGTTAAACTGTTTAAATCCTGTGTTCGCAGGAGTGCGAACACGGCACGCAGAGTGCGTGCGCTACGTTAGCCCTGCGAGAATCTCTTCGAATACTTCCAGATCCTGCTCATTGTTATAAAAATGCGGCGAGACGCGCAGATTGCCGCGCCGGGCCGAGACTAATACGCCACGCTCCTTCATCGCCTTCGCGAGCGCGGAAACATCACGATTCTCGAAGCGCGCGGCTACGATCCCCGATCCGCACAAATCCACACGAGCGCTGTGGCGCCGGACAATCTCGCGAGTTTTTTCCGCAAGAGCGAGCACGCGTTGTTCGATCACCTCAGGACCGATTTCCAGAATAAGATCGAGCGCGGCTTCCATCGCATAAATCAGTGCGAACGCCACCGATCCGCCTTCATACTTTTCCGCGCTCTCCGCCAATTCGGGAACACCATGGTGCAGATTGTCCACGTTGCGCCAGTCGCGATGACTCCGCCAGCCGAGCACATTGGGACGAAGCCGCGCGCGCAGTTCCGGACTCACATACATGAATCCCGCGCCGTTGGGCGAGATCATCCACTTATAGGCGTGCACAGCCAGCATGTCAGGCTGAACTCGCGCCACGTCGAATTGCAGCGCGCCGACGCTCTGCGTGCCGTCGATGTAGAACATGACGCCGCGTTGCCGAAGAAAATCGGCGATCTCGGCGAGCGGCGGAGTGAATCCGGTGTTGTAGTTGACGGAGCTGAGGCAAACCAGACGCGTGCGCTCGTCCACCGAATCATAGAAGCGATCCCAGGAAGTCTCCACCATCACCACGCCCGCACGGTCCAGGAGTCCGGGCGCATAAAGATTGTTCGGAAACTCGTGTTCCAGCGTGAGGATCTTGTCGCCCGCGCGCCAATCGAGACCAGCCAGCAAAATTCCGAGCGCTGTGGACGCGTTGGCCACAAACGCGATGTCGTCGGCCTCGCAATGGATCAGCCGCGCGACCTTCCCGCGCACGCGCTGCATGTCGTCGAACCAGTTCAAGAAATCAGCACACGCCAATTCATCGCGATGTTCAAAATGTGCGGCCACCGCTTGGGTGCCGCGTCGCGGCAACTGGCCGAACGTGGCGGTATTCAGGAACGTCCGGTTCTGGAGCGCTGGAAATTCATTGCGAACGGCTTTCCAGTCCGTCATGCGGAGATTTTGGACGCCACGAACGCGGCGGCGTAGTCTTTATCCACATCTTCCGATTTCTTGGTGCTGCGCTCGGTAATTTCCACCTGACCTTGCGCCAGTTTTTTCCCGACGGTAATGCGATACGGAATGCCGATCAAGTCCGCATCCTTGAACTTAACGCCCGGCCGCTCATCGCGATCGTCGAGCACGGCATCCAGGTCCATCTTGAGGCAACTTTCGTAGACCTCCCGCGCGGCATCGCGCAGCGCGGCATCCGCGTTGTTCACCGGCGTCACGACAACCTGGAAAGGTGCGATTGCGGGAGGCAGCGCCATGCCGTCCTTATCGTGATAGAGCTCGATCGCGACGCTCAGGATGCGCTCCACGCCGATGCCGTACGACCCCATGATCACCTTGACCTCTTCACCCGCCTCGTTGAGCACGCGCAGTCCCATGGAATCCGAATAGCGATAGCCGAGCTTGAAGATGTGGCCGATCTCAACGCACTTAATCAACGCGATCTCGCCCCCGCATTTCACGCACGCGTCCCCGGCGGCCACTTGTCGTAGATCGAAATACTCCGGCTTAAAATCTTCGTCCGGAGTGACATGCCGCAAGTGGTAATCGTCTTTGTTCGAACCAGCGATCATGTTGCGCCGGCCCTTCAGCGCCTCATCCGCGATCACCCGCATGTTCTTGACGCCCACCGGACCCAGCGATCCCGCATCCGCCCCGAACAGTTGGCGGATTTCTTCCGGGTGTGCCGGCCGAAAATCCGTGGCCTTCACGGCTGAACTGAATTTGGTTTCGCTCAGCGAATGATCGCCGCGCACCAGTGCCAAAACCGGCTTTCCGTCGGCGATCAGAACCAAGCTTTTCATCTGCGACGACTCTGGCAGCTTGGTAAATGCAGAAAGCTGCTCAATGGTCTTTTGACCGGGCGTGTGGAACTCTTCCGGCGCAAAATCGCCCTCGGGATCCGGCGCGGAAGGGACCTTGGGATGCGCGGCCGCCTTTTCCAGATTCGCCGCATATCCGCAGGCGGCGCAGTTCACCACGTAATCCTCGCCCGCGTCCGACGCGACCATGAATTCGTGCGACTGTGAACCGCCCATGGCGCCCGAATGCGCTTCCACAACCATGTACTTCAATCCGCAGCGATCGAAAATCTTGCAATACGCGTCGTAATGCTTGTTGTAGGAAACATCTAACCCGGCGGCGTCGATATCGAAGGAATACGCATCCTTCATGATGAACTGGCGGACGCGCAGCAATCCGGATTTGGGACGCGGCTCATCGCGAAACTTGGTCTGAATCTGATACCAGATTTGGGGAAGCTGCTTATAGCTGCGCAGCTCGCCGCGCGCGATGGTGGTCATCACCTCCTCATGCGTCATGCCGAGGCACAGATCGCGGCCGAAGCGATCCTTCAGGCGAAACAAATTGTCGCCCATGATGTCCCAGCGCCCGGATTCCTGCCAGACTTCCGCCGGATTCAGAGCAGGCAGCAGCATTTCCTGGCCGCCCATGGCGTCCATCTCCTCGCGCACGATCTTAGTGATTTTAAGCAGCGATCGCTGGGCGAGAAACAGATAGCTATAAATACCGGCCGCCAACTGCCGGATGTAGCCGCCGCGCAGCAGCAATTGATGGCTGACAACCTCGGCTTCCGCGGGGTTTTCACGCAGAGTGGGAATGAAGAGTTTGCTCCAAAGCATGGAATTTTCAGTGTAGCGCAAGGTGTAAGATGAGCCATGGATTATCGATGGTTGGCCGCTTCTTTGTTGCTTTGCCGCGACGCTTTCGGCGCGGATCCGGATATTGCGAAGAAGCTGCAGGCCAGCGAACCGGCGGGATTGCGGCGCAACTAAATCCATGGCCAAGCGCTCCAAAGAAGATCCGCGATTGACGCGGCTCACCAAAATCTGTCTCGCGCTTCCGGAAACCACGCGGCAAACCCACGGCGCGCACGCCGGATTTCAAGTTCGTAAGAAATCCTTCGCCTGGTTCCTGAACGATCATCACGGCGATGGAATCGTCGGTATGTGCTGCAAAGTGATTGCTGGCGATAACACGGCGCTCGCCGCCGCGCAGCCGGATCGTTTCTACATCCCCGCCTACGTTGGTTCGAGAGGTTGGGTGGGGCTTCGTTTGGATAGGGGCAAGATCGATTGGGAGGAAGTGGCGGAGTTGATCCACGGGAGTTATCGCTTGACCGCTCCCAAACGATTGGCCGCGCTCGTCAAGTAATGCACAATAGAGCTTGAACGCCTCGATCGACCTGCACGAGCCGCTCCGCCGCTACTGGGGCTACGACGAATTCCGGCCCATGCAGGAGCGCATCATCCAAAGCATTCTCGCCGGCAAAGACACGGCAGTTGTGATGCCCACGGGCGGCGGAAAATCGCTGTGCTACCAACTACCGGCCGTGGTTTCAAACGGAACCGCCATCGTCATTTCGCCGTTGATCGCGTTGATGCAGGATCAAGCGGCGCAGCTTGCCGAGATGGGCATCTCCGCGGCCGTGCTCAACAGCTCAATCCCCTGGGCACAGCAATCGGAAACGATTTCCAAAGCCGCGCGCGGCGCCTATCGTTTGCTCTATCTTTCTCCGGAGCGTCTGGCGAAACCCGAAACAGTGGCGTGGCTATCGCGTGTTCCGATCGCATTCTTCGCCAT
>DATGIH010000416.1:0-5238 GCA_035295865.1 Bryobacteraceae bacterium
GGAATCTTGCGGCGCACCAATTCGATGCTTGCGGGCGCGAGATCGCGCGTGGAATCGCCCGTGCGCCGCGCGATCGAGACCAGCGCATCTTGTGATTTAGGAATTTTGACTAGCGCTTCTAACCAGCGCGTCGCAACGGTGGCCTGCAGTACTTGATTGATTGGTCCATAGAAGAGCTTGCGCGCGCCCAGCCGGCCCATGCACCAGAGCGCCGTCTCCACCATCTCATTTTTCTTGATCATGGCGAGCAGCGCGTCGCCAAGCTGGGCTTTCGTTTGCAGCGGAAGGAGCTCCAGACTCGCGCCCGTCCGCCACATTTCGCGCAACAGACTGTTGTTCAAGCGCGGACGTTTCCCAGGACGCGGTAACAGCGCGGGGGAGAGCCGCTGAAAGATATCCACCTGCTGATTCTTGTTCAAGCCACCGGCGATGCGGCCCCAGAAGATCCACCAATCGATTTCGTTCTGCACTTGATTTGCGAAGGTGAGTCCGCTGGCGTAAACGCGGCGGGCTTGTTCGATCCGGTACTCATCGCCCGGAAATCCGAACCCCGGGCGCAAACAGAATCCGCACAAATTGAGCCAGCGCATTTCGAGCGCGGCGGATTTGCGGCGGCCATCGGCCTGTTCCAGCATGCGATCCGCGAGCCGGCGGATTGCGCTGAGCGGCCAGGAATTCCGGCCGAGTGCGAGAGTTTGCTCTAGCTTGCCGGGAAGTTCCTCGGGGGCGAGCGTCCCGGCTTTGAACGCGGCATCGAGCAGCGCCTCAGCCTGAATCATTGCATCGTCGCTCACCACCGCTGCAGGTTTACTCTGTGTTGCGGTGGCATGTTTGCGGAGTTCGAACTGCAGCCGCCAATGGTGATCGCTGATTTTGGAATCCGCCCAAACTTCGAGCGTTCCCAACTCCGTCAGATGCGCGCGCAGCTTCACCGGAACCAGCCGCTCGCCCGATTTTCCGAATCGGATCACTGCATTCAACGGAGCGTGTAAGTGCAGATCCTCCGATGCCTGGATGGTGTCGCCGACCTTGTCATCCACGCGCGCGAGCGAACTGTAGAGACGAAAGGACACTGGCTTGTTCGCGACCAGGTGCAAGTCCTGGCTGTCCAACTCGAGAGTTTGTCCTTCTTCGGCGCCGCGCGGGACCAGGCATACCGCGTTGCTTTCGCCAACTCCGACGTAATAAGCGCGCGGAAGTCCACCGCGCACGAGCAACCCGGCGCCCGTAGCCTTGACATACGAATAGTAGGCCGCGCCGACCGCGACCGCCAGATCCAGATCGCGATTTTCCAGAATCAGCGGACGCTTCCCGTGCCAGCGCTCCATCACATCGGCGACGCGTTCGCGGCAGATTTCGGGGATAAAGAATCCACCGTTGAAAAGGATGGCGTCCGGCTTCGCGTTTTCGTTCGCGCTTAAAAACGCCGCAAGATGCCGTGTTACCGCAGGATCGGAAACGTACGGCAGACCGAGCTCGCGAAACAAGCTCCGTTTTTCTTCTGCCGGCTTTTCGTCGATCCCGCAGAAAGGCAAGAAACCATCGAGCGTCAGTTCCAACGCTTCCTCGCGCAAGATCTCGGTCTTCAAAGTTCCGCCAACCAGCGACGATCCGGCGCCCAAAACCGTGATTTCGACGCTCTTCAAATTCGGATCGGCCAGCAGTTTTTCCTTGGCGGCGGCGCATTGCCGTCGGAGCCCGCTGCGCTGGCGGATGGAAAGCTGCGTGCCGAGTTTCGATTCCACCAGCCACGCCAGCGTCAGATCCAGATTGTCGCCGCCCAGCAGTAAATGCTTGCCGACCGCGGTGCGGGTGAACTCCACGCGATCGCCGTCGCGGTTCACGCGGATCAGCGTGAAGTCGCTCGTGCCGCCGCCCACGTCGCAGACCAGAACGAGCTGTCCATCGAACAGGCTTTTCTGCGATTGCGCCAGATGATTGGCGATCCAGGAATAGAAGGCCGCCGCAGGCTCTTCCACCAGCGTGAGCTTTTCGATGCCGGCGTCTCGCGCCGCCTGCACAGTCAGTTCGCGTGCTTCTTCGTCGAACGAAGCGGGAACTGTCAGCACGACGTCCTGTTCCGAGAGCGGCGCGTTCGGATGCTTTTGGTTCCACGCATCGCGGATGTGCGAAAGGATCGCGTTCGAAACTTCCACCGGCGAAAGAACGCGGCCGCCTTCCTGCGCATCCCAGGGAAGGATTTTCGCCGTGCGATCCACTTCGGGATTCGAGAGCCACGATTTGGCGGAGTGGACCGATTTCGTGGGCACGAGTGCGCCTTGTTCCCGCGCATAAGCGCCAATGTAGGTCTGATCGCCTAAAAACAGAAATGACGGAAGCGTGCGGCGCGGCTCAATCTGCACCGGCGCAACATACTGCGGAATCTCGAGTACCTTGATCTCGGGATAATCCGCCGAACCGTCCGACCCTTCGACGTAGGCGAGGGCAGAATTGGTGGTGCCCAGGTCGATACCGATGTTCATCCGACGCTACTCGACTTCTATTTCGGCGGGAGCAATGATAGCGGCGCTCGCAAGCGAAACGATGGGCGGGAGATCGATTTTTTCGGCGCGCCATCCTTTGTGGCGCAGCAATCCGCCGGGAGCCTTGCCACTCACCGGAACGTTGCCCAGAAGTTTCACGGACGCGGGATCGTTCGAGTCGATCTTGGTGAAGGTGCCTTCGACGCCATCGATCACGGGCGCGAGCTTCAAATAGCGATTCAGCGATTCGCGCGACTGGCCGTGCAGGCTGCGGACTGCGGCACCCACCTGTTCATCTGAGTAGGCGGAGATATCTTCCATCAAAAAATCGATCAGTCGCGAATCGCGCTGTAGGATTCCCAGAATCTGCACGGCGCCATCCTGCGGACGGACTTGGGGAGCGGCTTTCGGAGCAACCGGCTGAGATTTCGTCAACGTGAAGCCCAACGATTGCGCGATGTCCACGGGGAGTTTTCCGGTGAAGAGAATGGCGAAAAAGCTGCGAAAAGCAAGTACGATCCTGTTCAAAATGTCCTCTAGGCTCTAGGATACACTGGCGGTGAGCGATGAGCCGAATTTTCCGGAATCGGGAAGATGCTGGCGTTCAACTGGCCGCGCGGCTCTCGCGGTACACGCGCGATCCGAACGTAATCGTGCTCGGTTTGCCGCGCGGAGGCGTACCGGTGGCCTATCAAGTCGCGCGGAAGCTCGAAGTTCCGCTGGATGTCTTTGTCGTTAGAAAACTGGGAGTTCCCGGCCAAAAGGAATTGGCCATGGGCGCCATCGCGAGCGGAGGCGTTCGCGTGCTGAATCCGGAAGTAGTTTCGGAACTTCGTATCGACGATGCGGAGATCGCGCGGGTTGCCGGGCAGGAAGAAATTGAACTGGAGCGGCAAGATCGCGCCTATCGTGGCGGGGTTCCCTTCCCTGCCCTAGCTGGACGGATCGTGATCGTGATCGATGACGGATTGGCCACCGGGTCCACCATGCGCGCGGCTGTGAAAGAGCTGCGTCAAATGCATCCGAGCCGGATCGTGGTAGCTGTGCCGGTAGCGGCAGCGGATACTTACCGCAGCCTCACAGGCAAAGCGGACGAAGTGGTGAGCGTCTGCACGCCGGAATCGTTTCAGGCCGTGAGCGCCTGGTATCGGGATTTCGCGCAGATCACGGACGAAGAAGTTCGCGCGCTGCTCGCTAATTCGTAAGCCAGAGCGCGATTCCCTGCTGGCTGGTCGCCGATGCAACCGATAACGTAACCGCAACTTCCGGCGGATATTTGAAATTCTTCAAGTCCGGGTTGTTCTTTACGAGCGTCGCCGGATCGGGGATGGTCACGCTGATTTCATAGACGTCGCCGGGCAAGCCGGAAACATGCTTGGTGAAAGCGGCGATGCCGTTGGCGTAAAACACATCGATGAATACGGACACGGGTTGTTCGGTCACGGCGTAGATTCCGTCGTGCGAGAGCGGTCCGACGCCGGTCGCCAGAATAGTGATCGACGATCCAACTTTCGCGGGATTACTCTGCGAATTGCGCGTGCCATCACTGTTCAGGATGTAGCCTTGGCCGAAGCCGCTGTTGTCGATCGAATAGATTCCCGGAGAAGCAAGCGCCGCGGGAACGTTCACCGCATTCGAGACCGCCCCGTTGTTTGAAACTGTCACCTGCACACTACCGGAAGTCTTCGCGTCTGCTGGAATGATCGCCACGATGCGATCCGAGTTCGCGAACACGGTGGGTATCGGATTGCCATCCAACAAAAGTTTAGCGCTCGCGCTAAAACCGGATCCCATCGCTTGCACGGCTTCTCCCGGTGAAAGGGGCACCGCTAAACGGCTCGCGTAATTCACTACGGAATCCAGCCGAACAGCCGGAACGGGCAGGAGCGCGATCTTGTTCACGATCACGGATGCCGAGACCGCGCTGCTACCGGGTGTCGCAAAATTGGTGGTACCGGCCACCAGCAGATTTCCATTTCCATCTGGAGCCGCGCCAGCTACGCTGAATGACCGCGTATCTCCGAGGTAAGTGGAAAAGAGCAATTGGGACAACGTCGGATCAAAGCCGGCAACGAATCCGGAACCAATCGAGAACAAAGTCTGAAATGGCGCGCGCACCGGGAACGCGACCGAACCGGTGGAGCCTCCAATGATGACGTTGCCCGAGGCATCGAAGGCAATGCTGGCGCCGGAATCCACGCTTTCTCCGCCCAGCAGCGTCGCGGCTAAAACTTTTGAAAGCGAACCGTTGTATTTCACGACAAACGCGTCACTACCGCCGCCTGCCACGTTTCCGTAAGGAAGGGAGGGAATGTTCGGCTGCAAAAAACGCTGGAACGCGTTCGGCGTGGCGGTGAACGGACCGGCTGTGGCGCCCGTTACATAGACGTTGCCGTCTGCGCCCAAAGCGATCGCTGCGATTGTCGCGTATTCGGTTGTGTTCGCCGCGACGATCGCACTGCCGGACGCGTTCATCAAGTAGATGCCGCCGGCGCTAGGTATAGGCCCGCCAAAGCCGCTGGCGAAATAAACATCCCCGTTGGGTGCGGCCGCGAGCGCAGTGATGGACAGAATAAGCTGCTTCTGCAGATTTTCAAAAACGTAGGTTGAGAAGACTAGCGCCGTCCCTTGCGGGTTGAACTTGGTCAAAAATCCGGAAGTCGTGATGAAACACGGCCCGATGTTCCCGGTTTGGCATCCCGATGCGGTGAACTGCGTTTCGTAAGCGCCCGGTGTCACCGGCAGATGGCCGGAC
>DATGIH010000417.1:0-3282 GCA_035295865.1 Bryobacteraceae bacterium
GCTTAGCAAAAGATAGGCCACCAGTAACGCCGCTGCGATGCGCGAGTCCATGTAGCCGGAAAGCGCAAGTCCGGTGAAGACGAACACACTGCCGCACGAGTCGAGAATATGGTCCACATAAAACCCGTAGCGCGGACGCTCCTGCTTCCGCACGCGAGCCAGCGTTCCATCCAGGCTGTCGCCGAACCAGTTCAAAATCAGGAACACCGCCGCGAGCAGCAATCCGGTGCGCGACGTACGCGCGTACCAATAGGACCCGCCGACTCCGATCAGCGAAACGAAGCCAAGGAGGGTCAAATGATCGGAGCTGATCCAAGCAGGTAGGCGGACCGCCATCCAAGGCAGGATTCGTCGTTCGAGCGGGGTGAAGAGGCTATGTTGCACGCGCTCCAGCTTCATGTTGGCTTGGACGTAGATGCGTCAATTAAGGTTTGTTTAGATTTGTAAACCTGCTACTATGAACCACTTGGCGCGGCAAACGGCGGTCCGGTTGGGCGTTTTCCTGAGCTGTATTGGGTTCGTTTTGCAGGGCGCGTTCTTTCTCCCTTTGATCGGAATCCAGACCGATGAAGCGCTGATTGCCAACCCGATTTTCGGTTCTATCGCGAACCAGTTCCGGATTCGCCTTTTCCATCACAACATCCCGCTGATGCTGATGGATTACGTGGGCGCGCTGAAATCGTGGCTCTACTGGCCCATCTTTGCGATTTTCCGGCCATCCCCCGAATCGCTCCGTTGGCCTGTTCTAATTCTTGGGGCCGTCACAATTTGGCTTTTCTATTTGCTGCTGAATCGAATCGCGGGCGCGCGAGCCGCATTGGCCGGATGCGCGCTGCTGGCCACGGACACGATGTTTCTGCTGACCACCGAAATCGATTGGGGGCCGGTGGCTCTCCAGCATCTGCTCCTGGTCACGGCGTGTTTGCTGCTGTTGCGTGGCTCCCTCTTCTTTGGATTCCTCGCTCTCGGACTGGGACTGTGGGACAAGGCCTCGTTTGGCTGGATGTTGGGCGGATTGGCATTTGCGGGCGTGATTGTGTTCCCGCGAGAAATTTCACGCCGGCTGGATCGCCGAAACATTGCCGTCGCGCTGGCTGGATTCCTGCTCGGCGCATCGCCGCTCATCGTTTTTAATGCCCGCAATCATTGGCCAACTCATGCGGCGTTTTCAATGGAGAACGTCACCCAGAAAGCAACCGTTCTGAAGAGCACGCTCGATGGTTTCGGCCTCTTCGGCTACATGGCGGTTGGATCCGAGCATCGCAATATCCTTCTTCCCGCGCTCGTGATCGCTGCTGCAACCGCTCCTTTTTGTAGAAAATCCCGGCGCGCGATTCTGTTTGGGCTGGTATTCATGATCGCTGCCTGGATCCTGATGGCGTTCACCGCCAACGCCGGAGGAAGCGTACATCACGCCGTGCTGCTTTGGCCTTTTCCTCAATTCGTAATCGCGCTGGCGCTGGCCGAAGCATCGCAGCGCTTAGGACGCAAGGGACTCATCGCTTTCGTCGCGCTGATTTCCATCCTGTGCTCGGCGAATTTGCGGCTGACATACCAATACCACGCATCTCTGGTTCGCAACGGTCCGATGCTGACGTTCACGGACGCGATCTACCCGTTGTCCGACTCGCTTTTCGGAGAAACTCACGAGGTCATAGTGATGGATTGGGGCATTTACGACCCGCTTCTGCTTCTGAATCGAGGCCAGATCAATCTCGACGCTGGATTTTTTGAAATTCTGAACGGGCGCGCGGATGAGAAGATCGAAGCTCTCCTAAAAAAAGATGCTGTGTTTGTGACTCACTCGCCTGAGAACCAGTTTTTTCCCGCCGCCAACCAGAAGCTGGAAGCTGCTGCGGCGGCGCTTCGCTACCGCAAGGAGTTGCTACGAACCGTACCCGACAGCCACGGTAGGACCGTATTCCGGATTTATCGATTTGTAAGGTAACCAGCCAATATGGTATGCTTTACTCCGTATTGGCATGCTAGCGATTACGGCGCTTGATCCCGCATCCGAAACCTCGCTTTATCGGCAGCTCTATCTGCAAATAAAGGGCTTGATCGCTTCTAATCAACTACCAGCAGGTAGCCGACTGCCAGCGACCCGCGAATTGGCTGGCCAGCTTGGACTGAACCGGACTACCGTATCCGCCGCATACGAGCTCTTGGAATCGGAAGGACTGATCAACGGCCATGTCGGCCGCGGGAGCTTCGTGGCCGGATCGTCGATCCGCGAATCGGGCGTCGCCTGGAACGAAATCTTGGAACCACCCGCGCCGATTTCGCCTGCCGCGCCGACCTCAACGCCCGTCGCCGGATTTTCCAGCTCCCGGCCTTCCGAGCTTCTTTTTCCGCTCGAAGAGTTCCGGGAAACTTGCGCGGAAGTGATCGCGAGCGCCGACGCGCAGACCATTTTGCAGCTCGGCTCGCCTTCCGGTTACGCGCCCTTGCGCCGTTATCTTTTAGAACTGGCCCGGACCGAGGGCGTCGCGCGCGATTCCGATGACATCCTGATCACCAGCGGCTGCCAGCAGGCCTTCGATCTGGTGCAGCGCACGCTGGTGCGCCATGGCGAAACGGTTTTGCTCGAAGATCCGGTTTATCTGGGGCAGCGAAATGCTTTCGAACGCGGCGGCGCCCGGCTGGTTGGCGTTCCAGTGAGCGCTCACGGCATCGATCTGGAAAACCTGGAGCGCATCATCGCGCGCGAACGTCCGCGTTTGCTGGCGGTGACATCGAATTTTCAAAATCCGACGGGAACCACGCTCTCCCTGGCATCGCGCAAGGCGCTGCTGCGGATCACTCAGGCTGCGGGCGTGATTGTAATCGAAAACGATATCTATGGCGGACTGACCTACGAAGGCGATCCGATTCCCACGCTGAAACGACTGGACGAAACCGGCGATACTGTTCTGCTGCGCAGCTTTTCGAAGCTGGCGTTTCCGGGGCTGCGCGTCGGATGGATCGTTGCGCCGCGTCCGTTAATCGAAAAGCTGACGGAAGCGAAATTGTGGAGCGATCTGCACACTGATCAACTCTCGCAAGCCGTTTTGCTGCGTTTCGCCGAATCGGGACGCTTGGCCGCGCATCGCGAGAAGATGCTGGAAGCAGGCCGCGAACGTTTGCGAGCCGCACTGGACGCTTGCGAGCGATATTTGCCGCGAGAAGCCAGCTTCACGCGTCCCCGCGGCGGCATGAGTTTGTGGGTGACGCTGCCCGCGCCGCTGGATGCCGGAGAATTACTGCCGCGCGCCGAGCGCGAGGGCGTGACGTATCTGCCCG
>DATGIH010000418.1:0-12125 GCA_035295865.1 Bryobacteraceae bacterium
GGAAGAGATTCTTCGAGAAGACGGTTGCGGAGGAAAGCAGGAGGATCGCGGCGGGGACCATGGCGGTGAGGGCTCCGGCGCCTCCGACGACACCGAGGACCCAGGGCGGAAATATTTTACGGACCATGGCGAGTAAGGAGAGGTCGCCATCTCGCAGCTCGGGCATTACGAGGATTGCAGCAAATCCCACGAAGAGCATGAAGGCGAGGCTCAGCGTGTACAGCGGCATAATGACCGCGTTGCGCCGCAATGTGGTGGCGCTTTTGGCACTGAAGGCGGCACCGAACGAGTGCGGCCACATGTAGACGCCGAATCCGGTGAGCAAAACGGTGGAGATATACCAACTATGTCCCAGGTTGGTGGTGGCGCCGGGCATAACGAAGTGGGTGGGTTTGGCATGGATGAGGGCGGTAAACATAGGCCCGATGCCACCGAAGCGGGCGTAGGGAACGCCGATGCCGACGGCTAACGCAGCGATGAGCATCAACAGATCTTTGAGGACGCTGACCCACGCGACGGCGCGGAGACCGCCGGTCAGCACGAATCCGGCGAGCAAGGCGACTGCCGCGATCATGGCGGGGTTGCGGTGAATGGCATCGTAACTGGCCACTTCGACGATGATTCCGAATCCGGTGATTTGGAGCTCGAGATACGGAATCATGAAGACGATTCCGACTAATGAGACAGCGGACACGAGGTACTTGCTGCGGTAACGCCAGGCGAAAAAGTCGGATTGCGTTTGCAGTTTGTGTTGGCGGCCGAGTTCCCAAACGGGCGGCAGAATGAAGAAAGATACGACGTATGAGAGCGTGAGATAGGCGAGGATGTACAGCGTGGGTGCTCCGCGCGAAAAGGCCCATCCGCTGGCTCCGAGGAAGGAGAACGTGGTGTAGACCTCGCCGGCCATGAGCAGCCACATCAGCAAGACGCCGAAGCCGCGTCCGGCGACGGTCCACTGTTCGAGGTCCATGCGGCGGCGTGCGCCGGCGTAGAATCCGAGGGCTGTGCCGAGCGCGACAATGCCGAGGATGATGGTTAAGGCGGTGGCGCTGGGGCTCATGCGGCGGGAGGATCCTTTTCGCTGCGCGGGCTTTCGAGTCTATAGGCGCCCCACAGGCAGAGCGGGGTGAGAACGATCCAAAGACAGAGCCAGAACAGGTTGAAGGGGAGGCCGAGCACGATGGGTTGGATGCGGTCCCAGAGCGGGACGGTGAAGCACATGGCGATGAAAGGGATCAGAGCTAGCAGGAGGGAGGGAACGCGCGGGCGCCGGATCATTTCAGCAACTCGGTGTTGCCAGGGCGGAAGCGAGTTCGGGGGATCGTCATTGGGGAGATCGATATCATAGCATTGCGCGGGTTTGGCCGACGGTAGGCGTGGGTTCGCGTGTAGGATGAGAAACGGACATGACGGACGAGATGATTCGGGCGCTGCAGCAGGCGATTGCCGCCAAGAAGGTGGAACTGGATCGCTTACGGCCCCTAGTGGGAGAGGCGGTTCGAAATCTAGAGCATTACTACGACGTCGAGATTACGTACGCTTCGAATGCGATCGAAGGCAATACGCTGAGCCCGGTGGAAACGACGCTTGTCATCGAGAAGGGGATTACGATTGCGGGAAAGCCGCTCAAGGATCACCTGGAGGCGCTGGATCATTACGACGCGATGCGCTACATGCGAGAACTTGCGGCGGAGACGGCTCCCGTCACTGAAAGTGATGTGCGGAATCTTCACCGGCTGGTGATGCAGAGATCGCGACCCGACGTTGCCGGTCAATATGCGAACCTGCCGCGCTTCGTGCGGACGGAGACTGGGCGCCACGATTTCCCGGCGTCCGTGGAAATTCCCGCATTGATGGGCGACTTTTCCATGTGGCTGCGAAGCGCCTTGGACTCGCCGGAAACTGCGTTCACGGCGCATCGGCGCCTGGTCGACATTCATCCGTTCCATGATGGGAACGGCCGCACAGCGCGCCTATTGATGAATTTGATTTTGATTCGCGCAGGATATCCGCCGATTGCCGTGCGTCCGGAGGATCGGCCGGTGTACATTCGCGCGCTGCAGCAGGCGCAGGCGGGGCTAGGGAGTCAGGCGTTTGACGCGCTGCTCTATCAGCGTTTGGATGCAACGCTGGAGGAGTATTTAAAGTTCCAAAAGTAAAAGGAGTAAAATCGGTCCGCGAAAGATTATGGATATCCCTGACCCGAGTTCCTCAACTGAGATTCAGAAAGCCGCGCTTCCCATCAGGAAATTCAGCAAAACTATTGCGCTGACCTATATCGGCCTGAGTTTTTGGATCCTTGTAGCGCTTTTTACGAGCATCTACGATTTAAGCAAGGTTGTCGCATCACGGGCGCCTTTGCTCCTGATTGCTTGCGCTTTACTGCTTGGTTTGGCGCTCGGCCTTACTTATGTCATCTCGGCCCTGCATCAACGCCGTGCTTGGGCGCGATATGCCGCAATCCTCTTTTGGATGCTCTGCTTTGGTTGGTCTGCAGTTGCGATTGTGAGAAATGGGCCGAATCCAGAGCCAACTTCCGGTCCGTTGCAATATTCAAACGAGGATCAGCGAGCGGGCGGACGTTTTGCCGCGCTCGCGATGCCCTATTTCATGGCGCTCGTGGAATCGACCGCGATCTATTGCCTCTTACGAAAGGCTTCCGTGGTGAATCAATTTAAAAGGGATGCTGAGCGCATTTGACAACGCGGAAGGGGCCAGCATTCCTGGCGCGCGCTATTTCAACGCCACCGGTTTGCCGTGCGGGGTGTGGCGGTAGGCGTCGGCCCAGGCTTCTTTGCGGGAATGCATGGCTTCCGGTGTGGCGAGGCCTTTGGCGGCGACCAGGCGTTCGAGGGTTGCGAGCCAGTTTTGGTAATACTCGCGGTCCGGGGCGGATTTGATTTCGGCGGCCAGGGCTTCCGAAAATTCTTTCCACGCGAAGTGGCCTTGCTCGGAAAGCTTGACGGCGAGCGCGAAGGCTTGGGCTTGCCAGGGTTCGGCGAATACTTTTTCAGGCTGATTCAATTCAGGCTGGTTCAAGGTAGTTGTCCCAAAGATCGAGGTAGACGGAGTCGCGCGGTGAGGCGCCGGGGCCCCATAGTTCGCGGGCGGTGAAGCGGACCGAATAGACGTGCTGCGGATTTTCGCCCTGGAAGTGGGCGTTCGTGTCCGGGAAAACGTAGACGCCGTGGTTGCGATCGATCACGCCGGTTTTGCCTCGGGCGTAGCGGGGGAGGCGCGTGTGGCCGATTGGATTGATGTTGCGCGCGCGGACTTGCTGCCCGACTGCGAAGCGCGGATCGATTTTGACATCGCGGCTGGCTAGCGCGCCGGTGCGAAGGATGCCGGGCACTTGATCGGCGGTCAGGGGCGGCGTGGATTTCGGGGAATCCGGCGCGGGGCGGCCGGACGCGAGCTCGGATTCTGTGACCATGCCGGTTTTGACGACCTTCTTTTCCAGGCGCGCGAACCATTTTTCGTAATAGCTCATGCGCAGGTAATCGGCGGCGGGGAGCAGCTCGATTTCGTGGCGGCCGGCGTCGATGTTCCATTTTTTTCCGGCGCGAGTCGCAAGATTGAGCGCAAAGACCCGGCCTTCCCAGGGCGCGTGGAAGACTGGCTCATCCTTTTCGATTTGAAGGGGGCCCATGCCGTGCATGCCGCCCATGTCGTGGACGCTGTTCATGCGGGTTCCGGAACCTTGGCGACGCCCACCATGGCGTCGCGAGTGACGAGCGCGGCGAGCTGGTCTTCCGTTAAGTTTTCCGTGTGCGGCGGGCGCTCGGGCAGTACAAGATAGCGGAGTTCGGCGGTGCTGTCCCAGACACGCACTTCGACGTCGTCCGCGAGCGAAAGTCCGAATTCTTTTAGGACGCCGCGCGGATCAATGACGGCGCGAGAGCGATATGGCGCGGATTTGTACCAGGCGGGTGGGAGTCCGAGGACGGACCATGGGTAGCAAGAGCAAAGCGTGCAGACGACCAGGTTATGGACCGCCGGCGTATTTTCGAGGGCGACCATGTGCTCGCCTTGCGCGCCACCGAATCCAAGCTCGGCGATGGCGGAAGTGGCGTCGGTGAGAAGGCGCTGTTTGTAGGCGGGATCGGTCCAGGCGCGGGCGACGACTTTCGCACCGTTACGCGGCCCGGTTTTGTGCTCGTAAGTGTCGATCAGGGCGTCGAGCGCGGCGGGATCGACCAGGCCTTTTTCGACCAGCAGCGATTCCAACGCTTTCACGCGCAGGGTGGGATCGGACGGGACGGCTTGATGGTCGTGGTCGTGATGATGGTGATGGCCGGACATGCGAGGGCTGTTTTCGTATTGTAAATCAGAAAATCCGAATTTGATATACTCCGACCAATGGCCGAAGCGTTTGCTGCACTGTTTGAGAAGGCTCGGCTGGGGGATGGCATTGCTCGGGATACACTTTACCGGCTAGCGTTTTTCCGGTTGCGATCCATCGCTTCCGGGTTGCTGCGGCGCGAGCGTCCATGGCACACACTGCAGCCCACCGCGCTGGTGAGCGAGCTTTTCCTGAAGCTGCGGCGGCTGGACACGACAATCCTTAACGACGATCATTTTTTCCGGATTTCAGCGCGCGCCATGCGGCAGGTGCTAATCGATCATTCCCGGCACAAGCGTCCTTCGAAGATGGTTCCGGCGGATTTGATTCCGGAGTTGCTGCAGCCGGAGAATCGGAACGCGATGGATCCGGAATCGGCGCTCGCGGTGAAAATGATTTTTGGGAAGCTGCACGCGATGGACGCGACTGTGGCGGAAACGGTGTGGCTACGCGCAGTGGAAGGCGTAACGATCCAGGAGTTGAGCGAGCGGCAGAATCGCGAAGTGTGGCGGGTAAGAGCCGATCACGATTTCGGGCTGCAGTGGATGGCGGGGCGGTTGAAGGTGCGGGTTTCGCAGAACGAAACGCGCGAAGATTGAGACGGCGCGGACCTACAAATTGAGTTGGAGGCGAATCGCCCGCTCAACGGAAGCCATGTCGTTGTCGGACAACACGTCCACTCTGGATTTAAGCCTCAACTCTCGACAAAAAAGGCCGGGCGACCTGCCCGGCCTTTCACACGGAGGAGGAGCGGCTCTGCTGCCTTAGCGGGCGGCCAACAAAGCCCTCAGATGCCGCGCACGTTCCGGCGAGCGAAGCTGGCGCAACGCCTTGGCTTCAATCTGCCGGATGCGCTCACGGGTTACGTCAAATTCCTGTCCAATCTCTTCCAGAGTATGTTCGCGCTCGCAGCCGATGCCAAACCTCAGCCGGATCACCTTTTCCTCTTTGGGAGACAAGGTCTTTAAAATATTCGCGGTCTCATCGCGAACGTTGGAATCGATCACCGCATCCACGGGCGAACCCACCCAGCGGTCTTCGATCAAATCTCCCAGCGCGGATTCACCGTCGCGGCCCACCGGCGTTTCGAGCGACACCGGATCGCGAGAGATGGTCTTCAGCTTCTGGACCTTCTCCACCGGAATGTCCATGCGCCGGCCGATTTCGTCGTTGGTGGGCACGCGTCCCAGTTCCTTTTCGAGCTCGCGCGTTGCGCGCAGGAACTTGTTCATGCTTTCGTTCATGTGAACGGGAATGCGGATGGTACGCGATTGGTCCGCAATCGCGCGCGTTATTGCCTGCCGGATCCACCAAGTGGCGTAAGTGGAAAACTTGTAGCCGCGCCGGTATTCGAATTTGTCGGCGGCGCGCATCAACCCGATGTTGCCTTCCTGGATCAGATCCAGCAAATGCAATCCGCGATTGACATATTTCTTCGCAACGGACACTACGAGGCGAAGGTTGGCTTCCACCAGATCCTTCTTGGCGCGTTCGGCTTCGATTTCTCCATGCCGGATCACCGACATGCTGTGCTTCAGGTCGTTCAGAGATGCCCCCGCAGCCGCTTCCAGCTTGCGGATTTCGCGCCGCAGTTCGCGGGCGCGGGCTTGCGCGGTAATCCCGGTGCGGGATTCGATTTTGCGCAACTCGGCTTCCAGATGAGCGAGCTGCTCCACCGCGTGTTCCAGTTCCTTGGCGAAATTCTTCCAGCGCGACGGCAGCCAGGCAATGTGCCGAATGGCCTTCGACATCTCAACTTTGGCCCGGTTCAGCTTGCCCTTCCAACGGCGCCGGACTTTCTTGTTGCTGAGCGGAATGGCTTCCAGCTTTTCGCTCAATTGCTCGTGCCGCTTATGCAGCGCGATCATCTCCACGAATTCGGAGCGTACTTCGGCTTGCTTTTTGGTATCGGCGGCGCTGCCCTCTTCCACATCGCCCAGATCCACGAAATTGTCCAGCTCTTCATCGCCGTGCTTCAGCAATTCGGCGATTTCAACGATGCGCAGTTGAACCAACGCCGACCGGCTGATGGATTTCTGCATGCGCAGTTTTCCGCGCTCCATGCGGCGCGCCAGATTCACTTCTCCTTCGCGAGTGAGCAAAGGAACCGCACCCATTTCACGGAGATAAACCCGTACCGGATCGTCGGTGTAAATCGACTCTTCTACCTGCTGCGCGGCAGGAAATTCTTCGTCCTGAACTTCCTCGGGATGGAAGAAATTCTGTTCCTCATCGAACGGAATCCCGAGGGGTTCGTGACTATCGGTCAAAAACTGATCTTCAAAATGATCCACTTGGGCTACTCACTTCTTTAGACGCATCCTGGTATCGATTGGGCGCAAAGGTAGCATGTCTTGGGCACTACGAACTCCTGCACACTTCCGCCCGGACGGGGCTCCAGCGACCGAATCGACGAATGCAGCAGTCAATTATAACCTGAAACCGAATCGAAGTTAAGTACTAACTAAAAGATGTTCCGATTTCTATTTGGTTACACCTGCCGCAAGTGTATCTGAAGTTACGAGGTTTCGGGAGCCGGGTCAGCCGCGTTTTTGGAGCACCAAGTGCTTCAATTCATTGAGGAAAGCCTCAACATCCTGAAAATCGCGATAGACCGACGCAAACCGCACATAGGCGATCTTGTCCAGGTTGCGGAGACGGTCCATAATTAGCTCCCCTATCTCGGTGGTGGATACTTCCCGCTCGGCGCTATCGGCGAGCTTGGCTTCCACCGCATCGACCACTTCCGCGAGCTTCGCCATCGGAACCGGGCGCTTTTCGCACGCTTTCAACAACCCGCTCAAGACCTTTTGCCGGTCGAATTTCTCACGCCGGCCGTCCTTTTTGACCACCATGTAAGGGATCTCATCGCTTCGCTCATAGGTGGTGAAGCGGCGCTCGCACTTCAGGCACTGGCGGCGGCGCCGGATGACTTCCCCCTCCTTGCTCTCCCGGGAGTCAATTACACGATCCTGCTTGAATCCACAAAAGGGACACGTCATAAGGGCACGTCTTGCGGCAGATGCTTGAGTTTACTCCAGTTGATGCCCTGGTGAAAGGCGCAGGCGAGGCCGAAAGGTACCACTACGACGAAGGTGATCAGCCAGATGAAGATGGCAACGCCGGTAGCGGATTCGAGCGACATCCCATAGATCTCGGTAAGCACAACAATCGAAGCCACTTGGATTCCCCCGCCCACACCGGGAATCTGCACGATGCTGCCGAAGGCTACGAATCCCAGGAAGACGACGACGTCAGCGGTCGCGAGCTTTGCGGTGGCCGGAAACGAATGAAATAGCGCGTAATAGCTGGCCACGATGATCAGCCATTCGATCACCGTGTACAGAACGAGAAGAGTGAGATGCCAAGGATCTTTGGTGGATTCCATCCCTTTGGTAAAAGCCGCCAGCATTTGATCCACGCGTTCAAACTGCTTCGGCGGCAGGAATGTGAGGGCGCCTAGCAGCCGCTTCCGCATTGGTTCGGAGAAGTGCCGGAAAAGGATCAGGAACAGGACGCAGGCCGCCGTTATGCCAGCTACCAGATAGCCACCGGCTCCCAAAACCCAGCGTAATCCGGGACCCAGCGTCACACCTTGTGACGGGATATGAGTCAGGCCGAATCCGAAAAGCAGCAGGACGACCAGCAGATCGAGGATGCGTTCCAAAAGCCAGGCGGCCATTTGTGAGGAGAACGGCACTGCGGCGCGGATCGAGATGAGATACGGGCGCACCACTTCACCGGCCCGGCCCAGCAGCACAATCGCAGTAAAACCAATGGCTGTATCGTAAATCAGCGCTCGCAGGCTTACTTTCCGTCCCAACGGCCGCAGCATGACCTCCCAGCGCAGGGCCCGGCCGACGTAAGTCAACAGCATCAGGCAGATGGAGACCGCGAGCCACTTCAAATCCACACGATAGAAAGTAGTTAGAAAAAGTGCCCAATCGAATGGTGTGCCATGCAAGCGATAGGCTAGAATGGCAATGAGGATGATTGCCCCTACTGTAACGAAAAGCAGGGGTTTGGCCCTTTTTGGCGATTCCTTGAGCCGGTTTAGCACGCGCTTCGCCGGTGGGGGCTTGGAATCGGGAGCAAAGGCGTACCGCCTCGCCAATGGGTACGCCGGGTGTGGCCGTTCAAGAATGTAAATCTTGGATTCAAGTGAACTTCTTATCATAGATCTTCGTTTTCCTAAACAGGAAGAGGAGATTCGAAGAAGCTCATGGCCACGGTGGCAATTCCGGCAGCAAAATGGAACTGGGTGCCACCATACCCACAGGGTCGGACGGCCAACAATTTGGATGCGGATGCCCAACTCGTAGAACGGTGCCTGGCTGGCCACGATTCCGCCTGGGAAGATTTGGTCAAGCTACATACCCGGCGTGTCTATTCCATTTGCTATCGCTTCACCAACAGCGATGCCGAAGCGCAGGATCTGACACAGGATGTTTTCATGCGCGTCTTCAAAAATCTGAAGAGCTTCCGGTCGGGCGAAGGTTTGTTTGTGGTGTGGTTGACGCGGCTGACGCGGAACTTGCTGATCGATCATTACCGGCGCACCCGCATGGATCGCGCGACGGAGTCGATAGAAGATCAAGTGAAGGTTCTCGAAGAAACCATCGCAGTGCTGGCACGGACCGATGGAATGCTGGCCGGACGAGAGGCCAGTGAAGTGCTGCAAGCCGGTCTGCAGAAGTTGTCGCCGGAACTGCGCGAGACGGTAATTTTGCGGGACCTGGAAGAATTAGAATATCGGGAGATTGCCCAGGTACTGAACGTTCCGGAAGGAACGGTGAAGTCGCGGCTGAATCGGGGGCGGGCGGAGTTGGCTCGGGTCCTGCGCCGCCACAAGGTTCGGATATGACGTGCGCTGAGCTGGAAATCCTGCTGTGCGACTACGTGGACGGAACGCTCCGCGCCGCGGAGAGGTCCGCCCTCGAGAGTCACCTGGCTGGATGCAGCGCTTGCAGCGAGTTGGCGAAAGATGTGGCGGGTGTCACCGCCTTCATCGAAACGGTAGCGCCAGCAGAGCCTCCCGCTGAGTTACTGACGCGCATCCTGCATGTGCTGCCGAACGGGCGGCCGGTAGCGGAAAAACGTTCGTGGTGGAAGAAGTTGTTTGGCGGCTGGGTGCATGGAATGCTGCAGCCGCGCTATGTGATGGGCATGGCGATGACGGTGTTGTCGTTCTCGATGATCGCGAAGTTCGCGCATATCGAGCCACGGCAGTTGCGTCCCGCGGATCTCGATCCGGTGAAGATTTGGGCGTCGATCGACGATCGCGCGCATCGCATGTGGGATCGTTCGGTGAAGTATTACGACAATCTGCGGCTGGTGATTGAAATCCAGTCGCGATTGAAGGAGTGGACGGATCAGGATCAAGCGCAGGTTGCCGATGCATCCAAGCAGCCTGCAAGCGCAGTGAAGCAGAACGTAGAGAGCGGTAAGCAGAAGGCAGAAAGCAGTCAGCAGGCGCCGCCCAGCGGCGCGCAAAAGCCAGAAGCCGGAAGCGAGAAAAAGAGGTAACTACCATGACTTGTATAAATCATCCGGAACTATCGGCTGTTGCTTATTGCAGAGCTTGCGGCAAGGCCCTTTGCGAGAGCTGCCGGCGCGTGTTCGATGGCACAATCTATTGCGAAGAACATCTGCCGGTACCAGCTCCTGCGAGCGCGCCTCCGCCATCGGCGGGATATTCGCCATACACCGCGCCGGCGCCACCTCCCATGCCGGATATGAGCGCGTCGCCCGGCCTGGCGTTCCTGCTCGGGTTGATTCCCGGAGTCGGCGCCATTTACAACGGCCAGTACGTCAAGGGTCTGGTGCACGTGATCATTCTCGGCGTGCTGATCAGCATCGTGAACAGCGGCGATGCCGCGGGTGGAATGGAACCATTGTTCGGAATGATGATCGGCGTGTGGGTTTTCTACATGGCGTTCGAGGCGTACCACACGGCGAAGAAGCGTCAGATGGGGCAGCAGGTGGACGAGTTTTCGAGCTTAGTTCCGTTGCGCGGACACGGTTCGCATTTTCCGGTGGCGCCCGCGATTCTGATCGGCTTCGGTCTTTTGTTTTTGCTGAACAACATGGAAATCATTCGGTTCAGCCAGTTCATCCGGTATTGGCCCATCGCGCTGATCGGGCTGGGTGTGTACATGCTCTATGAGCGCGTTTCCGCGACCGCATCGCGCGAAGGCTCACGCCCAACCGGAGTGGGGGAGGCGTCCCATGAGCGACATTAAGTACACCCAAACTCAGAGTTACGGGCAGAGTCAGAATTATCAGCTGCCGCCCGAGCCGACATTAGTCCAAGCCGTGCGCGGGCCGATCATGCTGATCGCGCTGGGATCGTTGGTCGCCATCGATTATTTCGGCTATTACGGTTTTGGGCGGACCTGGCCGGTTCTAATTATCCTGTTCGGTTTTTTGAAGCTTCTGGAAAAAGTCACAGCGCGGCCTGTGATTCATAATCCGGGTTCTACCGGAGGGAGTGCGATATGAGGCGGGGTTCGGTAATCGGGCCGCTGATTCTCATTGGAATTGGCGGACTGTTTCTGCTGCGCAATGTGTGGCCGGAGATTCCGCTGGTGGATATCATCGCGAAATACTGGCCGTTCGTCCTGATCGCATGGGGTGGATTGCGGCTGATTGAGATTTTGATGTGGGCCACCATGTCGAAGCCCATCCCGCGCAATGGGATTTCGGGCGGCGAATGGATGCTGGTGTTTCTTATTTGCATCGTCGGCGGGACCATGTGGACCGCGCGTCACTACACGTCGTGGTTTCCCGCCGGTAGAGCCTGGCATGGGGCAATGATCGAGTTCGGCGATAGCTACGATTACACGCTTGCGAATGTCGAGAAGCCGTGTTCGAAAAATTGCAAAGTTCTGATTGAGAGCTTCCGCGGCAATGCGAAAATCACCGGATCGAAGGATGCCACTACGGTAAGCGCCGGCGGCCGTGAAACGGTCCGCTCCTTCCAACAGGCTGATGCGGACAAAGCGAACAAGGATACGCCGCTCGAGCTGATCCAACAGGGCGACCAGATCATTGTGCGCACCAATCAGGACCGCGTCAACGATCGCATTCGCGCTACGGCGGAACTCGAGATCACGGTGCCGATCGGGTCATCGATTGAAGGCCACGGCCGCGTGGGCGATTTCGACATTCAGACGGTGAACGGAACGGTGGATATCAACAGCGACAACGCCGGCGTGCGTTTGGAAAGCATCGGGGGGGATGTCCGCATCGATCTGCGCAAGAGCGACATCATCCGCGCCGTCGGTGTGAAGGGCAACATTGACCTCAAGGGTCATGGGCAAGATGTTGAGTTACAAAACATCGAAGGACAGGTGACCGTCGCTGGAACTTACACCGGCCAAATCCAGCTCAGCAATCTGGCGAAGCCACTGCGTTGGGAAGATTCGCAGGTCAGCGTGAATTGCGAGAAGCTCCCCGGACAGATTCACATGGGTCTCGGGGAATTTACCG
This sequence comes from Bryobacteraceae bacterium, assembly GCA_035295865.1. GTDB lineage: Bacteria > Acidobacteriota > Terriglobia > Bryobacterales > Bryobacteraceae > Palsa-89. Next base: position 11,834 of record DATGIH010000418.1, read on the forward strand.
CTGAGAATCTGATTGGGCCGATCCGGGTGAACGCCCGCTCGCGCGACATCCAGATTTCCGATTTCACGCAAGGCTTGAATCTAACGCTGGAGCGGGGCAACATCGATCTGCGCCCGGGCAAAACGACGCCGAACATCGAAGTACGGACGCGCTCGGGCGACTTGGAACTGGCGCTGGCGGACAACTCGAAATTCGATTTGAAAGCCTCCACCGATCGCGGCGAAGTCCACAACGATTTCGGTCCGCCACTGCGCGTGGACGAAACTTCTCACGGCGCGACGATTACCGGCGG
>DATGIH010000419.1:0-3358 GCA_035295865.1 Bryobacteraceae bacterium
GACGCTTTGGCGTAATCCTATTCCCTGGTGTGGTTGCAAGAATCGCGCGAGTATGTTCGCAACCTCAGGATCATTTTGCTTCGCCAGCTCCTTGAAAACGACATCTGAAACTCTAGTGTCCGATCCAGTTCGCAAGATCTCCAAGAGTAGCATTATTGCATCGCGCCCCTTATATGAGCTCAGGCGCAACGCCGCAGACGGTGCATCCTCGGAGCCGCTCACAGCTTCGATGGCAAAGTGCTCCATAGAGTTGTGCCGAACGGCGACGTACGCGTACAGCGCGACTGACGGAACTGCGGCAAGGATCAGGAGTTTCCTAATGAAGCGTTTCATTGCGTATTCCGGGGCATCCCGATCAGCATTCCGGGCTGAAGCCGATCACGATTCCGGGCTGATCCCGATCAGCATTCCGGGGTGATCCCGATCACGATTCCGGCAGGAAGCCGATCAGTTTTGGGTACTTCCCGGAATGGTGATCGGCATCCCGGGAATCGAAACCCGGGAACCGAAGGGCGAAAAAGTAACGCTGGACAATCCCGAGCCATGCGGGCCTCCACTGAGAGTGGAGGATCCGATTGCCGACCCTGAGGATGTCCATGCGCAAGACTCAAGAAGTACTCCGACTGCACTACGAACTGAAGCTAGGCCAACGCCAGATTGCCCGCAGTTGCGGGATCGGCCAGAGCACTGTCCATGATTGTTTGAAGCGAGCCAGAGCGGCCGGTGTGAGTTGGCCGCTGCCACCCGACTGGAACCAGGAGCACCTGGAACAAGCACTCTACGGAACCGCTTCCCGGGAAACCACGGCGGAAAAAACTCTGCCGGACTTCGCAGCGATTCAGCACGAACTGCAAACCCACGCGCACTTGACCCTGCTGCTGGTCTGGCAGGAATATCGCGAGACTAACCCATCCGGTTACGGCTACAGCCGTTTCTGCGAGTTGTATCTGCGTTGGCGGAAACATTTGGATGTGGTCCTGCGCCAGGAGCACATCGCCGGCGAAAAAGTGTTCGTCGATTACGCCGGTGCGACGATTCCGATTCACGGGCCAGACGGAGCGGTGCGGCAGGCGGCACTGTTCGTGGCCGTGCTGGGCGCCAGCAACTACACGTACGCCGAAGCCACCGAAAGTCAGCAACTGCACTGCTGGCTCGGCTCACACATCCGCGCCTTCGAGTTCTTCGGCGGCGTGCCGAAGATCGCCGTTCCCGATAATCTGAAGAGCGGCGTGGATCGCGCCTGCCGCTACGAACCGGATCTGAATCGCAGTTATCAAGAGATGGCCGAGCATTACCGCGTGGCGGTGATTCCCGCGCGGCGGCGCAAGCCGCGCGACAAAGCCAAAGTCGAGGCGGGCGTGCAAGTCGTGCAGCGCTGGATCGTGGCCGCACTCCGGCACCATCGCTTCTTCAGCCTGGAACAAGCCAATGAAGCGATCGGCGCGTTACTGGAAAAGCTGAATCAACGCCCGTTTCGCAAGCGCGAAGGCTGTCGCGCCAGCTTGTTTGCGGAGCTCGATCGTCCGGCACTTCAACCGCTGCCTGGGGAACGTTACGAGTTTGCCGAGTGGTCCACGGCGCGCGTCAACATCGACTACCACGTCGAGTTGGACCGGCACTACTACAGCGTTCCTTACACGCTGACCGGCCAGCAGGTAGAGATCCGTGCCACGCTCACCAGCGTGGAGATCTTGCGGCGAGGCCAGCGCGTCGCCTCGCATCGCCGCGATCGCCGACCGTATTTGGCCAGCACCCAAAACGAGCATCGACCCAAGAGCCATCAGCGACATCTGGAGTGGACGCCTTCACGCCTGGTCAGCTGGGCCCAAACTGTGGGGCCGCAAACGGCGCGGTTGTTCGCGCGCATCCTGGAGTCGAAAAAACATCCCGAGATGGGCTATCGCTCCTGCTTGGGACTCCTGCGTCTGGGAAAAACCTACACTCATCCGCGGCTGGAAGCGGCGGCACAGCGCGCTCTGGCTACCAACGCCTGTTCCTATCGCAGCGTCAAGTCCATGCTCGATCACGGGCTGGACTCCCAGCCGCTGGAAACTCCCGAGCCGCGCCCGCCGCTGGATCACAACAACATCCGCGGCGCTTCCTACTTCGATCCTTCCGTTCAATAACCCCCATTCTTTCAGGAGAACTTATGCTCAATCAACAAACCATCGAAAAGCTATTAGCACTCCGTCTGCGCGGCATGGCCGATGCTTTCCGCGCCCAACAACAACAGCCTCCCACCGATCTCAGCTTCGAAGAACGCTTCGCCTTGCTGGTCGATCAACAATGGAACTGGCGGCAGAATCGCGCGCTCCAACGCCGCTTGCACAACGCCAAACTGCGCGGCCAGGCTTGTGTCGAAGACTTGGACTGGCGCACCCCGCGCGGCCTGGATCGCGCCCTGCTGCGCGGTTTGTTGAGCGATTCCGATTGGGTTCGCCGACACCAGAATCTTTTTCTGCTGGGTCCCACCGGAATCGGGAAGAGTTTCTTGGCTGTAGCTCTGGCCCAGAAGGCCTGCCGTGACGGATTCACCGCGCTCTACACGCGTGCGGCGCAACTGTTTCGCGATCTGGCCTTGGCCCGCGCCGACGGCAGTCTGCGTGCTTTGCTCGGGCGCTGGGCGCGCGTCGATGTGCTGATCGTCGACGATTGGGCCATGGCGCCGCTTTCGGAATCGGAACGTCGCGACTTCCTGGAAGTTTGCGAAGACCGCTATCAACTGCGGTCCACGATTCTCACCTCGCAACTTCCCATTGCACAGTGGCACACTCAGATCGGCGATCCCACCGTGGCTGACAGCATCCTTGACCGGCTTGTCCACAACGCTCATCGCATCGAGATGCAAGGCGAGTCCATGCGCAAACGCAAAAACGGCAAGGACTCCTCAGATGTTTCCTGAACTCAACGATCCGACTTCGGTTCCTCTCCATTGCTGGGCAGGGCAAGGGGGCTCAAACGCCGCCCCCTTGCCCCGCACCCCATTCCCCCGCTGGCGAGAAAAGGTTCCGCTTGACCGGATGCCGATCACTACGTCACAATCAAAACCCCAGCGTCGCTTCGCTCCGAAACACCCGATCGGCTTCCTTCGGAAGACTGATCGGCATCAAATCGGAATGGTGATCGGGATCGTCGGAATCGCCAGATGGATCATTGACCAATCCCGCACGGACAGGATTCCATTCTATGTAGTGTCGAATGCGCCGCATTTCGTCCTCGTCGCGAACTGCGTGGTCGTAGCTCTCGTCTTGCCAAAAATGCTTGCCGGTGCGCCCCAACACAAGATTGGTTTTACGCGAGGTGCCGCCCTTGAGAGTCCCCATGAGCTTGGGCAGTGAAACGTGTGGAACAACCAGTG
>DATGIH010000420.1:0-5794 GCA_035295865.1 Bryobacteraceae bacterium
ACTTTGGTGGCGCGCAATAAGGGCGGCTATCCGATGATCGATAGTTTGTTTCTGGTGAGCCTCGCGATGCAAAAATATCCGGCCGACGCGCTCATGGACGCCGACGTTCACAGCCTGATGAACGCGCAGCGCGAAGACGGAGCGTGGCAAGGCGTCGACCGGCGGCCTCCGCTGCAATATTCGCCGGCGTCGGATACCGCGTACGCGGTGCGTGCGATCCAACAGTATGCGCTTCCGGGACGCCGCAAGGAGACGGAGCAGCGCGTTGCTCGCGCACGCAAATGGCTGATCGAATTCGAGCCGAGATTCACGGAAGAGCGCACAATGCAGCTGCTGGGCATCGTGTGGGCGAAGGCCGATCGGCACGTGATCAAGAAATACGGCGAACAGCTACTGGCCGAGCAACGGGCCGACGGCGGATGGTCGCAGCGCCCGGAATTTCCGAGCGATGCCTACGCGACTGGCCAGACCTTGTACGCGCTACATGAGGCAGGTATTATTCCGGCGACCAGCCCCGCTTACCAGCGAGGCGTCAAATTTCTGCTCGACACGCAGTTTGAAGACGGGTCCTGGCACGTGATCAGCCGCGCTGTGAAGTTCCAGCCTTATTTTGAGAGCGGATTCCCGCATCATCATGACCAATGGATTTCGTCCGCCGGTACGGCTTGGGCCGCTATCGCGTTGGCGTTGACGAAGGAGTGATTTAGCGGTTCGCGGCTGGAAATGTGGTGACAGGCACGGATTTCCGCGGTCGGCAGTCTCGTGTTGACGGGATATGGCTCTCGCGGAAATCCGAGCCTGTCACCACATTTCCGAATCGAACTGATTCCGCCACGGCCGGCTAGAACAGGAGCTTCACGGAAAGCTGCAATTCGCGCGGTGTCCCGCGGCCAGTTGCGTAGTTGCTGATGGTGGACGTGATGATGCCGAAATTCGAGGCGGAGATGTCCGCGTTCGGGGCGCCGAATTGAGCGCGGTTGAACACATTAAACAGGTCGGCGCGGAAGCGTAGATTCACCCGCTCCGTGATGTTCGTAAATTTCGAAAGCCCGACGTCGAGCTGCGAAATCCCGGGAGCGCGGAATGCATTCCGGCCCAGGTTGCCGAAGGTCTGTTTTTGGGGAACTGCAAATGCCGCGGAGTTGATCCAGTTGTTCGGAGTGGAACCGGCAGGGGGAGTCAGCGACACGCCCGAAACATAGTCCGGGCGTTCTGAGCCGTTAATGGCAAAAAGTCCGGGAACGGCCGAGTTCGATCGATCGACTGTGATATTTACGGGAAGCCCGGTCTGGGCTGTTCCGATGGCACTGAGTTGCCAGTTGCCCCAGATGCGATTTTTGAACGGCAGCGTGTAAACGGTGGAGAGATTGAACGTGTGACGGATATCATCGTCGCTGCTGGCTTTATCGCAAGCGCGGCAGAAGGAATTCTGCGGGACATCCGATTCGCCGCCGCCGATGCTGCCATCGTTGATGGAATGCGACCACATGTAGTTGGCGCTCAATAGGAATCCATTCGTAAAGGTCCGCCGCACGTTGGACTGCAAGGCTTCGAACGTACTGTTACCCACATCGCCGCGCCACGATACGGCGCCGAAGGCCGGGTAAGGCACTGCATTTGTGGGAGGCGCCGCGAGATTGGTATAGGTTGTGGTGAGAATATCGGTCCCCTTATTGCCCAGATAGCTTACCGTGCCGACGAAGTTGAACGGCAGCTTCCGCTGGATGGAAGCGGTCCAAGCGGCGACATAGGCATCTTTGCGATTCCGGTCCAGATCGCGCGGCGAGACGACACCCAATCCGCCCGCTTCGGCGTAAGCCAGAAACGGCGTGAGCGGATAGGAAAGTCCGGCAAAAGCTTTGTTGGCGCTGTTGAACGAATATGCGCTCACCGTGTTGGAGATGGGCAGATTCTGATCGTCCAATTGGCCGTCGGTATGGTAAAGGCCGCCACCGGCGCGGAAAACGGTATCGCCGTGCGACCAAGCCACTCCGACACGCGGATCGACATCGTCGTAGCGGGGGTGGAAGAACGAATCGGTCCGAGGGCAGAAACCGCCGCAAGTACCGAAGTCGAACGGTACCGCCTGATTGTTGACCGCATGCAAGGCGTTGAAGATGTTGTAGCGGACGCCCATGTTGATGGTGAGGTTCTCCGTTACTTTCCACTCGTCTTCGGCGTAAACCCAATATTGAGTCTTGCGCTGACGCACCAGCGGAAGCAGCGCCGTATAAGACGCGGTGTTCACTGCGTTGTTCAAGAAGTTCGCCGTGGAACTAAAGCTGAGCGTGCCTTTTGGGGAGCTGCCTTGGTTCAAGAAGTCCCGTTTGATTTCGAAACCAAACTTTAACGTGTGTTTGCCCTTCGCCCAGGACCAATCATCGAGCACGCTGATGGCTTTTGACGGATTGTCGGACGTGGTGTGCCCGGCGAAGGAGCTGAAGCCGGAGACGCTGAACGTGTAAGGCAGCGGCGAAAGAGTGCCGTTGTGGTAAAAGTCCTGATTGATGCCGAACTTGAACTCGTTCACCAGCGTTGGGGTGAAGACGTGCAGCAGTTCCACTTCCCCGTTATTGAACTTCGTATCGAAGATACTCAGCGCCGTGAGATTGCCGGTGGGCGTCGTTTCAAACGCTTCGTCAGAGTTGAAGCGCGCAAAGGCCGTGGTTTTTTGCGAGAAGTGATAGTCCAGGCGAATCATTCCTGAATCTTCGTTGTCGATTTGACGGCCTCTGCCCGCGTAGTTCCATACGCTGGATTTTGTGCTGGGCGAAGTACCAGCAGGATAAGCCTGCAGGATGGGAGTGAGAGCGGGCGAAGCCTGTTCGGCTTGCGCCAGGAAGCTGGGGCTTGGAACCAGTCCGATTTGGGTTCCATCCAAGTGCTGGCGCAAGCCTTCGTAATTGGCGAAGAAGAATAGCTTGTTCTTGAGCATGGGTCCGCCCACGCCGGCGCCGAATTGATTCAACAAAAATGGATTGGGAGAAGGTCCGTTAAAAGGCGTGCGCGCTTCGATGCCGTCGTTACGAAAGTAATCGAAGACGTCGCCATGGAATGTGTTGGTGCCGGAGGGAGAAACCACGGCCACCTGACCGCCGGCCGTTCCGCCTTCGACGTCCGCTCCGAAGGTTTGGCTTTTGACGTCAAATTCCGCGATGGAATCGAGCGGGATGGTCAAGCGCACATATTCGCGCTGCATCTGGTTGAAAACGGCGGTGGCGTCCACGCCGTCCAGGGTGAGGTTGTTGTCGTCGAGTCCGTGGCCGGCGAAACGGATGGTCCGCTGATCGCCCGCTCCGTTATCCACCGCGCCGGGCGCGAGCGATGTGAGGGTGGCCCAGTTGCGGCCGTTGATGGGCAGTTCGTTCACCTGTTGCTGCTCAACTTCGCCGCCCACCGTGACATCCACTCTGTCGAGTTGCACGGTGGCTTCGCTCACGTTGGCCTCTTCCTGTTGGCTGCCCAGGCTGAGCGTGACGTTGAGAGTTCCCGTTTGCCCCACCACTTGGCGGACGTGGTTGGCTTGGTAAGTGGAAAACCCTTCCTTCGAAAACTGAATGGTAAAAACGCCCGGCGGAAGATCCGCAAGCTGATAAGTGCCCTGCGAAGTGGTTTCTGTTTTGCGTTTGAGCCCGGTTGCATCCTGCACCGCGACCACCTTCGCCTGGGGCACCCGGTTGCCCTGCGGATCGACCACGGCGCCGGTTAGATAGGTGCGCTCGGTCTGCGCGAAAACGCTGAAGGAAAATCCTAAGCAACAGAAAGATATGAATCTAATATGATGCGGACTGACCACAGGAACCTCTTTAAGAGGTTACATTGCACGTGCGAACATCTCATTACAATGCGCACAATACGCAATGACGAGTGTGGCCTTTGGCTATCAGTTGAAAAGACACGTGCCGAATCGCTGGTCGACGTTTGAATGGCGCAAAAGTTGAATGGATCCGAGGCGATGTAACTTCTGCGAAGCTGTTGGATATCTATATTAATTTCAAACAGATAGAGTCTCACCTCAACCAAAGTATAGATCTTCTGATTACGAAGAGGCTAGTATTCTCACCAGCTCCACCGGTACGATGGTTGTATGGATAGTACTAGCGAGGCATTGAAGAATGCGCACGCGGAAATTCAAATCCTGTCGGCGCATCTCATAACGGCGCAGGAGGAGGAACGGTGCCGGATGGCGCGCGATTTGCACGACGACCTCGGCCAACGGGCTGCGATGATCGGCATCCAGCTGGATAACGTTGCCCGTTTCGTGCATGAGGCCGAAGGAGCGAAGGCTCTTTCCCTGGTACGTACGAACCTGGATGAATTGGCAGCCGGTCTGGAAGAGGTTTCGCATCGGCTGCATCCTTCCATCGTCACGAATCTGGGCTTATCCGTGGCCCTGAATCAACTGGTGGAGCAATTCAACGCGGCCGGCGGATCGGCGAAATTCAAAGATCGAAGCGGTGCTCCGGTATTCGATCCGGCGATTGGTACAGCCTTGTACCGCATTGCGCAAGAAGCGCTGCGAAATATCCGGAAGCACGCTCGTGGAGCGCGTGTTCGGGTTACGCTAGCCCGGCAAAGGGACAAGATGTACCTGTTTGTGGAGGACAACGGTCCCGGTTTCGAGGCCAGTGCCGGAGGAGTTAAGCACGGATTGGGCCTGTTGAGCATGCGCGAACGCGCCCGGCTCATCGGCGGCACGCTGACGGTGAAAAGCCAGCTGGGAGAAGGCACCCTGATTTTAGCCTGTGCACCGGTCAACTCGGATTCGACCAAGGGATAGCTTTTCTCGACCCGCGTAGACTGGCGCACTGGCCCGCACCTCGCTTATGATCGGGTTCCAGCGTGACTGCTCGAGTATTGAAAATCTTCACTAACTTACGGTGAATGAAACGGGTCCGAAGAGGCCCGGCCACAAATCGAATAGGGGAGCAAAGAAATGGGGAGCAGCTTAGTGTCGGTGGTAGACGACGATCCATCCGTGCGCGACTCGACGGATGCACTGCTACGGTCCGCCGGATATCAGGTGGCCGTCTTTGAGTCCGGGGAGCAGTTTTTGGAATCGGCGCGGATGCGGGAGACAGCTTGTTTGGTTCTCGACATTCAAATGGCGGGAATGGATGGGTGGGAATTGCAAGACCGGTTAAATGTCTCGGAATGCGGAATCCCGATCGTTTTCATTTCCGGGCACCCGGAGAGCGGGATCCGGAATCGCGCCATTGAGAGAGGGGCCCACGCTTTTCTGGCGAAGCCGTTCGCCCCGAATGATTTTCTGGATGCTGTGGATGGTGCTGTGAAATGGAAATGACTGCGGCCAAGGCGCAGGCGCTGGCGGCTTTTCTCGGTGGAGAAGAGGCCGGGCAAAGCCATGCGTTCCGGGAGATCGTTGAAATTCTGCCGGTTGCAGTCTATGTGACGGATGCAATCGGCCGGCTCACTTATTTCAACGACGCCGCGAGAGAGCTTTCGAACGAAGATCCCGCGCTGGATACGGATCAATGGTTCACTGCGTGGAAAATTTCGCTGGCCGACGGAAACCTCTAGCGGCCGATCAATGTCCGATGGCACTGGCACTCAAAGGCGCGCCGGTGCTCAACGGAATCGAGTGTTTCGCCGAGCGCAGCGACGGAACGCGATTCTGGTTCATGCCGTATTCGCATGTGCTCCGTGACAGCCAGGGGTGCGTTCGCGGCGTGGTGAACGTGCTGGCGGACATCACCGAGCGAAAGAACGCGGAACTCGAGGCGCGCGAGCAGTTCCGCGCGATTGTCGAAAACACGCCGGAATGCGTGAAGAT
>DATGIH010000421.1:0-13061 GCA_035295865.1 Bryobacteraceae bacterium
GGACGCGAAATTGAAGATCGCTTTCGCCACTTACAATCTGGGTCGCTTGAATTTGTCCGAGGGCCGATTCAAGGAAGCGGATCTCTATCTCAAACGAAGCCTGGCGGTGGAAGAATCGATTCACGACCAATTGGAAGTGGGCGCGACCCTGGTGGCTATTTCCGATTTGGAATACAAGCGAGGCGACATGCCATCCAGCCGCGAGTTCGCTCAGCGCGCCGTCGCCGCCGGAGAGCATACGCGTCAAATGGAAGTGCAGTGGACCGCCTACACAGCGCTCGGGCGCGCGCAAAAAGCCTTGGGACATCCCGCCGAGGCCAAACAAGCTTTCGAATCCGCGATCGCGCTGCTGGAAGATTTGCGCACTCGCGTGGCGGGGGGAGCGCGCGAACGCGCCATTTTCTTTGCCAGTAAGACCGAACCATACCAGGAGCGCATGGAACTGGCGATCGAAGCCGGTCGTATCGATGAGGCGTTTCACTATAGTGAGCGTGCGCGCGCGCGTGCGCTGCTCGACACCATCGATCGCCATCATGAGCCGCTCGCTAAAGCTATGACTGCCGATCAGCGCGCCGAAGAACGCCGTTTGCGCATGGTCCTGACTGCGGCAAGTCTCGAAATGCAATCCGCCGCTGCGCCGGATGCCGATCTCTCGCGCAGAAAGCAGGATCAAGCGCGTTTAAATTATCAGACGTTTCAGACGGCCCTATATGCCGCGCACCCGGATCTGCGCGTGGCTCGCGCCGAGAGTCCAATTATCGATGTCAAGGCAGCTCAAGCTTTGCTTCCGAGTCATAACGCGGCCTTGCTGGAATTTACGGTCACACCACGGCAGACCTGGCTGTTTGTGATTAACGCCGCCGGCGTCCGTCGTTTCACGCTGAAGATTTCTCAAGCTGCCCTCAAGCGCCGCGTCGAGGTGTTTCTCGCACAGCTCTCGAATCGGGATTTGCGAGTGGATCAAGCAGCCCGCGACCTGTATGCTCTGCTGATTGAGCCCGCCAACTCGGCGTTGGCCGGAACTTCCGATTGGATCGTTTCACCGGATGGGCCTCTCTGGGAGCTGCCCTTTCAAGCTCTCGAACCGGAACAGGGGCACTTCCTGATTGAGCGCGTTTCGTTCTCTTACGCGCCTTCGTTCACCGTGCTGAGCGCGGAAATGCAGGCAGCGGCGCGGCGTAAGACCTCCGGGGACACTCTGCTTGCGTTCGGCGACCCCGCCGGACGTTCGCCGTTGCCCGACGCGGCGCGGCAAGTGCAAGCGGTCGCGGCAATTTATCCCGGCAGCCGGAGTTACACCGGCATGGACGCCACGGAAGAACGTTGGAAACGAGAAGCGCCGCCCTATCGAATTCTGCATTTCGCGGCTCACGCGGTCTTCGATGACCGCAGCCCTCTCTATTCGCACATCACGCTCGCGGAGCCTGCGCCGGGCAGCTCCGAAGACGGTTTGCTGGAGGCTTGGGAGATCATGCAACTCGATCTCAACGCCCAATTGTCGGTGCTTTCGGCGTGCGAAACCGCGCGAGGAGGGGATGTGCCCGGGGAAGGCGTCATCGGTTTGACCTGGGCGTTGTTCGTCGCCGGATCGCCCTCGGCATTAGTTAGCCAGTGGAAAGTGGATGCGAAAAGCAGCGGAGATCTGATGCTGGAATTCCATCGGCAATGGAGAGGCGGTAGCAACGGAATCGGCAAGGCGAAAGCGTTGCAATCCGCGCAACTGGCCATGCTGCGCAAGCCCAACTCCCATCCCTTCGATTGGGCGGCCTTCATTCTGGTGGGAGACGGCCGGTAATCCCATGGACGCGTTGCTTGACCCGTATCTTACAGCCACCGGCGACGCTACCGAAAAACTGTTGGAAGATCTGTTGGTGCGGGAAGCGGAACCGCGCATCCGCAAAGTGATCCTGCGCAAGCTCGGTTCGGACTGTCCGGATCTGGATGACGTTTGCTCGGAGGTATTGGTGCAGGCTGCATCTAGTCTGCGCGACTGGAAGACTTTCGCAACCGAGTGCCGTGTGGAAAGCTTCGCCAACTACATAGCCGCCTGTTCGTTCAACGCCGCGAGCGAATATCTGCGCCGCAAGTATCCGCTATGGCGCCGACTGCGCGATCGGATCCACTATATCCTGCGTCACGATTCCCGTCTCGCGATCTGGCAGTCCGGTCATGGCGCTTGGTTATGTGGACTGGCCGCATGGAAGGGGCAAAATTCGGCGGAAGCGATCGGCGCGGCGGATCGCTGGTACAGCGCCCGTGGGCTGGCTCCCGCGGATTCACTGCACGCGGTCTTCCAGTTGGCGCAAGCGCCTTTGGATTTTGACGCTTTGGTAGACGTAGTTGCAGAGCTTTGGGGCGAGCCGCTGGATCGCGTCCATGCTGTTCCGCCTCATGGACCGGTTGCCGTTTCAAAAATTGAAGAAGAAATCGATCAGCGCCGTTATGCAGAGCGGTTGTGGGCGGCCATCGCGGAGCTTCCCGTGCGGCAGAGGCAAGCGTTGCTGTTACACATGAACGCCGATGGTTTGGATGTATTTTTGTTGTTCGGTGTGGTTTCCTTTCACACCTTAGCTGATCGGCTGGAGCTGGGCGCCGCTGAGTTCGCAGAACTGTGGCCTAAGCTTCCATTGGACGATCTTGCGATCGCGGCCAGACTCGGAATGACCCGGCAGCAAGTAATTAATCTGCGAAAATCGGCGAGGAAAAGGCTGGGGAATCGCGTAGGCGCCAATATCCCGGCTCATTCTGCGTCTTCAGAGACGGGGGCGAGGTAGATTGGACCACCTTACAGAACTCGACTTGCGCGCTTATCGCAGCCGGACTTTGCCGGCGAACGATCTGTTGCGCATTTCCGCCCACATCGCTGTGTGTGAGGAGTGTCGGGCCAAGCTACGTCAACAGAGTTCGTCTTCGGAGGCGATTCAGAATCTTCGCGCTCAAATGGAAGAACACGTCACTGCTGGGGACTTACAAAACTTCGTCGATGGCGCGTTGGAACAATCCCGCCGGGTAAGAATTGAAGAGCATCTGAGCTGGTGTGCGGAATGCCGTGCGGATGTCGCAAGCCTCATGGAATTTGCGCGGTCCTCGAAAAAACCCGCACCAGCCCCGCGCCGCTTCGCAAGTTGGTGGATTGCAGCGGCCGCCGCGTTGGCCATTACGACGGGGCTGGCGCTCTGGTTTCAGCGGCCAACCGTGCTGGTTATGCTCAACGATGTTTCCGGCCGAGTTACGCTTGATTCACGCGGCGTTTTACACGGCGTTGCTGGGGTCACTCAAGACCAGGCGGCTTCGATCCGCCGCGTCCTGGCCGGTGGTACCTTGCAGACGCCCCGCGTTCTGGGCGAGCTCGCGCCGCCGCAAGGTGCGCTGATGGGATCCACGAACGCCGCTCCGTTCCATCTGGAAAGTCCGCTGGGAACAGTGGTCGATGTGCCAATGCCTTCATTCCGGTGGACAGAATGGAAACCGCGCGCAAACTACGTGGTCACGATTAAGAATCTTGCATCCGGTGAGGTGATGAGCAGTTCTCCGCTGAATGTCCCGGAGTGGAAGCCGAGCCAAGCCTTGCAAGCCGGAGTCGTTTACGAATGGCAAGTTGCCGCGAAGTGGAATGGACACGAGGAATTGGCGCCCACTCCGCCGGCGCCGCCGGCCAGATTTCGAGTGATCGCTGCCCCGCAGCTCCAGGAATTGGAGCGCATGCCGCCATCGCATTTAGCGCGAGCGATTGTTTACGCCGAAGCGGGACTGTTAGACAAAGCCATCCAAGAAGCAAACGCGTTGGCCGGCGACAATCCCGGATCGCCGATCGCCGCAGCCGTTCGCAGGCAAATCGAAGATCTCCGTCGCGCAAGATTCTAGCCACTTCCGGCTTTTCTGTTGACAACATACCAACTAGTTGGTATGATTCCGCCAATGGAATCCCTCGGGGCCGCCCGGTCCACCACGAAAGGCTCACGTCAGAAGCTGCTCAATGTGTCCTTCAAGCTCATCCGTGAGCAAGGATACGCCGCAACGACGGTGGATCGGCTGTGCGAGGCGGCCTCGGTCACTAAGGGCGCATTCTTTCACCACTTCAAGAGCAAAGACGCGCTTGCTGTGGCGTCCGCAACCTATTGGGGCGAGTGTACCAGCGCAGTTTTCGCCGCGGCTTCCTATCACGAGCATTCAGATCCGCTCGAACGTGTCCTCGGATATCTCGATTTTCGAAAGGCGATGCTCGCCGGAACACTCTCCGAGATCAGTTGCCTGGCGGGCACGATGATTCAGGAAGTTTACCAATCGCATCCGGAGATCGCGCGCGCCTGCGAGGCAACCATCACGGACCATGCGGCAAATATTGAAAAGGACATCGCCGCCGCGATGGAGCGATATCGCATCGATGCAGATTGGACGGCCAGCAGCCTGGCGCTCTACACGCAAGTAGTGCTGCAGGGGGCCTTTGTTCTGGCGAAAGCCAAAGACGGAACGCAAGTCGCGATCGATAGCATCGAGCACCTGCGGCGCTATATCGAGCTGCTTTTCAAAAAAGAAGTGCGGAACAGAAAACGTGTGCGAAAGGAGAAGTTGTCATGAAAACTCGAACAACAACGCGGAGAAATCTGCTTGGAGCCAGTGGCATTGCGCTCGCCGGTGCATTTTGTCCTCCAGGCTCGGCGAACGCCCAAGGCCGCTCGACTGAGGAGGTAGTACGGCGATACTACAAGATTTGGGAGCAGAAAGATTGGGGCCCGTTCGATGCTCTACTGTCGGACGACTTCGCGTTCACCAGCGCCAACGATGACGACCACATCAGCAAGAGTATGTTCAAATCGCGCTGCTGGGACACGCAGAAGGACTTCGTCCATCATTTCGATATCGAACGGCTTATCAGTCAGGGCGATGTGGCGTTCGTCCGATATCTTTGCCATACCACGAATGGTAAACAATTCCGGAACGTAGAGTACGTTCGAACCAGCGGAGAAAGGATCGAATCCATCGAATGTTATTTCGGCGGACATTCGACCTTTGCGTCGGCAGTGAGTACAGGCAGAAGCTGAGCCGTCTGCTTAGAACAACACCTTAAGCGCCATCTGTATCTGACGATTCACACCAGCGGTCGAAGTGATTGTACCCGTCGCGCCTGGACCGTCCGTGATGTAGTTATCCGGTTGTGCGAAATTGGGGTGGTTAAACGCGTTGAAAAATTCGGTACGGAATTCGGTGCGCACGCGTTCGGTGATCGTAAAAATCTTACGTAGCGACATATCGCCATTCACTTGTCCAGGGCCGATCAGCACATTCTTGCCGGAATTGCCGAACGCATACCCTGTCGGCAAGGGGAAACAGTCGGGATTAAACCACAGATCCACGGTCCGCTGCCCGGAAGGCAGATTTCCATCGCAAACACGATCGGTCCGGGTCAGGCCCTGCGAGCCGGTGTTCGAAGGATCGTAGCCCATCGCCGGCGAGAAGTAAAAACCGGTATGCCACGTGAAAATGCCGCCCAGGTGCCAGCCGCCCAGAATCAGGTCGGCCGCGCGGCTAGAGTTCAAGTAGTGTTGCCCTTTTCCCACCGGGATCTGATAATCGAAGCTCGTGACCCACCGGAATCTCTGATCGAAGTCGGACACGCCTTTTTCCGACGCAACGTTATAAGAGTTCTGCGGCCACGGAGAGTTGCAACAAATCTCCGGTTGATCGTTGATCGATTTGCCGTACGTAAATGAGCTCAGGAACATCAGTCCGTGAGAGAGACGTTTTTCCACTTTGATCTCGAGCGCGTGAAACGTGGAGTTCCCCCGATTTACGATGTCGGTAAATCCGGAATACTGCGGATACGGACGCCGCGCTTGAATGTCACCCGGACCCGGCGTCGGATCCTGGTTGGGATCCAGCAGCGTCTGCAAATGCGTCGACTTCGATCCGACATAAGCCACTTCGAAAAGAATGTTGGAGGGGAGTTGATGTTGGATATTGAAGTTCCATTCATCCAGAACCGGTGCGTGCAGATGCGAGCCGACTCCAGATCCGGAGATAGTCACGCTGGCGTCCACCGCCTGGCTCGGATTGAGTGGCGGAAAACCTTTACGAACCGTCAACACCGGCGTAACTCCATCGCTTGAAAAGGCGGGCTGATAAAAGAACGGCAAGTTATAAGCAAGCTGCAACGGATCGCCCGTGCGAATCTCCTGATAGCTGAAGAACCGCCCATAAGCGGAGCGGATTACAGTATTCTTGAAAACATTCCAGGCGAGACCGATGCGCGGCGAAAAATCGTCCTTGTCGGTATTCACCAGGCCGGCGGAGGCTCCGCCCGTGCCCGCCGCGACCAACTTGCCCGTGGCGAAATCGAAATTAGCTTGTTGATTATGCGCCTCTTTGATGGGAGTGGTGTAGTCGTAGCGCAGACCCAAGTTTAGCGTTAGTTTGTTGGTGATTTTGTAGTCGTCCTGGAAGAACCCACCATAGCTCTGCTGGCGATTTCCGAAATACGTCAGCGTCGAAATCGTCGCGAAATTCGGAAGTCCCAGCAGCATGTCGGCGAGACCGTTGCCGGTGCCGTCGCCCGAAGAAGGTGAGTCAGCCGTAAACTGTCCGCTGAACGAGAACGATCCGCGAGGCTGGCCGATTTGGAACAGGTTGAACTGACTCCAGCGCAACTCCGCTCCCACCTTGATCAAGTGCTTTCCATGAACGATGCTGAGCGTGTCGCCGTATTGAAACTCCTGGCTCGTGCTGGTGGTGGGTGTATAGCCGGGTTCCCCCAGCCGCTTGTAGCCGCTCGGCTGGAACAACGTCAAGCCGTTGATCGTCGCGTTATTCGGAACGCCGGGGACGGCCAGGTCGGTGGGCGGATAATTTTGCCCGTACGACGGCTTGTTGTCAACGTAATGTGCGCGGTTGAAACCCATCCGATACTCATTGATCATGGTCGGGCTGATCGCGAACGTGTAGCCAACCGCCGCGCCGCGCGTGTCGAAGATGTAGTTGCCGGTGCCATAATTGCCGCCATCGGCCAATCCGGGCAGAGGCGGCTGCACAAAACGATTTACCTGGCTCAAGGAAAACCGGGCGAAAAGCTGTTGACGCGCGGAAATCGTGTGGTCGCCGCGCACATCGGCCTGGTCGATCTGTTCGTTGCCTGCGGCGTTGATCACGTAGTTATTGTGCAAAGCCCCAGGCACGTTGGGTGCGGGATACAATTGCGCCACAGCGCGACTGATAGGGTCCATGTCCTGCGCCGGAATGGTGTTGTTGGGGAATGGCGTGCGCACTACGTTGCCGTTCACGATTTGCGTTGAATTCGGATCGTAGATGGTGGCGACGCCGTTGAAATTGCCACTAATCTCCGCAGGCGTGGGAACGGTGACGATGTCGGGTGTCGAAGTGCCCGCGCGCGTTCCTTGATAATCCACGAAGAAGAACGTCTTGTTGCGCAGGATCGGTCCGCCAAGTGTCCCGCCAAACTGATTCTGGCGGAAGGGCGCCTTGGCCGCATCCGCGGGTTCGAAAAAGTTCCGGGCATCCAGTACGTCGTTGCGCAGGAAGTCGAACGCGGTGCCGTGGAACTGATTGGTGCCCGATTTGATGGTGGCGTTGATCACGGCGCCGCCGCTACGCGCGAACTCCGCCGAGTATCCGCTGGTCTGAATCTTGAATTCCTGAATCGCATCGACATTGGTTTGAAGAACGTTCCCGGCGTTATCGTTCGAGTTGTTGTCGATGCCATCCAGCATGAAGTTGTTCAAATTCCCTCGGGTGCCATTCACCGCGAAAGCGCCGCCGGCATTTCCGTTGCTTTGGCTGGTGGCGCCGTTGATGCTGCCGCTGCTTTCGGTGATCTTGATTACGCCGGTTGTCAGCGTGGCCAACTGGGTGAAGTCGCGCCCGTTCAACGGCAAGTCGCTGACCTGCTGGCTTGTCACGACATCGCCTAACGAAGAAGTCTCGGTTTCCACCACCGGCGCCGACGCGTCAATATTCACGACCTCCGACTGCGAGCCGACTTGCAACGTGAAATCGAGACGGGCGCGGTCCTGCACCTGCAGCACAACGCCGCCGCGCGTCTCGGTCTTAAAGCCCTGCGCTTCGACGGACACCGAATAGGTGCCGATCTTCAGCGGCGTGATCGCATAGTTGCCGGAAGCGTCCGCGCGCGTCGCTGTCTTGATATTGGTGTTCACCTCGGTTGCCGTCACGGCGGCGCCAGGCACTACGGCGCCACTCGAATCCTGAACCGTCCCCACAATTGTGGCGGTGTCGACTTGAGCATAAAGCTGGCTGAAAGCAGCCAAGCCGATCAGTGAACCAAGAACTATGTTGGAAAAACCCTTCATAACGCCTCCCAGTTAGGGTAAGTATACCGCAAGTGCAAACGAACGCAAGTACTTAGTAAGAGAACGCAAGTATATGCAATGGAAACGCAAGAACTTAGAGAAAGGTTCCGAAATAGTTGTCTAGACTACTGCAACTTCCAGAATTCGTCGAACAGGCCGGCGTACACGGCCTCGGGATCATCCGAGTCAGGCTGCACTTTGAAGATCGCGAAGTCTCCGTAGCGCGGGGTAGGGAAATCGCCCGCCCAGTCGGCCCACGCCGCAGTAAGTCCGCTGTTGATTACCAC
Organism: Bryobacteraceae bacterium; assembly: GCA_035295865.1. Classification (GTDB taxonomy): domain Bacteria; phylum Acidobacteriota; class Terriglobia; order Bryobacterales; family Bryobacteraceae; genus Palsa-89. The sequence continues at coordinate 8,609 of DATGIH010000421.1, forward strand.
GTAATGATTGGGGCTGAGCGGGCTGGGATAGACCAATGCCGGAACGGATTCCGACGACCGGAAACTCTTGCTACCCAGCCGCACGTTTTGCTTCGTCCACTGGAGCGGCGGCAGCTTGCCATTCATTTTCGCGATCCACCGATTATTGCCGGGATCGCCAAACAGCACCACATGATATCTCCGGAAATCTTCCGCGGTGACCGCCGTGTCGTCCTTGATCCGGATGTGGCCCCGGTAAGCCAACGTATACTGCCGGTCGAAACGAGCTAGAATTCGGAGCGCCTGATCGTTGGCGGCTGCATTCCAAGGAGTACCAGTGGGCCGAACCACGAGAAACGGCTCCAGGAACGCATCGTCAATCGGGCCCTGTAATCCATGCCTCTTGCGGCGCTCATGATCGCCCTCCTTCGCCAATTTCCAACTTCCGTTCGATTTGGCGAAGAGCAACTCGGGCCCAGGCTTGACGCGCAATTTTTGACCGTCGATGGTGACCGAAGCCGCGCGATCGGTGTGTGTAAGAATCAGCCGGGCCACATTTCGCGTGCTCACTTCATACTGGCTTCGATCCGCCGAACGTTTCGCATCCACCTCAGTCCGTTCATAATGCTTTTCCAGACCATCCACCGTGACCCAATAGTCGCGGTTGTAGCGCGTCGTATAAGTGACGAATCGAATGTGATCGGGAATCGGCCGGCCCATTTTGAGGCGATCGTACAGGAAAGCATTCAGCGTCTTGCGCGATTCCGGATGCATGTCATGCCCTGTTTTCGGCGCGACCAGAAACTGGATGGATGGTGCATTCGTAGCCTTCTGCGAAAAAGCATTGCCCTCGAATTGGATACCGGCTTTGATCAGCTCCTGTTTAGCGCTGTTGTGCTTGGGGAAGTTCCGATCGTTTTCACCGACGTAAGAAGCAAACGGAATGTCATAAGCATTGAGCGCCCATTCGTACATGTTGTCGAAGATGGTGCACATCGCTTGCTGATACGGTGGAAGCGTGTTAAGAATCGGGATCCGGTGCGACGTGTTATCACCGGCGCCGACCTCGACCGCAGCCCATAGATCCGGAAAATGCAACGAAGTGTGCCAAACTCCCGCGCCACCCATGGAAAATCCGCGCAGCGTCATCCGCTCCGGATCTGTCTTGTAGGCTTTCTGCGCGAAAGCGATCGCCTCGAAGACATCCGCTTCGCCGGGCCAGTGATAAGTATTCTTGCCGCGTCCGAATAGATCGATCTGCAGCGTCCCGGGAAGATAGTCGATCTCGGCGCCCTCCCACGAGTTGAGCGTTTCAACTTCGTAAAGACGCGTGAATCGGCCATGCTGCGCGACATCCAGCGGAAACGCGCGCTTACCGTCATATTCGTCCGGAACCGTGACGCGAACCGGTTGCACCGAACCATCCAGCGCCGATCGAAATCCGCGCACCACTTGGCCCTTTTGACTGGTCCATGGCGTCTTCCCTTCGCTCAATTCGCCCGCGCGTTTCATCCCCTGGTCGAGGACCGCGAGTGTATCGGCAACCGACTGGGCGCGGAAAAACTCCTCGGGATAAGCCATCTTCCAGCGCGCCGCTTCGGCATAGATCTCGACGTCGGGGAGAAGTCCCTCATCCGCGCCTGAGGCTCGTAGCCGGCGAATCATTGCATCGAGTTTGTCGAGTTGTTCCTGGATTCGTTGCTTCTCGGCATCCGTTGGCTTATAGGGCGGCGCAGCCGGATGAAAGCGCGTCCAGGGTAAGTTTTCAGGCGGTCTCGAGGCCAGCGGAGTTTGTGAAAACGCGGCAACGGCGATTAGCAACAAAGCGATGGTGTCCGATTTCATCTTCTGAGCAAGATATAGCACGACAGCCCCGCGCGCTGCGCTTACTCGGCGTTGTTCGGTTATTCGGTTATTCAGTTCGTCGGTTCTGTCGACCGAAATTGTCTCTAGCGACAGAACCGAATAACCGAAGAACGAGTAGTACAATCGTCTAAATGTTGAGTCTCCGCCGGTTGGCGCCCTGTTTGGTGGCCACGTCACTCCTTTCTCTGGCAGGAACCAAATCCGACATGCACTGGAAGCCGGAGGCTCCCGGCGTTTGGGACGAGGCCGCTCAAAGCGCCCGTCCGATGCTTGTTGAAGCCTGGGCAGATTGGTGCGAGCCATGCAGGTGGATGGACCGCGTAGTCTGGAGCAACGCTCATGTAATCGAAGCGTCCCAAAAATTCGTGCAAATCTCGGTGGACATGAGCCGCCGGGATAAGAACCGCCTCGGGGGAATTACTCTTGGCAAAAGCAACATCCAGATGGTGCGGGCCCTGCCCACAATCATGCTGCTCGATCCCTGGGGAGAAACGCTCCTGGTGGTGGAAGGCACCGCCAGCGTGCGGGAATTGACCGCTGTTTTAAACGGAATTCCCGCCGATTACAGTTCCATCCGCGCGCAACGCGAGGCGCTTTTATCTCGTCGCAACAACTCGCGTGCCCTGGCGGATGTCGGATTGTTCTATCAGAGGGGCTCCTCGATAGAAATTGCGAACCGGTATTACAAGGAAGCGCTATCCGGCTCGGGCGCCAAGGAAGACGATCGTCTGCGCGAAGAACTCACGTTCGGAATCGCCATGAATGACGGACGCCTCTCCGATTGGAAGGCCGCTCGCAAAAGGCTCGAGGAATTCCGGGCCGGATTTCCAAACTCGACATTGATGGATCAGGTTTTGTACACCTTGTTAGTCGCCGACGTCAAGCAGAACAAGGGTAAGGACGCACGCCAACACCTAGCGGAGCTACAGTCTTCGTTTCCCGGGTCAAAGTTAGTGGCGGAAGCGAGCCGTATGGTAGAAGAGTATCGCGGCAAATAAGCCTCGCGCGCTGCGCTTACTCGGCGTTGTTCAGTTATTCGGTTATTCAGTTCATCGGTTCTGTAGCCAGAGAGAGTCTCGCGTGACAGAACCGAAAAACCGAACAACCGAATAACAAGCGCCCGAGCAAAGCGAGGAAGCTTAAAACGTAATGTGCGCGAACACCTGGATCACTCGCGAATTGCTGCTGTAGAACTGATCGAATCGTCCAAACAACGGATCGCCCGGCACCAGATCGTTCCGCGCGCCGGTAAAGCCGTTTACGCCCACATCATTCACCGATCCGCCGGTCCACTGCGGATGGTTGAAGATGTTGAACATCTGCGCCCCGATGTCGAATGCCCAGCGCTCCGTAAAGTTGAACCGTTTTTTCACGCTCAGGTCGATGTTATTGATTGGGTGCAGCGGAAATGTGTTTCTTCCGCCGTTCGCAAGAGCGCCCGCGCCCGCCACGATATAGCGCGCATTCGGATTGTTCGCAACGTAGGCCACGATCGATCCGCTGGAGGAAGCCACCTGTCCGAGCGCGTTGTATCCAGTCACGCCCGACCCGATTTTTGCCGAACCGGCCGGATTCACAATCACCCGGTCGCCCGCGCTGTCGCCGTTGAGGTTCGAATCGACGTTGCTCTGCACCGTCGCGTATTCTGGCGTCTCGTACGTGTAGGTGCCCGAAACGTTCCAGTTCCCGACGATATTCTTCATCATCCAATTGCCGTTTTGGAACGGACGGAAATCATAGAACGGCGTGAGCGTGAAGCGCTGCCGCCGATCCAGCGCGGAGCTGGACCAATCCGCTTTCAGATTCTGGAAGTCCTGCGCGCGCCGCGGCGTCAGGTAAGTGGAGAAATTCGTCGCCGTGGCATCGTCCAACAGATGGCTCCAGGTGTACGCGCCGATGAATCCCAGCCCGTTCGAATAGCGTCGATTCAACTGCAGCGCGAGCCCGTGATAGGTGGAAGAAGCCTGCGGCGAGTAGCCGACAATGTTTGCTTTCGATCCAAAGACAGCAAGATCGTTCGACGGATTGCCGGCGTTTCCGCCGGGCACGATGTAGGACTTCACGTCCGCGAGTGTCTTGGTCAAGGATGCGAACGTGGCTGCGCTCGGCATCGATAGGAATGTCGGAATATAGTTGCTGGCAGAGACACGAGCGAAGATATTCTGGCGAGTTTGATTCCACAAATGCACGCCGCGCGTTCCGACATAACGCGCTTCAAACGTATAGTTGCGCCAGAACACATGCTGCACCCCGGCCGTCCAGGTCAAACCGTAAGGCCGCTTGCCTCCGTACGTATACGAACTGAGCACAGCAAGTGCACCCGCTTGTGTAGTCGGCAGCGGTAGACCCGTGCCTGGCAATCCGCCGTGAGCGAGGAAACCTGTCTGCGAGCAGTTGACTCCTGGACAATCGTTGGTTTGCTGGAAATAAGGCGGCGCGGCGTTCGAAGTCAGATTCGAATACGTCAAATCGTAAGCTTGACTGAACCCGCCGCGGATGGCCCAATTTCCCGCCTTGCCCGGCGAGTAGGCGAATCCGATTTTCGGCATGAAGTTCGTCGGATCGTAGCTGGGCTTTCCTACCGTCAGCAGACCAGGCACACTGGCCG
>DATGIH010000422.1:0-2119 GCA_035295865.1 Bryobacteraceae bacterium
GATAGTAATCGAATCTTCCGTCCAATCCTCCGCCACCGTAAAAGCCGCGCTTCGGATCGCTGCGGTAGAAATCATGCGCCACGCGGGTCACCACCACGCTCTTGTATTCGTTGGTAGGATGCTCGAATAAGCCAACTACCAATCCTCCGTTATCGAACATCAAATATTTGCCGACGTTCCCGTGCGAATTAGCCAGCCCGTTCGGAAACGCGTTCGACTTCGACATCAACAGCAACCGTGGCGTCTCGGCGCCATTGGCGCACACTACGACGGCTTTCGCTCGCTGAAAAATCTCCTTGCCTTCGCTATCAAAATAGATGGCGCCGGTCACCCGGCCATCCTTGCCCACTTCGATCTTGCGGACGTACGAATTCGGACGAATCTCGCAGCGCCCGGTCTTGACCGCGGCCGGGATCAGCGCCGCCAGTGTGCTCGATTTCGCGCCAACCTCGCAGCCGAAGCTTTCGCAGTACCCGCAATGGATGCAGCCGGGGCGACCTTTGTATTGCTGCGAAATCACGGCTAGAGGCGCGGGAAATGCGTGCAGGCCGAGCTTTTTCGCGCCGCGCTCAAACAGGACGCCGGACGATTTCACCGGCATCGGAGGCAGCGGATACGGCTTCGATCGCGGCGCGTCGAACGGATTCGATCCGCCCAAGCCGGATATCCCGAGATCCCATTCGGCCTTGGTGTAGTAGGGTTCCAAGTCGTCGTACGTGATCGGCCAGTCGCGCAGATCGGCACCGGGAATGGATCCGAGGACGGAGCGCTCGCGAAAATCGTCGAGATGGAAACGCCAGTAGTTTGTTGTGAAATGAACCGACCCTCCGCCCACCATGCGCCCGTACTCAACCGCTTGCTGCTGCTTCGCGGCGTCGCTCGGCGATTTGCGAAACGTATTCGGCTGCTTCTTTGGATCGTTGGTCAGCCCCGCGCGGAACATCACCGTCACTTCGTCATGCGCGAAATCCTTTTCGTGACGCCACGGTCCTTGCTCCAGCGCCACCACCCGGTATCCCCCGGTTGCCAGTTCTTTGGTCACGACGCCGCCGGCAGCGCCGATCCCGATCACCAGGAAATCAACCTCATCGGCAGGCCGGAACTGTGCGGCCCTCATTGCGACTGGCCTCGCGCGGCCTCTGCATCGTAATATCCGAACGGCGGCTCGAAGTGCATCTGGTGTTCGACGCCCAGGTACTTTATTCCGGCTGGCTGGCCGAAGAATCCGAGGATGGTATGAAGTCGCACTTGCTGGAAGAACTCTGTTTTCTCGATCGCTTTCAGCAGCGCGATCTGTTGATCGGCGGCCAGGCTCGCGATGGAAGTCGAGCCTGGAAACATCTCGGCCCGCTTAGCAGCGGTCTCGGCCAAGCCGCGCTTGTACAATTCCTGCTTGTCCAGATCGTAGCCGGACAGCGCGCGATCGATAAAGAGGATCACACCGGCCTTCCTGGCCCCCGGAGCGTCGTTATCGGGAATGATTTGCGCCGCGATGGCTTCGATCTCGGCCGCGCTGGCCGGGTCGAACCAAACGAACTTCGGAGAACCCGGAGTTTGAGCGCGCAACACTTCGCCCCAGCATGCAGCCGCCAACATCCACTCACGCCTGGTGATGTTCATGGCTCACTTATTATAGCTTCGATCCGGCGATCCAACCGGATAGATCGCGTTCCAACAAAGCCGCGAGCTTCCTGATATCCTCCCGGTAAAAATCATTAAGAAAAGCGCGGTCGGCGAGCGCCATCGCCGCATCCGCCGTGGCGGACTCGAGATAGCGCTTCGACACGTCCGGCCGGAAATCAGGAGCCACTTCCAGAAATCGAAAGATGTCCCCCAGCGTCGCCCTTGGATCACGCTGATAGTCGTCGTACCACCAAACGCGGACACGCTCGCGCGGAAAGTTCACCAGGAATCGCCGCACCTGTTCGTAATACAAACCGAGATCAAGAAACGGATGCATCAGATCGATAAGTCCGCCGCGCTGAGCGAGCCCCATTTCAATGGCCTCGCGAAAACTGCATGCGATCGCGCCGCCGCGGAAGCTCTGTGAGTACATCGAGAACGCCATGTCCACAGGATTCCGCAACATGGCGATGATGCGCGCATCAGGGATTCTGCG
>DATGIH010000423.1:0-2450 GCA_035295865.1 Bryobacteraceae bacterium
CGTCTTCATGGACGTACAAATGCCCGGCCTCGACGGCCTCGGCGTCATCCAAAAATTGCGCGAAAAAAATGTTCCGCTGCCCCATTTTATTCTCGCCACCGCCTACGATCAGTACGCCCTGGAAGCCTTTCGCCTGGAAGCGCTCGACTATCTGCTCAAGCCCATCGAAAAAGAGCGCCTCGCGCTCACCATTGAGCGCGCCGGTAAGATCATCTCGGAAAAATTAAAGAATGCCCAGCCGGAAACGCCGCTGCCGAAAGCCATCTCGCAGCGCACCAAGCTTCTGGTTAAGAGCAGCAATCGCAACTTCATCGTGGATGCGCAGGATGTCGTCTACGCCACCATCGACGATGGCCTGATCACCGTGGTCGCCACCGGCGTCGAAGGCGAATCGAATTACCGCACTATCGAAGAGCTCCAATCCAATTTGGATCCGGATACGTTTTGGCGCGTGCACCGGTCTTTCTTAGTCAACATCCATCGCATCCGCGAAGTCATCCCGTGGTTCAAATCAAGTTTCCAGCTCCGCATGGATGACAAAAAACAAACCGAAATCCCGGTAAGCCGCGTGCAAACCAAACGCCTGCGCGCGCTCCTCAAGCTGTAACTCGATCTCTCCGTTCTCCAAAAATGAATCGCGAATATCACAAGTGGTACAGCAATGCGCTGCGGCGCGATATGGAACTGCTCATCTTCGGACACGAAGGCATTCCGCTAATCGTCTTCCCCACCTCCATGGGTCGCTTTTTCGATTACGAAAGCCGAGGCATGATCGACGCCGTGCGCGACAAGTACGAGCACGGCCACCTGCAAGCCTTCTGCGTCGATTCGGTCGATTCCGAAAGCTGGTACAACAAATCCGTTCCCCCGCGCGACCGCGCCCATCGCCACACCGAATACGATCGCTACCTTTTGGTCGAAGTGGTTCCCTTGGTCCGCTCGCGCAATCGTTCCGATCAACTCATCACCACCGGCTGCAGCTTCGGCGGCTATCACTCCATGAATTTCGCGCTCCGCCATCCGGACATCGTCACCGGAGCCGTCAGCATGGGCGGAGCCTTCGACATCCACCAATTTTTAGACGGCTACTACGACGACAACTGCTACTACAACTGTCCGCCGGATTTTCTTCCGAATCTCAACGACCCCTGGTATCTCGACCGCTACCGCCGCCAAAAGCTAATCCTGGCCACCGGCGAAAACGACATCTGCCTCGACGAAAATCTGCGCCTCTCCGAAATCCTAAACGCCAAAGCCATCCCGCACTGGCTGGACGTCTGGCGCGACGGCGCCGGCCACGACTGGCCCTGGTGGCAAGGCATGGCCCAAAAATTCTTCTAAGTCAATTCGGAAATGCAGAAATGTGGTGCTTGTTACCGCATTTCCCCCCAATCCCTAATCCCCAATCCCTAATCCCCAACCCCCAACCCCTAAACCCTCACAAAATCAATAAACCCCTTCCTCGGATCCGTACTCACCAGCTTCACCTTCAACTGGTCCCCCACGTCCACACCCTCCGCATGCACCAGAATCCCCTCAGCCGGCGGATTCGTCACGCGCACAAACGTCCCCTTCGGCGTGACTCCGGTAACGATGCCCGCAAAAACCTGCCCAACTTTCGACGCCAGCGCAACTGCGGCAATTCTTTTATTCATCACCCGCTCCACCTTCCGCGCCGCATCTTCCTTCTGCGTGCAATTCTTCGCGATCGCATCCAACTGATCCGGCGAATACGGCTCCTTCGCCTTCGCCAGCACCGCTTTAATCAACCGCTGTGTCACCGTATCGGCGAAGCGACGATTCGGCGCCGTCGAATGCGTGTAATCGTGCGCCGCCAGCGCAAAATGCCCCGGAGGCTCCTCGCCTGGCCGCGACAAAACATATTCTCCCGGACCCAGCAGCTTGATGATCGCGAGCGACGCATCCGCATAATGCACCGGATCCGACGCCTTGATCTTTTCGAGCACAGCGTTCAACGCCCCGGAATCCGGCTCTGCCGGCAACTTCTCCCCGTGCTGCGCCGCCAGATCGACAATCCGCGGCCACCGCTCCGGCGTCCTGACCACGCGCCGGATCGAGCACGCCCCCGCATCCGTCAGCGTTTTCGCCATCACGCCATTCGCCGCGATCATGAAATTCTCAATCAGCTCGCTCGCCCGATTCTTCTTCGTGACCGCCAGCCCTTGCACCTTCCCATCGGAAATCACCGCTTCCGTTTCCACGCGATCGAAATCCAGCGCGCCCTGCTTCCGCCTCTCGGCCAACAAACTCTGCGCCGCCTCATCCTGCAATTTGAGTTGTTCCTGCAGCGCCGCCGATGCCGCTACCTTTGCCGGAGCCGCCGCGCGACCCTCCAGCCACGCCCCCACCGCGTTGTAAGTCAACTGCGCCTGATTGCGAACCAACGCACGATAAATGTTGTGGGATCCAACCGTCCCATCGGCGCCCAC
>DATGIH010000424.1:0-3955 GCA_035295865.1 Bryobacteraceae bacterium
TGCGCGCCATGTCGTCGGAAGGCGTCGATCCCCGCTCGCTGAAGCTCGATTGGGACAAAGTACGGGAGTCTCAGCGGGACAAGGCGGTGCGGGAAGTCAAGGCTTCGATGCTGCTTTCCCGCATCGCGGAGCGGGAAACGATTGGGGTTACCCGCGAGGAGGTCGACCGCGAGGTCGAGCGCCTGGCCCGCCAGCAGCGGGAGCCGGTCGCCGCCCTCCAGATGAAGTTCGAGAAAGATGGTACCTTGGGGCGTATTGCGTCGCACATTCAGAGCGAAAAAACACTAACTTTCCTGTTCGAGCATGCTCGAAAAACGGCCTAAGTCCAGTTTTAACAGTACCAATAGAACGTCAACCCATGGCATACATTGCCACGGCAACGAGTTCGGGTGATAATGGAGACGAAATCGATGAGGGATCCCCTGTCCGGGAACCCGGCAGGATCCGAGCGCCTCGCGGCGCATGCGGCTGAGGAGAAACGGTTGTGAAGCGTACGGGTTCAGATGACGCCCTGCGGTGTTCATTCTGCCACAAGAGCCAGGATGTAGTCGGCAAGCTGATCTCCTCCCCCAGCGACTATCCTCGCGCTTACATTTGTGATGAATGTATCGCGGTCTGCAATTCGATTCTGGAGGACGACAAGGCGGAGCCTCCCGCCGGCGCTCCGAATAAAATTCCCAAGCCTCTCGAGGTGAAGGAATTTCTGGATCAGTATGTGATCGGCCAGGAAGCCACGAAAAAGAAACTGGCGGTCGCGGTCTACAACCACTGCAAGCGCATTCACATGAATCGCATGCGCAGCAGTGAAGTGGAGCTTCAGAAATCCAACATCCTGCTGATCGGGCCCACCGGAACCGGCAAGACGTTGATGGCGCAGACGCTGGCGAAAATTCTGGATGTCCCGTTCGCCATAGTGGATGCGACCACGCTTACGGAAGCCGGATACGTCGGCGAAGACGTCGAGAACATCATTCTCAAGCTGCTCCAGGCTGCCGACGGGGACGTGCAGAAATGCCAGCAGGGCATCATCTATATCGACGAGATTGATAAGATCTGCCGCAAGGATGAGAATCCGTCGATTACGCGCGACGTTTCCGGTGAAGGTGTGCAGCAGGCGCTGCTGAAAATCCTGGAAGGCACGATCGCCAACGTTCCGCCGCAAGGCGGCCGTAAGCATCCGCACCAGGAATTCACGCCGGTCGACACAACGAATATTTTGTTCATTTGCGGGGGCGCATTCGTGGGCCTGGAAAAAGTAATCGCACGGCGCACCGGCAAAAAGTCGATGGGCTTCCTGCAGGAAGAAGAGAAGAGCGGCAAAGTCACCGGCATGAGCGGCCGGCGCGACATCGACCTGCTCTCGCAGGCGCAGCCGATCGACCTGATTAAGTTCGGGTTCATTCCCGAATTCATCGGCCGCCTGCCGGTGAACGCGGTGCTGGAGGATTTGGACCGAAACGCGCTGATCCAGATTCTGACCAAGCCCAAGAACGCAATCGTCAAGCAATATCAGAAGCTGTTTGAGTTCGAGAACGTCCGGCTGAAAATCGGGGATGAAGCCCTGGAAGCCATCGCCGATCTGGCCATGGAGCGCAAGGTGGGAGCGCGCGGTCTGCGTATGATTCTCGAGGACCTGATGCTCGATCTGATGTACTATTTGCCCTCGTACAAGAAGGTCCGCGAGTTCCAGGTCACCAAGGAAATGGTGCTCTCGCAGAAAATCAGTCTTACACTATTAGAAAAGGCCGGTTGATCCCCCGACTTCCGGCACATCAGGGGGATTCAAAGGCGACGACCTCCCCCGCGGAGCAGAATGCTTACATCAAAGGAAAAATCCGATACAAAACGTCTGCCGATGATGCCCATTCGAGACGTGGTCATCTTTCCGTACATGATGACACCGTTCGTGGTCGGGCGCGAATCCAGCGTGCGGGCGTTGGAAGAGGCGATGGCCGGGGACAAGAAGATTTTTCTTGCCACCCAGCACGATGCCTCGATCGACGAGCCCAAGCCCGACGAGATTTATAACGTCGGCACGATCGTCAACATCGTTCAGAGCCTGAAGCTGCCGGACGGCAATATCAAGGTCCTGGTGGAAGGCGTCGAGCGCGCCAAGGTGGTTTCGGTTACAGACGAGGAAGGCTTCTTCCGCGCCGTGGTGCGCACGGCTGGCTTTAAGGTCGAAGCCGGGCCGCAGCTGGACGCGCTCATCAGCCGGGTCACGGGCCTGTTCGAGCAGTACGTCAAGCTCAGCCAGAATTTGAACTATGAGACCATGATCGCGGCGATCCGGGTGGATGATCCCGGCAAGCTTTCCGACACGGTCGGCGCCAACCTGCAGCTCACGATCGAAGAGAAACAGGAGCTGCTCGAAATCTTCGATCCCATCGACCGGCTCACGCGCGTGGCCGAGATGCTCGATATCGAGATCGAAAAGCTCAATGTCGACCGCACCATTCAGGGCCGCGTGAAGCGGCAGATGGAGAAGGCGCAAAAAGAGTATTACCTCAACGAGAAAATCAAGGCTATCCAGAAGGAACTCGGCCGCGGAGAAAAAAGCGAAATCGACGAGCTGAAGCGCCGCATCGAGACCGCCGGGATGACCAAGGACGCGCTCGACAAGGCCACCCAGGAGCTCAAGCGGCTGGAAAACATGCCGCCGATGTCGGCCGAATCCACCGTCAGCCGCAATTATCTCGATTGGCTGCTCGCGGTGCCGTGGAAGAAGAAATCCAAGGAAATCCGCGATCTCAAGTTTGCCGAGCAGGTGCTGGAGTCGGATCACTACGGCCTGGAAAAAATCAAAGAGCGCATTCTCGAGTTCCTCGCGGTGCGCCGTCTGGTGAAAAATCCGAAGGGTTCGATCCTGTGTTTCGTCGGGCCTCCCGGAGTAGGCAAAACGTCGCTCGGCATGTCCATCGCCAAGGCGACGGGGCGCAAGTTTGTCCGCCTCTCGTTGGGCGGCGTGCGCGATGAAGCCGAAGTCCGAGGCCACCGCCGCACTTATATCGGCGCTCTTCCCGGCCAGATTATCCAGATGATGAAGAAGGCCGGCACGCGCAACCCCGTATTCATGCTGGATGAAGTCGACAAAATGTCGATGGATTTCCGCGGCGATCCGTCGGCGGCGCTGCTCGAAGTGCTCGATCCCGAACAGAATTACATGTTCGTCGACCACTACCTGGATGTCGAATACGATCTCAGCCAGGTGTTTTTCATCGCCACGGCCAACGTCTTGCACACTATTCCTCCGGCGCTGCAGGATCGCATGGAAGTCATCCGGCTATCCGGTTACACCGAACTGGAAAAGATGGAGATCGCCAAGCGCTTCCTGGTTCGGAAGCAGATGGAGCAGACCGGTCTGTCGAATGAACAGATCGAGTTCGCCGACGAAGGCATCAATGGCCTCATCCAGTACTACACGCGGGAAGCCGGTGTTCGCAATCTGGAGCGGGAGATCGGCAATCTCTGCCGTAAAATCGCGCGCCAGGTAGTGAATAACGAGAGCGCTAAGGACAAAAAGCCGCTGCCGAAAGCCGAGATCACCGGTCCGAAGCTGCCGGAATTGCTGGGCCCCTGGAAGTTCCGCGATCTTCAGGCGGAAAAGAAGAATGAAGTCGGCGCGGCCGTGGGGCTGGCCTGGACCGAAGTAGGCGGGCAGATTCTCACTACCGAATGCACCATCATGGAGGGCAAAGGTAAGCTGACCATTACCGGGAAGCTGGGTGAGGTCATGCAGGAGTCCGCGCAAGCGGCGATGAGCTACATCCGCTCCCGCGCCCATACGCTGGGGCTGCCGCGCGATTTCTATCGCAATCTGGATGTGCACCTGCACATCCCGGAAGGCGCGATTCCGAAGGATGGGCCTTCGGCGGGCATCACCATCGCCACCACCATTGCCAGCGCGTTAACCAGAATTCCCGTGCGCGGCGACGTGGCGATGACCGGCGAAATC
>DATGIH010000425.1:0-3738 GCA_035295865.1 Bryobacteraceae bacterium
TACTGGGTATTCTCCCCGGCACCATCGGTCTGATCCAAGCTACCGAAGCCGTAAAGCTGATCTTGGGCGTAGGCGAATCGCTAGTTGGCCGCTTGCTTTTGTATGATGCCCTGGCCATGCGTTTCCGCGAACTGAAGCTGCGCCGCAATCCCGAGTGCCCGGTCTGCGGCGACCACCCGACTATCACCAAGCTGATCGATTATCAGGAATTTTGCGGCATCCCCAACCAGCCGCATCAAGAGGCGCCCGTAGAAGGTGAGATCGAGCCCACGGAAGTGAAAGCCAAGATCGATCGCGGCGATCGCTTCGTGTTGATCGACGTGCGCGAGCCGCACGAATATCAGATTTGCCGGATTCCGCACGCGAAGCTGATCCCGCTGGGGGATTTGCCAAAGCGCGTGAACGAGTTGGATTCAGCCGACGAAATCGTCGCGCATTGCAAGAGCGGGATGCGCAGCGCTAAGGCGGTGGATTTCCTCAAGCAGGCTGGTTTTAAAAAAGTCCGGAATATGAAGGGTGGGATCCTGGCCTGGAGCGATAAGGTGGATCCCAGCGTTCCGAAGTATTAAGAGAGGCGTCCCCATGAGTGGGGACGCGGCATGCACGAGCGCGTGCGCTACTTCTCGTTTTCAACTAGCAGGTTGTTGGTCACACTAAAGACATTCGGCACGCCGTTCGCCCGGATGCCAACCAGATTCTTGTCGCCTTGGTTGGCCACCACGCCTTCGAGCGTTACGTTACCGTTCTTCACGATGATGTGGATGGAAGGTAGCGCTTGAAATCCGTAGCGCGTGGATAGCGCCGGATCGCCGTAAATCGCGCGGTATTCGGCTCTGCGAATCTGATCGTCATTGGGGGAAACCGGCAACACTTCGATATTGTTCACTACTTCCGTGACGCCCGGAATCTTCTTCACCACGCGACCGGCGTCGTCTTTGAGAGTGGGACGAACCACGGCTCCCAATAAAGTCACCGTGCCGCCGTCCACGCGAAACGCGAGATCGTCGAAGATGTTGTAATACGGCAGCATAACGAGCTCGTGACGGACCTTTTTCGCGATCTCCGATTCGTCCGGCGCGCCGTTGACGAAAGCGTCGTTGTGGTTCTTGTCATGCTTGTCGGCGGCAAATGCAGGACCGATCAGGAGAATCCCTAGCATCGCAAATGAACTTGTAATTGACTTCATGGTTACCCCCTCATGGGACATTCTAACGCGACAAAAAGTTACAACTTACTTGTAGACATCGCGTTTCAAATCGTCGGGTAAGTCAGACAACTTACTAAGCATTTCGTAAGTCTTAATCACTGCCCAGTCGACGATGCGCTCGCCGGCGCCCGGTTCGACCCAGGTGCTGGCGCTCGCCGCTCCATAGCCGCCGCGTGTGGTGGCTGTGATGGTCGGAAAGTATCCGTGGTAGCCGTTGGTGTAGCCCAAGAAGAGAGCCACCGGCGCCGGGCAGCGATCGCGCCAGTTGGTTTGGAAATCCGTGAACGGCTCGCCAGGAACAGTGGCAATAGGCAATTTGATGATTGATCAAAACAGCGCTGACGTGGCTGGCAATTGATCGGCTGAATCGGCGAACCCATCTGGTCGAGCGCCTTGGGCCCGAGGAATTTGAGTAATCCGGCCCGGAATTTTTCTCGGTCCCAGCGCAGTTTGAAGTTTAACGTTTCTTCGCGGAAGTCTATGGCCGCGTCCGGAACGCTTTCAGTGTGAATTTCTTTGGCGACGCGGGCGGCTTCCGCGCCCAAGCGCTGCCCGGTCCAGTCGCGCTTCTTGATGGCGTCTTCCTGCAAGGGCGTGACTGCGTGATAAGGATTGATGTCGCCGGGCGCGCCTTGCAGGAAGAAGCTTGTTACTCTTCCGCCGAGCGCCTGTTCCACGGTGCGATTTGTCGCGGCCGGAAAGTCCGCCGAGTACTGCAGATTGTCCGGACCCAGAATGACGGGATGGCACGCGTAATTCAGCAAGACGGCAAGCGGCGAGCCATCGGCGCGATCTACGCGGAGCACGGTAACCGTGGGATCGACAGGCGCGGTAGGAAGCATGGTTGTATTGCGCTCGAACCAGCCGAAGGTTCCATCGGGACGTAGCGGAAGGCGATTGTGGCCAATGTAAACCGATCCGGTGGCGGCGCCAATCTTCACGGGCTCCAAGTGTCCGGCGGCGTCCGCGATCGCAGCGCCAATTCGATCCAGCGCACGTTGTTCCCAAGCCGGCGGAGCGTCGGTGTACTCGTCCCGAATGATTGGCGCGCTGTGCGTGTGCGAGGCATTCACTAGCAAGCAAGTAATGCCGCTCGATTTCCGTGCCGAGTCGCGTAGGCGATCGAGGCCCGGTTCACCAAACGTGCGGCCGAGATCGACAGCGACAATGGCCAGGCGCTGCGATCCAGCTTCCAGCACCAGCACGCGCGCGTACAGCGGATCAAGCGTGCTTTCGGAGGGCGTGAGGCGGCTCTCGAATCCCCACATGATTTCGTGCGTCGTTGGGGTGATGTCGGTTTTGGCGACGCCGGCGCGGAGGCTCGCGGCGTGGACGGCCAGCGCGGATAAGACGAGAAGGGTAGCGGCTCGAAGCATAGCTAGCATTTTATAATCGTTTCTGAAATGGCCGAAGCCACCGCGGACATCACGACCCTGCTGCGCCGCTGGCAGGCTGGCGATTCGCAGGCTTACGACCTGGTGATGACTTGGGCATATCAGCGAATGCTGGCCATCGCCGCGGGATTTGCCGCGCAAGAACGCATGCCCACCGAGCCGGCATCGCTGGTTAATGAAGCTTACCTTCGGCTGCGCAAGATTCAAAACATGCACTGGAACGACCGGCATCACTTTTTTTCCGTGGTGGCGGTGGAACTACGCCGCATCCTGGTGGATCAGGCGCGCTTACGCGTGGCGCAGAAGCGGGAGGGCAGCCAGCGGCGCGTTCCGATGTCGGACGACTTGAGTTGGATCGATGTGCGCGGTCAGGAAATGCTGGATCTGGACCGGGCGTTAGACGATCTGGAACAATTGGATGCCGACAAGGTCCGCTTAGTGGAGCTGCGTTATCTGATGGGCTGCACCGTGCCCGAAATTTGTGAATTGCGGGGTGTTTCCGATGCGACTGTCGAGCGCCATCTACGGTTCGCGCGCACCTGGCTTTACGATCGATTGCATTCCGGCACTGCTTGAAGTCGGCCACGGGTCGCTCCACCGCGGATCGTGCAGCATTTCTTCGTCGGTGAGCGATTTCAGGAACTCGATGAGATCGCGTTTGTCGGATTCGCTTAGAGAAAGCGGCCGCAGAATTTGTATCGATAACCTGTTCGAGCGTCGCGAGACTGCCATCGTGCATGTAAGGAGCGGTTACCGCGATATTTCCGATGTCTTCGGGCTTGCCGGTTTGTTCGAAAAGCCCTCGATTCGGTGCGTTGTAAGTTGACGCGCCGGTGTTGAAAAATCCGAGCCCAGGCCTTTCGCCGTTTTCAAATTCGATGGGGCTTCCAAAATTCCATCCGACGTGGCATTGAAAACATCGGGCGCGTTCGCTCGAGAAGAAAAGAATCTCGCCGCGCTTGGCCGCGTCTGAAATCGCTGATGGATCGCCACCCCACCGATAGCGATCGTACGGCGAACGCATGGAAATGATGGTTCATTCGAAAGCGGCAATTGCCTTATCCCGGCGCGCGCTGTGATTTTTGCGTCGCTCATCGGATTGTCAACCGGGATGACAGGACGAGGAAACGCCGCCAG
>DATGIH010000426.1:0-3240 GCA_035295865.1 Bryobacteraceae bacterium
CGCATATCCAGGCCTTTGCCCGGTCGCTGGCGGACGTGTTCGGCGGCATCGAGCTGGTAACCGTGGCGGAGGGTGAACCGCCCGATTATCCACAGGAGCGCTGGCCGAATGTGTTTCACACCGAGCTCCCGGGCGATGGCCCGACACTCATTGACCGCGTGCTCTGCTTCCGGCGTCACCTGGCACGCTGGCTTCGAAATAAATCGTTCGAAGCGATTCAGTTTCGCTCCATCTTCGAAGGTTTGCCGCTGGTCGATCTCGCGGCGCGCTCGCGCTTGATCTTTGAGGTTAACGGGCTGCCGTCCATCGAGCTGAAGTATCGATATCCAGGCGTTGAAGACGACCGGGAATTGATGCGAAAAATCGCGGTGCAGGAAAGGGCGTGTCTTCGCGCGGCGGATCTCGTCATTACTCCGAGCGGCGTGACGCGACGGTACTTGATGTCCGCTTATGAGGTTCTGCCCGAGAAAGTGCGTGTGATCCCAAATGGCGTGGATGTCGAAATGTTTTCGCCCGTGGCGATCCGTCCGCCGGGCTTCAAGCTGCTCTACTTTGGCACGCTCTCTTCCTGGCAAGGTGTCGAACTTGGCATTCGAGCGCTGGCACATGTCCGCGACCACGCACCCGCCGAACTGACCATCATCGGCGCGGGCAGCTTCAGCGAGCGCGACACACTATTGAATCTGGCTCAAAAACTCAATATCGCCTCATTCGTTACCGTGCTGCCGCCCCTGCCGCAATCCGTACTGGCCGGCCACCTGCGAATCTCCAACGCAGTGCTCGCACCGCTCACCCTGAACGATCGCAACGTTGTTCAGGGTTGCTGCCCGCTCAAGATTCTCGAAAGCATGGCCGCCGGTGTTCCCGTCATCTCGTCCGACTTGCCGGTGGTTCGCGAACTCGGATGCGACGGCGTGCACTTCCTCCTGGTGAAGCCTGGATCCGTGGATCAAAATAGCGCAAGCCTGTCTGCGCCTGTCAGCCGACCCAGTGCAGGCGCGCGACATCGGAGATCGCGCGCGCGCACACATCCTCGCGAATTACACCTGGAAGCATTCCGGCGAAGCGCTCGCGCGAGCTTACGAAGAACTTGGAATAAGCCGCCTCAGAATGGCTTGAAGCGCGCTGCGTTCCTGAGCGAAGCCGAAATCCCGGAGCATATGCTCGCGTGCGGCCAGCCCAATCCGCTGCCGCTCATCGGGCGGACGCGCCAGCCAATCCAACACTACGCCACTCAAACCGTGCAGCTCCCAGCGGCGAACGATAACGCCGGTCAACCCGTCTTGAATGACTTCCGGAATTCCGCCCGCATCGCTCCCGATCACGAAGCAGCCGGCGGCCATGGCCTCCAGCAGAGCGTTCGGCATTCCATCCCAAAGCGAAGGCTGCAAATAGACATCACAGAGCTGCAAGTGCGCGTTCACTTCTGCGGGCGTTCGGAGCTGGCCTGTAACCAGAATCCGATGTTCCTCGAGAGTTCCCGCGCCGGTCCACTGCATCAGTCGTGGCAGCTCCGATGGCCGCACCTCACCGATTAGGAGTAAACATGCCGGCCGCTTGTCCCTCACTCGCCGCAAGGCTTCGATCAAAAACTGCTGACCCTTCTTCTCGCGCAGCTCCCCAGCGAACCCAAGAACTGCTTCTTCGGGTTGAATGCCGAGCTTCTCGCGCAATCCTGGAAAATCCCCGGCCTGCCCGAAAACACTGCAATCCACGGCGTTCTTCAGCGGGACAACGTCGCCGCGTCCGCAGAGTGCCGTAACCTTACGCGCGAGGTCTGCGGTGACGGCGGTCACGCAACTGCCCTGTTCCAGCGTCCAGATCAGCCGCGCGAAATCACCCGGCGGATACATATCGCGGTCCAGATCGTTGCCGCGAATACTCACCACGCTCGAAATGTTCTTCAGCCTGCCCAGCCACGCCGCCAGGAATCCGGCCGGCGCCAGATAGTGCCCCCAAATCACGTCATAGGAATGTTTGCCGGCCAGCCAATCCACCAGATTCAATGTGTGCGGCAGGGTGGCATCCCATTCGCGAAATCGGCCCATCGAAAACACCGACGGATTTCCGGCGCGTTCGACAACAACTCCGGCATCGAGCGTTCGCATCCACGTGATTACGTCCACATCGACACCGATCCCGGCAATTGCTCGTGAGATTCGGCCTGCGCTCGTGGCCACGCCGCCCAGATCGGGCGGATAGCGTTCGGAAAGGAATAGCAGGCGCACTTATTCGTTGCGAAATCGAATAGTTTTCGACATGCGCGCCGATTCGCGCGCCGCGTCCAGTATCTCGACCACGATCATATTGTTTTCGAGCGTCGAGAGCCCCGACGGCTTCCGCTTTCCACGAGCCACTGCGGTCAGGTAAGACACCGGATCGCGTTCGTCGGCGGGAAGCTCCGCCAGCGCGGTCCGGGTTTCCTCTTCGTGTTGGCCAGGCAGCCGCACTCTCAGCTTGTTGCCGCCTTCGGCGATAGTGTATCCGCGCACACCGTAGACTTCGAAATCTTTTCGATTGAACGGCCAGTTCCACGACGCTTCGATCACGCCTTGCGCCGATGGATATTCCACCAGGATATTGGCCTCGTCATCGACGCTCGGATAGATGTTCGGCTTGAAACGGCTGGTCAGCGCCGTTACCGCAATCGGACGCTGGCCGTCCATCATCCAGGTCATCACGTTCGCGCCGTAGCATCCAAAATCGAACAGCGCACCCGCGCCATTCTTCACCGGATCAGTAAGCCAGGCGAAGAACTCCGGAGGGACATTAATTTCTTTCGGTCCTTGATGGCCGTCCATTGCGACCATTCTGCGAATCTCCCCGGCCGAGCGGTCGCGTTTGATGATGTCCCACATCGCGCCGTGGCTGCGATACCAGGTGGTCTCGTAGTTAACGATGACAGGAATTCCTGAGCGCTGTGCGGCTTGTTGGATCGCGCGCGCGTGATCCATGCTCACTGCCAGTGGCTTCTCCATCATCACCGGGATGTGACGCTGCGCGCAGGCCTCCACCACTGCCGGATGATCGAACGTGCTCGTGAATGTTGCCACGGCTTCCGGTTTGACCGAGTCGAGCATCGCCGCCAGATCCACATAGAACACCGAATCCGCGAGATGATACTGCTTTGCGTACTTCAGCTGGACGGTGCGATCCGGCTCAAATACTCCGGCCACTTGGACGTCCTGGCGCTCCCGAATGCTGTGCAGGAAGCCGTCGACATGGCTGTGAACCAGCCCG
>DATGIH010000427.1:0-6258 GCA_035295865.1 Bryobacteraceae bacterium
ATTTCAAGATCGTGCGGCTCAACGAGGCCGAGAAAAAGATCGGCCTCAGCGTTCGCGCGCTCACCGACGATGAGGAGCGAACCAGGTTGGAGGACTACCAGCGTCACGCCGCCGCGGCTACCATGACCATCGAGGAAGTAATGAACATTCGAGTAAAAACAGAAAGCCGTTAATGACGGACTTTCAAGGGAGATACAGCACACAATGACGAAGGCCGAGTTAATCGAGGAAGTCTCCCGGGTCGTGGAAATGACCCGCAAAGATTCCGAAGTGATTGTAGAAGCCATCTTCGACAGCATCGTTCGTTCTCTGCGGGGAGGAGACAAAATCGAGATCCGTGGATTTGGCAGCTTCCGCACACGCCAACGGCAGCCGCGCGTCGGCCGTAATCCGAAAACCGGCACGCGCGTGGAAGTGCCCTCCAAGCGCATTCCCTACTTCAAGCCCAGCAAGGAACTGAAGGATCTGGTGAACAACTCCGCTGGAGAACCAGCCGCTGCGCCGCCTGCGGCAACCGAACCGCCCGCTGCTCATTGAGCGATTCGGGTATGGACTACCTGTGGAGTCCGTGGCGCTACCAGTACGTCCAAAAACATCCTCCGGAAACCGGCTGCGTTTTTTGCCGCACGCATGAACTCATCGTGTTTCGCGGCAAGCTCAATTTCGTTGTGCTGAATCTGTATCCTTATACCACCGGCCATTTGATGGTGGTTCCTTACGAGCACATCGGATCGCTCGACGCCGCCCCCGCCGAGACATTGCAGGAAATGATCCTGCTCGCGCAACAGGCGCAACATCACTTAGCCGCCATCTACAAACCCGATGGCTTCAACCTGGGCATGAATCTAGGCGAAAGCGCCGGCGCCGGAATCGCCAATCATATTCACCTGCACGTCCTCCCACGCTGGTACGGAGACACCAGCTTCATAACATCGATATCGGAAACCAGAGTCCTACCAGAAGAACTCTCGGTCACGCACGGAAAACTGGTGGCCGCGTTCTCCCCGAGTCCCGAGCCCCCAGTCCCGAGCCCCTAACACATTCCCACTATTGTTCCCCCGTCGCGCCTCGGCTAAACTAACAAGAACCTCAAGGGATCTATGAAAAAACTCGCTGCTATTCTTTCGCTCACGGGCTTTGCCGCTTTCGCGGCCGACGCGCCCGAGAAAACCGTCACCGGCTGGGTCCTCGATTCCGCTTGCGCCTTCACGCAAGGCCTGACCAAACCCATCAGCCGCGACTGCGCGCTGGCCTGCGCCCGCAAGGGATCGCAGCTCGTGATTCTGCAAAATGATGGGTCCATTTTCTGGCCGATCTCGGACAAAGTTCCCGCCGAAGGACAAAATGAGCGGCTGCTGCCTTACGCCGGCAAGCGCGTCACCATTACCGGAAAAGTTTATACGCGCGGCGGATCGAACGCCCTGGTGATCGAGAAAATCGCGGACTCTGCCGGCAAATAGAGTGAAGCGAAAGTATCTCATCACGCTTCTGATCGCACTTGCGATCTCGCTCGCCTTTCTCGCATATCCGTTCTACGTCATTCGACCTTTTCGACACCAGGGCCGGACCGAGCTTGCTATAGCGCTCTGGGTGATGCATCTGCGTCCGGGCGTCGAAATGTTCTGCGCTGTCACAGCCTTGCTGGCCGGAATCCTCTACTGGCGCGCCCAGCCGAAAATGCTTCGGAAAATCGCCGCCGCGTTCGCGGTTCTGCTGGTTTTCGCATTCACCTACGTTTCGCATATCAACATTTTCGAAATCATGTTCAAGCCGATGGGACCGCCCGGCTTCGAAGCAGCGAAAGATTCCAAACTCGACGGTGGCGAAATGGTGATGGCCGTAAATCTCGGCGGCGAAGCGCGCGCCTATCCCATTCGGATCGTTTCCTATCATCACATCGTGAACGACACGGTGGGCGGGCAGCCCATCGTAGCGACCTATTGAACGCTCTGTCACACCGGTCTGGTGTTAAGTCGTGAGATAGACGGAATCCAGTTCCATTTCCATCTGGCGGGAATCAACAACCAGAATTTCCTCATGCGCGATGAAGAAACCGGAACCTATTGGCAGCAGATCAACGGAGCGGCCGTTTCCGGACCCCTCGCCGGCCGTGCGCTGAAGTTGATCCCGTCCGATGAGCTGAGCTTCGCGCTTTGGAAAAAAGAACAGCCGCGTGGCGCCGTCTTAAAGGACAGGACCGCTTACGCCTCCGAGTATTCGCCCAAGGATTGGGATGTGAAGATGGCCAAGGCTCGCACGGTTCTGAATTTCCCCCTGGCCGGAATCGGCCAGCGCGATATCATGCTCGGCATCCAGGCCTTCGGCGCCGCGCGTGCATTTCCCTATCAAGCCGTGCTTCGCGAAAAACTGGTCAAGGACCACGTCGGCGCGGAACCCATCATCTTGGTCGTCGGTCCCGATAATCAATCCGTGCGGGCCTTCCGAACGCGCGACGATTTTTTCCGCAACGTCGAAAACGGCTCGTTCTTTCTGATGGACGCCGCCACCGGCAGCAAGTGGAATTTCCAAGGTTGCGCGACGGAAGGCAAAGCCAAAGGCACGTGCCTGGAATCCGTTTACTTCATCAAGGACTACTGGTTCGACTGGCGGAACTACAATCCCACCACCACCATCTACACGCACTAAGTCTTTCGCTTTTTTCTAAAGTGCTCGCGCCACTCGCGCGTCGGATCGTCATCCGGATCCGGAGTCTCCTGCGCAGGCCGCAGCTTTTCGGGAACATGCCGCAGGTTCACGCGAACGCGTGTCCAAGTGGAGGAGCGGCCGCGCATCGAGTCCACCAGCACATCGTCGACTGCCAGCAATTCCGCGACTTTCGGATGCTTCTTCTTCCACCGTTCGAGCCCAGCCAGCGCCGCATCCTTGTCCGGTGAGTGAGCAATGATGAGCAGCGGCATCTTGGCCCGCGACGGCGTGACGCGCGGCCCTTCGCCTTCCATCTTGCGAAAGTGCGGCGGCCATGGCGCGTCGCCTAAGCCTGCCTTCTCATCCGCAGCCGCCAGTTCGAGAAGCTTCTCGAGTGATCCGGCCGCCTTATTCATCTCTGCGTGCGGATCCCCGACCTGCTTAAACCGCCCGGGAACGGTGAGCACGGTAAAATCCGCCGGATCGCAATCGTTCACTTCTTCCCAACGCAGCGGCGTGGAGACGCGCGCGTCGGGCAACGGTCTCACCGAGTAAGCCGAACAAGTGGTTCGATCCTTCGCGTTCTGGTTGTAATCCAGAAACACGCCGTGGCGCTCCTCCTTCCACCATTTCGAACTGGCGATGGACGGCGCTCGCCGCTCCACCGCGCGTGACAACGCAATCGCCGCCTTTCGCACGTCCTGAAATCCCCAGCGCTGCTCGATCCGCACCAGGATGTGCATCCCGCGCGATCCACTGGTCTTCGGCCAACCGCGCAGTCCCACTTCTTCAAGCAGCGCCTTCACTTCCAGCGCTACTTTGCGCACATCGCCCCAACCTACGCCCGGACCCGGATCCAGATCCACGCGTAATTCGTCCGGATGATCCAAATCACCCGCCCGTACCGGATGCGGATGCAATTCGAGGCATCCCAGATTTACGATCCAAGCGAGGCCTGGGTCATCGTCCACCACGATTTCTTCCGCGGTTCGTCCGGATGGAAAAGAGAGCGTCACGCTACGCAGCCATTCCGGGCGATCCGACGGTGCGCGTTTTTGATAAAACGCCTCGCCCTCCGCGCCATTCACGAAGCGCTTCAGCACGATGGGCCGGTCTTCAATCCCTTGCAGCGCACCCGGCGCGATCGACAAGTAGTAGCGGACAATGTCGAGCTTCGAGAGCTTTACTTGTTTGCTGAAATACGGCTTGTCCGGATGCGTGACCCGCACTTGCCGGCCGTCTATCGTAAGAATTTCTGCGTCGTCCTTCGCCACAAATCTCTACTGTACAGCGTGGCGCACGTTTTCAACGTGCTACTGCGAACACATTCTTAAGCGTTCACACGAGTGTGAACGCGGCACGCACGAGTGCGTGCGCTACCGGATCACTGGGATCTCCAAGTAACTCGCGTGCTGCGCGTCGTGGTAAAGCGTCACGTGTGCTGTGCGCGCATCCTTCGCGGATTCGTCGGCCACCGATTTGCCGCTGTTGTAGTTCTTCTCCAACTGAATCGAGTTAGGACAACTCAGGACCAGACGCAGCCGGCTGCCTTTTGCAATCATCCTCGAGAAGAACGGGAAACCCTGGAATTCATAGCGAATGATTTCGCCGGGCGTCACCAGCTTTGGACTTTCCAACGATTCGCGATAACGGGCGCGCATGCTGTCGGAAGCCAGCGCCACGCTCGTGCCGTCCGCCTTGATTTCGTCCAACTCAACCGCGAAATCCGTGTCCGGAACATCCATGGCTATCCACGCCGTCAGCTTTACATTGCCGGTGATCTCTGTGTCGCTGGAAAAAGCCTCCGAATGATACACCACCCCGTTGCCGAACAGATTGAGTACGGCTGTTTGATCGGTAAGCACGTTCGGGATATTTCGCTGCTGGAGCTCCGCCGGGCGCACATCCAGGGGATCGTAGACATAACGATCCGGCTCACCGGTACCTGGAGCTTGATCCGTCAACTGCCCCGATTCGAAGACGCTGTTTGCGCGGCCTCCATGCGAATTCAAATACAGCTTGCGGACCTGCGGCGCCAACGCTTCCAGGCTGTTTACATATTTCCAAGTCTCCGGACCTGGAATGTAATAAGCCACTCGATCTTTTAGAAAGGCCGGCTTCGGCCCGCCTTTCATCGTCCAGTCGTACCATTGCTTGTGAAGTTGGTTCAGGTCGAGCATGCTGGCATCGCCGAACGTCAGTCCGGCGACCTCTTTCCTCGGCGTGCGCGTTCCGGCGTGATCCCAGGGACCGATGATCAGATAATGATTCGCTTTGGCTGCATCCGTTCCGTATTGCATGTGGCGGTGATAGTAAGTCATCGCGCCGATCTGATCGTCATCGTAGTGGCCGGTAACGGTCAGGATGGGAATCGCAAGCTTCCGATAATCCTCCGTCGTGGGCGCCATCGCTTTCCAATAGCCGTCGAGCGTCGGATGGTCCAACCACTTGCCAAAGACGGTGCTGGTGTTGCCCACCACTCGATCCAGCTCCCGAAACGGCCGATGGTTCAGGAATAACTCAGTGAACTTACTCCTCCAGAAATCGGCGTTGTTAAAGGCATTGCTGTTGCCGGTTACGCCGCTGGTGTAAGTGAGCCACTGAATGATGTACGAAGTATAGATGCCGCGATAAAACGGGAAATCCACCGCCGGATGCGCGGCTGCGGCAGGAACAATGGTGGCCAGGTGAGGTGGAAACTCCTTCAGCGTCGACCATTGATCGAAGCCCGCGTAGGAACCACCCCACATCGCCACTTTGCCGTTACACCAGGGCTGTTTCGCGAACCATTCCACCGCGTCATAACCGTCGCGGCCTTCATTGACGAACGGTTCGAAACGGCCTTCGGAGTTGCCGCGCCCGCGTACGTCTACTAACGCATAAACATATCCGTTCCGGCTGAAGTAAGTCGCGCGATCCAGATAACTATCGCCGATGTAGGGAGTGAACGTGAAGATAACTGGAAGCGGTTCCTGCTGGCCGTGCGGCTGATAGACCGTGGCATTCAAATGCACTCCGTCGCGCAGCGGAATCTTCACGCCCCACTGCATGTCCACGTCTTTGGGTTGGGAATCCTCGGCAAAACAGGCAACGACGGCGAGAAAAAGTAGAGCTGCGCGGCGCATAAGAAAGTGTAACGCGATCTATTTCGCGGGCGCGGGCAGCATATTGCGGATCGCAGCGATGCGCCAGCCATCCGAGCCGCGCGTCAGAATCAGCGACGTCCACATGGATCGCGCCGCGCTGCCGGTGCTGGCGGCAATTTCATACCGCCCGTCCGCGATCGCGACACCCCGCGCGGGGAACCGAACTGAAACCACCGTGATCGTCCGTTTTCCCGACGAGCTTTGCGAACTGGCCATCGTTCCCTTCACCACTTCATCGCGCCCTTTGCGCCACTCGCCGGTGGAGACCAATTGATCGGCGTCGGCTGTGAACACCGCCTCAATCGCCTTCGCATCCATGTGGTCGCGCGCGTCCACGTATTTCTGAACCACCGCGCGTACCTGAGCTTCCTCGCCTTGCCCTAACAGCAACACGGCCGAGGTAAAGATCAGCGATAATGACCGGATGCATCGCTGCCTGCTCGTTCTCGTCACTCTGTGCGTATTC
>DATGIH010000428.1:0-9571 GCA_035295865.1 Bryobacteraceae bacterium
GGACGTTTGGCCCACGATATACGCACTGCCGGCCGCGTCCACCGTGATTGCGTACGGTTTTGAATTATTGTCTGTGAAGTAAGTGGACCACGCTTTCGAGCCATCGGGGTTCAGCTTAAATACGAAATTGGCGCCGCTCGAGGCATAGGTGCCGCCGGTCACGGGAAAATCCGGGGAAGAAGTAGTGCCCGTGACGTAAACGCTGCCATCGGTGCCGAGGGCCATCGCGACTGTTGTATCTTCGCCCGACCCGCCAAAGTAAGTGGAGTAAACGATGTTCCCATTCTTATCTAGCTTGGTGACAAACACGTCGCTGCTCGGCTGTCCGGCAACGAAAAGGAAGGATTCCACAGGCTCAAGCTGCTGGGAACTGGTTGAGGGAGCCAAGACTTTGTAGGTTGCGAATCCGTCCGAACTTGCAAGGACTCCGAGACCGGCAACGTTTGCAAACAGTTCGTTGTTTGGACCCACCGCGATTTGCGCCGCGTTCCCCGGAACTTTCAGCGTCCAGGTTTGTCCGCCGTCTGTGCTTTCGAACAAACCGGTATTGGATCCGGCGTACAGTGTTCCCTGGTGCTTGGGATCGGGGGAGATCGAAATCGGCACCGACTTATCCGGCAGCACCGAAAGCGTGGTCCAGGTTTGGCCGGCGTCCTCGCTCTTATAAAACGCGCTGGCGCCCGGGCCGTAAATGGTGCTGCTTGCGAACGGATCGGCGGACAATTGCCCGTTGAGGAAGTCGGGAAGGGGTGCGACCGTCCAGCTTGCGCCACCATTGGCGCTACGCAGCAAAAGGCTCGGAGCTTGGACGAACAACAGGTTGGGCGATTGAGGATCGATCCAGAAACGATACGCGTCCCATTGCGGCGCGCCGTTCTCAGAAGTCGTTGGAATGCCGTTGTTCATCGCCGTCCAGGTGACGCCGCTATCGGTGCTCTTCAACACGCCCAGCGGTTGCGTGCCCGCATACAGAATCTTGCTGTTCGACGGATCTATAACTAAGGAATTGAAGTTGGAAACCGAAGGAAAGCCCTTGAGCGGTGTCCAGGTCGCGCCGCCATTTGTGCTGCGCGTCAATCCGGCATTAGAACCCGCGTATAAAACTTGGGGATTCTTGGGATCCACCGTCACGCTCGTCACCTGGGTCAAAGCCGGCGAATAGACCCGCTGAATCGCGCCCGAGCTTAGCGTAATTCGGGTGAGAGGCGATCCGCCAGGATGCGGTTGAGCGGCGTTCATTACGGGGAAATCGAGCGCCGAGGTTGTACCAGCGAGATAAAGATTTCCCTGCCGGTCACTCGCGACCGAAACAACACCAGTGGAACCGGAACCTCCGATGGTTTTGAACCAAGTCAATTCCGGAGCGCTGGGGGTGGCAGCGTAAAGACATGCGGATGCACAAAAAAGAAGAATTTTCCGAGACACAAGGAACCTTTCCAGGCGCGGGTTTCTCTTTAATTATATCGATTAATGATCGTGCGGACCGCGCACGATGGTGGCGTCTTTTAATTTGCCCAATTCCCGCCGCGCGATGGTGGCCCAGGAGCTGTTCGGATCGAGTTTCAAATACAATTTCCAATGCCGCACGGCGTTCAAGGGCTGCCCGATGGATTGGTACAGCAGCGCGACGTTGTAATGAGCATCGGCGTAGCTGGGATGAATCCGCAGCGCGGCCAGATAATGCGATAGCGCCTCCGACCGATTGCCTCGCTCATCGAAAAGGTTGCCCAAGTTAAAGTGCGCGAGCGCATATTCGGAATCCACTTCGAGCGCCTTGCGGTAATAGCGTTCCGCCTCGCGCCAATTCCGCGCGTTGAAATACACGGTACCGAGATTTACCAGGGCGCCCGCGGATGTGCGGTCGATCTCCGCAGCTTTTTGATACGCCTCCACGATCTGCTGCATTGGGGCGCCGGTCTGCTCCAGTTCCAGCCCTTTTTCAAACCAATGCTCGGCTTCGCGGCGCGATTTATGCTTTTCGCCCGCGCCCTGCGGCTTGTCCGCCTTCTGCGGGAACGACAAAAGCTTCTTGATCTCGGCCACGTCGAAATCGAGCAGCAGTTGTCCGGAGATCGGCTCCATGCGCTGGCCTTGAAACAGCACCTGGATCTTCTTGCCCTGCGTGTAGATCTTGAGCTCGGTGAGCGGATTCGAGGCGTCGTTCATCCGGCGGCGCAGCGCGTCCAGCGCTTTGCGGATTTGCGCGGGAGCAATCTTGCTTTCCCGCAGCTCCATGAGCGTGCGGAGCGCAAGCAAATCCGAAAAACTGAAGGAACCGGTGGAGTGGATGAACTTCTGCTTTTCCCAACTGCGCAACAGATTGGGTGAGATGTCCAGCAACCGGCGCACTTCGTCGCGCGAATAGGCCTGCTTGGTTGCTGTCGCGGGCACGGTGAAAGTTTAGCAGAGCAAGCGGGTGTTACTCAAAAAGTGCGGAGAGCGGCAAGCTGATGGCGGGATCTTTTGTTTCGAGCGCTCCGTAAGCAACCTCTGTCATGCCCGCGCGCGTGAATGCGTAGGCTTTCTTGTTTTTTGGATTGATGATCCACACGTACGGGACGCCGAAGTCCAGGTAATCGTCGATCTTTTCCTGCATGTACTGCATCGTGTCGTCTTTGGAGAGGATTTCGATGCAGATAAAAGGAGGCGAGGTGACGATTCGCTCGTCGGACTTCACCAGAACGGTAACATCGGGAATCCTGTAGCGCCTTTTGCTTACTTGGACGCGCTGCTCGGTCAACACTTCCATGCCGAGCTGTTCGGCGCGATCGCCAAGACACTGTGCTACTCGGCTCTGAATTCTGCTGTGCGGTTTTTCTCCCAAGTTCCTCTCCACGATCTCCCCGTCTACGTATTCGCAGTCGGGATCGTAGTTGGTCCTCAGGTATTCCTCGACAGGAACCAGAGTGGCTTGCATACCTCTAGGGTAATCCAAACGTGGATTGGACAAGCTCCAATGCCTCTTCTTTGCTGTGAATCTTCCCATCGAGCTGCGCGTCTTCCACCGCCTCGAGCATTTGCGAAAACGCTGGACCCGGCCGATAGCCGGCCGCTTTCAGATCGTCGCCCGAAAGCAATCGCGGCGGACGCAGCACTTCCGGGGGCGATTCCTCGAACTTCGCTTTGGCGAAATCGTAATTGTCCAGGTGACCGTGGCTGGAGGAGCAATCCAGCCGATGCAGCTCCAGGTGCTCTTCAAAGCGGTCCATGCGCAGCATGCGCTTCAGTTTACTGTCGCGCATTTCCTTCACGTGCGAGAATCGCATGTGATTCGCGATCAGCGCGATCACCTGATCGATATCCGCGTTTGAAAATCGCAGCCGCGTAAGAATGTCGCGCGCAATCCGCTCGCCCTGTTCCACGTGGCCGTCGAACCGAATCCGATCGGCCACTCGAAAAGTGCCGGGCTTCCCAACATCATGCAGCAGCACTCCCAACGCCAGTGTCGGCGAGGGATTGCGCAAACCTTCGAGCATGATCAATGTATGCGTCCACACGTCGCCTTCCGGATGAAACTCCGGCGGCTGCTCGACGCCTTGCATCGCCGCGACTTCGGGGAGAATGTCGGCAAGCAGTCCGGATGCGTCCAGCAGCTCAAATCCTCGACGCGGCGCGCCTTCGGTCAGAATGCGTACCAGTTCGTCGCGTACGCGCTCCGGAGAAATCCGAAGAACCCGTGCATGCAGCTTTTGAATGGCGGCCATCGTCCGCGGTTCGATTTCGAAAGCGAAGCGAGCGGCGAAGCGAATGGCGCGCAGCATCCGCAGGTGATCTTCCTCAAAGCGCTGCTCAGGATCGCCGATGGCGCGAATGATTCCGGTTTCGAGATCGGCGAGACCGCCGACATAGTCGATCACGCCGGCCTGCATGTTCGCGGGATCCATCAGCAGCGCATTGATGGTGAAATCGCGGCGCAGAACATCATGCTTCGGATCCTTTTCGAACGTCACTTCGCCCGGATGCCGGCCATCCTGATAGGAATGATCGCTGCGAAACGTGGCCACTTCCACACCATCCACCAGCACCACACCGAACTGCGCGCCGACCAGTTGCGCGCGCGGAAAAAGTTGCAGTAGCTGATCCGGACGAGCGTCGGTGGCGATGTCGTAATCCTTCGGTTCACGCCCTAGCACCAGGTCGCGCACGCATCCGCCCACCAGCCAGGCCTCGAAACCGTGCTCGCGCAGCTTCGCGGAAATCTGGATGGCCGTGCTGAGACCCATCTGATCATCGTAGGATAGAAAGGTGGCACGAGTAGACTGGAGCTTGGGGATTCATCCCGCTGATGGCATCGGAAGTTAGCAAACCCACCACGACCAACGCGAAAGTCGTGGTGGCGACCACTGTAGCGTTGTCCTTCATCAGTTTCTGGCGCGGCGCTTCCATCGTTCTTTCCGATCTCGCGTCGTCCGCCTTCTACGCCGGCGGCATTGCCGTGGTTGCAGTTGGTCCTGCGGCACCCTGGTTCGTGCTGGCTGTGATGCTGTTCAGCTTCGCCGTGCGAAGCGTGTACATGGAAAGCTGCAGCATGTTTGTACGCGGCGGCGTGTACATCGTGGTGAAGGACAGTATGGGTCCGTTCATCGCGCGGCTGTCGGTTTCGTCGCTTATCTTCGACTACATACTGACCGGACCCATCAGCGTAGTCAGCGCGGGAGCCTATCTGGGGCATCTGCTGGACGAGATCGCGAAGATGCTCGGCCAGTCATTTCCCTTTAATGTGAATTACTTCGCTGCGTTCTTCGCGGCGCTGGTTACGATCTACTTCTGGTGGGAGAACATCAAGGGGATCCACGAATCCAGCGGCAAGGCCCTGCGGATCATGCAGATCACCACCATTATGGTGGTCGCGCTGCTGATCTGGTGTCCCATCACCATTCTGCTGCGGGGCAACATTCATTTTCCTCCCGCACCGCTGCCCCGTAATCTGCAATTCGGACCTACCGCGCTTGGCTGGTTCAAAGGCACCATTTGGCCGAGCATTCCGATCGTGGCGATGATCATTGCTTTCGGCCACTCGCTACTTTCGATGAGCGGATTCGAAACGCTCGCCCAGGTCTATCGCGAAATCGCCTATCCGAAGATGAAGAACCTTCGGATTACGGCCAACATTGTCTGCTGGTATGCGGTGATTTGCACCGGCGTCATCACCGTGTTCGCCGGCATGATCATCAGCCCGGAAGACATTCGCAATCTGTACGCGGATAACCTGCTCGGCGGCTTAGCGATGCAGCTGGCGGGTCCGGAACTGTTGAAGCTAGCGTTTCATATCTTTGTTGTGATCGTGGGTGTTCTGATTCTGTCCGGCGCCGTCAACACTTCCATCATCGGCGCGAACGGCGTACTGAATCGCGTGGCCGAAGATGGCGTTCTGCTGGATTGGTTCCGCAAGCCGCATAAGAAATTTGGAACCACGCATCGGATGGTCAACACCATCGCGCTGCTGCAGCTTGCAACGATCATCGGCAGCCGCGGCGATGTTTATCTCTTGGGTGAAGCGTACGCCTTCGGCGTCGTATGGAGTTTCTTTCTCAAATCGCTCGGCGTTCTGGCGCTGCGATACCAGCGGCACGACCAGGAATACAAATTTCCTTTCAACGTGAAGCTGGGCAAGGTGGAAATTCCCATCGGGCTCGGCGTTACCACTGCGATCCTCGGCTTTGTTGCGGTCGCGAATCTCTTCTCGAAAGAGTACGCCACGAAGTACGGCGTCGGTTTCACGCTCGCTGTGTTCATGATCTTTACGATATCCGAACGCATCAATGCCCGGAATCGCGCACAGAAACACGAGGACAAGAAACCGTTCGAAGAGTTCAACCTCGAACATCAGCCGCAGGTCACGTCCACGCTGCATGCGCGTCCGGGTTGCATTCTGGTAGCGGTTCGCGATTATCACAACATGGAACACCTGCGGACCGTGCTGCAGAAAACCAATTTGCGGCGGCACGACATTGTGGTGATGACGGTCCGGACTATTTCCACGGGCGCGGGCGAATACGATCTTTCCGACGATCAGATCTTCAGTGACTACGAGCGAGAACTGTTCACGCACGTGGTGGAGATGGCGGAGAAGGAAGGAAAGCCGGTGGAGCTGTTAGAAGTTCCGGCCGTGAATCCTTTCGACGCCATGGTGCAATCGGCCGCCAAGCTAAAAGTGTCTCGGCTGGTCACCGGCGTATCGGCGCGTATGACGTCCGAGGAATTGGCGCGGCGCATCGGCTTGGCCTGGGAAAGTTTGCCGGAGCCTCGCCACGCGTTTTCGCTCGAAGTCATCAGCACGGACCGACCGTCCATGTACGTCAACCTTGGCCCCCATCCTCCGCGTCTCTGGCCCGAGGATGTCGACCGTCTGCACGAGCTTTGGCTCCGGATGAGCGAAGCGGAAGGCATCGGATCCAAATTGCACCACCGCGATATCGTGGGCGTCGCGCTGCGCCGCTTGGAAAGAGATTTGACCGCCGGGGATCGGGATCGGGTTTTGAAGGATCTGAATGACGAGATGCGCCGCGGTTAAAAACCCTGTTTCTCGTTGGTTAACACGGCCATGATTCGCAGCCTGCGATAGTCCAACAACCACGCGCCATCGCGGTAGAGTTTTGGACGCAGGAATTCCACCACTTCATGCAGCTTTTGCTTGGCTTCGCTCGCGCTTAGATGCTTGAAGTAATTCCCGCAAAACATTTCGAGCCAATCTTCCAGGCCCCGTTCGCCTTCTACCGGAGTCGGCCGATCAAATAGGCTTGCTTGCTGAACGTCGAAGCCGGATTTTTCGAGCAGCGACGCGTATTCGCCGATTCCTCGGAACACCCAAGGCCGGCGCTCTTCGGCGGCAGGGCCGAAGACAAAACGAAACGCCGCAAGGATTTCCTTGATATTGCCCTTGCCGCCGAATTCGGCGACGAATCGCCCACCTGGACGAAGTGCGGCCGCGATGCACTTCACAGACGCTTCGGCATCTTTCACCCAATGCAACGCGGCGTTCGAGAACACGGCATCGAATGGTTCATCGAAGTGAAACTTCGTGGCGTCGGCCAGGACAAACTTGAGCTTCGGATAATTTTGGCGAGCTTGCCCCAGCATTTCGGGCGAACTGTCGAGACCCACCACGTCCGCACCACGCGCAGCGATCTCCGCGGTCAATTGTCCGGTGCCGCAGCCGAGATCGAGAATGCGCTCCCCCTGACGCGGACGAAGCAGTTCCAAAAGATCGCCGCCGAACTGCCAGACGTACGAGTGGCCGCCTTCGTACTGCGCGGGATTCCAGGCGTTCAAGCTTTCTTGCCGCGCGCTTTCGCCTTCTTGGGCTTTGCGGAAGCTTCCGCCTCCTCCTCGACAGGCGGCGAATCCGCATCGGGTACATCGCCGTCGGTCACCGAATCCGGAACGGCATTTGCCAGAACTTCCTTAAACAACTCCGCCTTCTTCAGATCTTTTTTCGAGGGCGGCGCCTCTTCATGGCGGTAATCGTGGTCGTGATAGCAAGTCCGGCAGCGCACCTTGGCGGGCTTGGCGGTGACGATGGAAACGATGGAATGGTTCGTAATCCGGCGGCACTTGATGCAGTGATCGTCGATTACATCCCCTAAACGAAACTCCGACATAAGTAGTGGTGAATCTCGCACGAGTATATCAAAACTGAATTGTGGATCGAGATACAAGTGGACACGGGCAGGCCAGAGGCTTGTCCCACGTTGGTTTTATGTATTCTATCTATGTACTCCATGCCCTCTTCTTCTCGAACGCTGCTGGTTGTCGATGACGACCCGTCGATGCACGAGCTCATCGCCGCCATGCTCGCAGGCAAAGGCTGGGAACTGGACCGCGCAGCGAACGGCGACCAAGCGTTGGCGCGTCTTGAAAAACGCAGCTACGATCTGGTGCTTTCCGACATCCTGATGCCGGGCATGGATGGGCTTACCCTGCTCGGACACATGCGGCAGCGCTATCCGGACGCGCACATCGTCGTGATGACGGTCAAAAACACCTCCGCGCACATTTTGGAATCCCTGAGGCATCAGGCTACGGCATACATCGCGAAGCCGTTCGACCGCGAAACGCTGGCCGCAACGCTGCTGAGCGCGCTGTCCACAAAGGTCGGCCAGGACGACATCAAGGTGGTTTCCGATAAACCCAACTGGATCTCGCTCGAAGTCCGCTGCAAGCTGGATACGGTGGAACGGCTTACGCAATTCATTCGTGAGCTTCCGAGCGATCTCAACCCGGACGAACGGGAACAGATCGCCATCGCGTTCCGCGAACTGCTGATGAACGCCATTGAACATGGCGGACATTTGGATCCTCAGAAACTCGTCGCGATCAACTACATCCGGACCGCGCGCTCCATTGTCTATTACATCCGCGATCCAGGCGAAGGCTTTTCCATGGAAAACCTGTCGCATGCGGCGGTGGCCAATACGCCGGACGACCCGATGCACCATGTCGAAGTCCGCGAACAAACCGGAACGCGGCCCGGCGGTTTCGGATTGCTCTTAACGCAGAGTTTCGCCGACGAACTGATTTACAGCGCGAAAGGAAATGAAGTAATCCTGATCAAGTATCTTTAACGGAACAGACTTGAGCGCACCAAAAGGGAGATAACCCGATGAACCCCAGCTACTCGAATGACAGCATGGAAGGGAATCAAAACATTCCGCCACAAATGATCCACCCGGGTTATGGTGAGCCGGCGCATGAATCGCATGCGGAACCCGCTCCCCACGATACCGGCAGCGGAAATATCGACAAGATCCGGGACATCATCTTCGGATCGAACATGCGCGACTACGAGCAACGCTTTGCGCGGCTCGAAGAATCGTTGCGGAAAGAATCGCAAGATATCCGCGATGCAACGCGCAGGCATCTGGAAGCGCTGGAGGCGTATGTTCACAAAGAATTGGCCGCTCTCGATGCCCGGCTCAACACGGAGCGGGACGAGCGCGCCGAAAACCATTCGCGGCTGTCCACGGAGCTGAACAATCAGTCATCTTCGATTTACAAAAAGATCGGCGAGTTTGAAAACCAAGAGGCTCACGACAAGCGCGAAATCCGCAACGATCTGCTGCAGCAATCGAAAGAATTGACCGATGCCATCCGCGCCAAGGGCGAGGAGTTGATCGCGTTGCTGGAACGCCGATCGCAGGAGTTGCAGCATCAAAAAACCGATCGCGCCGCGCT
The DNA here is from genome assembly GCA_035295865.1 of Bryobacteraceae bacterium. Lineage (GTDB taxonomy): Bacteria > Acidobacteriota > Terriglobia > Bryobacterales > Bryobacteraceae > Palsa-89. The sequence goes on from DATGIH010000428.1 coordinate 9,175, forward strand.
GGCCAGCTTGTTTTCAGAAGTTTCGCTACGCCTCACCGACCAGTTCAAGGTGAACGGCGGCGATTAGTTTTTGGGAACCATGCCCACCGACGGTGCAGCCAAGCGCCCTCCTTCGGACGATCCGCCGTTAGCGGAGCTGCGCGCGATTCTGCTGGGTCCCGACCGCGAAGCTTGGGAAACCATGCGGCAGCGGCTGGACAATCCAGCGAGGCGTGCCGAAGATGTCGCCAGTGTGCTGGCCGACGCTGTCCGGCTGCGCTCCGATCCGAAACTGCGGCGCGCGCTCCAGCCGCTGCTCGAAGAAGCGCTCCAGCTTTCGGTTCAGTCGAACCCCCGTATGCTGGCCGATGCGCTGTTCCCGATTTTCGGCAAGGCCATCCGCAAAGCCGTCGCTTCC
>DATGIH010000429.1:0-15027 GCA_035295865.1 Bryobacteraceae bacterium
AACTGGGGGATGCCGTGATTCGAGAAAAAATCCTGCTCGCCTCCCGACATTCCCGCGATGGTTCCACCCGCCCCGGGCGGCCCCGGACGAACGCCCGGATCCACCTGGGCGTTTAAGAGAATTGTGCTGGAAGAAATCCCAAGGATTGAAATCGACAACACGTTGAATAATGCCATGACGGAATACACTCCTGGTATGTGATTTGACTTTCTTCTCCGCGTGGACACACCGGTCCTAGTTACCGGAAGTAAGTGACACGAATCGACACACGTCGAGCAGTAACTTATCCGTTAGTATGTTCGCGAGCTAAAGCGACCACACAGTTACTAAGTGAAGGTGGGCCCGTTACGACTCAGTTCTACTCGAAACAGAAGAGGGCGTTGCTACTGACAGAGGGTTGGAACCCTCGATTGCCCAGCACGCAGGACGCGGAACTTACTAGCCGTACTAGGCAACGGAGTGAGAATATCACCGTATTCTCATCGGGACAACCCCACAATTTCCAACATTACTTAGCCATTCGCGATGCGAAGTACTATAGGTACGGCGCACAATACTTATAAGGCGGATCACTCAATCGGCGGCCGCCTTTTCGTCGACTGCAAAGCTATCCGATCGTACACGGTAGTTCTGCTGTCGATAATATTTTGGCGGCTGTTCGAACTCACGCTGGAAGGCGCGTACGAAACTGGAATGATGTTCATAACCCACCGCGTGAGCAATTTCTTTGATCGGCAGGTTGCTGGTGGAAAGCAAGTGAGCGGCTTTACGCAGCCGCTGTTCTCCGATCAGATCGCTCAAATTCCGGCCAGTCTTCTGCTTGAACAGACGTTGCAAGTGCGCCGGGCTGAGATGAACTTCAACGGCGAGCTCACTCACCGAGCAAGCGGGCTGCGCTTCGATTCGATCCAGCACTTGACTCAGGCGGCGCTCTCCAAGGAGGGACTTAAGGCCACCGCTCTGGGAGGCCGCCCGGACGACCTGAGGCTCATCCAGGGACAGAGTGTTTAACGTATCCGTTCGAGTGGATCGGATACCCAATTTGGACCGAGACAATACATATCTCCTTCACATTTGGGTTCGGTCTTCCGTTATTTCAGCGGTGAGCGATGTCACCGTTACGTGCGGGACGCAAGCGAGGGTAACGTGCCCCTGAGCGGCAACCAGGAGTTTGATCGGAGGGGATATCGATCAGGAACTCGCTAGGTTTTGAGAAAAACGAACTCGCTCTCGTTCCAGCAAAATCACGCTTCGAAACAGGAATGTTAGCATGCCCATCCAACACTGTCAAAGAAGAAAGCACCCTACGAAAAAGGTTTAACATTCGTTAGTAAGCGTGACAAAGAGCGGCGCCCCATTTCGTGCCAAAATCCTTACATGGAAGACACAACGAACGCTTTCCACCGGCGCAAACTGTTCGACGCTTTATCCAGCGTGTCTGCCGGGCTGGCCGCGACGGCGCTCATTGCCCGTGAGGTCAAAGCGGCGCCTGCTGAAGAGACCCGTCCAGAGCAACTGGAGAACTTCAAGTTCGATATTGAAAATCAGCGGGGATGGGTGGGTCCGGCAGGTTCGGCGAAGGAAGCCACGGTGGCGGAGTTTCCTGTGTCGCAAAGCATCGCTGGAGTTTCCATGCGGTTGCAACCGGGCGCGATCCGCGAGCTGCATTGGCACGCACTCGCGGCCGAGTGGGCATATGTGCTCGAAGGCCGCTGCCGCGCTACCGTAATCGCTCCTAATGGACAAGCCGAAGTTTCCGAATTCGAAACCGGCGACACGTGGTATTTTCCACGCGGACACGGGCACGCGCTGCAAGGGTTGGGCCCCGGAGAGTGCCATTTTCTCCTGGGCTTTGATAGCGGCCATTTCTCGGAATTTGGAACGTTCAGTATTACCGATTGGATCGCGCATACGGCGCCGCACATCTTGAGCCGGAATCTCGGACTGCCGGAGTCGGCCTTCGCTCAGTTCCCGAAGAAAGAAGTCTATATTGGTCCGGGAAAGATTCCCGCTACGCCGGTAGAGGCGTTTCGCAATGGGGAGTTGCAGCCCAGCCAGTCGCAACACAAATTCCGTCTGGATAAGATGGCGCCGCGAGTCCTGGAGGGAGGGGAAGAACGGATCGTGTCGTCGCGCGAGTTTCCCATTCAGACCACGATGACCGCCGTACGCATGGATTTAAAGCCCGGCGCGATGCGGGAAATGCATTGGCATCCACACGCCGATGAGTGGCAGTATTACGTAAGTGGCGGCGCGCGAGTTACGATTTTCGGGTCGCATGGCCGGGTAAGAACCGAGGAATTCAAACCAGGCCAGGTGGCGTTCATCAAGCAGGGCTATGGACACTACGTAGAACAAATCGGCGATCAAGCGACGCGAATTCTGATTTTGTTCAATAGCGGGGTCTACGAGGAGATCTCGCTTTCGGCATGGCTCGGAGGAAATCCGGGATCGCTGCTCATGGATAATTTCGGCATCGCGGAAGATGCGGTGGAGAAGTTGCCGCGGAAGACGGCCGGTATCTCCGCGCGGCGGGCTTAGTAAATCAGTTAGTAACTGGCTTCCGGACGCGATTCCTGTTCTCGATGCCCTTCACGGCCAGTGCACGATTCTGCTGTGCGTTCGCATACTTCGGATCCAACCGAAGGGCTTCATCGAAGTCGGCCAGTGCATGTTCGAAGTCGCGTTTCAGCAGGTAGACGAAACCCCGAGCATTATAGGCGCGTGCCATGCCAGGGTCCAGCCGGATCGCCTCGTTTAATTCCGCCAGCGCTTCGTCGTATTTTCCGGCCGAAGTGAGGGCGCGGCCTTGCAGATCGTGATGGTAGGCGGATGCCCCGGCAGCCGGCTGCGGCTTGGTTCGCGGCACGGCCTGAGGTTTAGGCTGTGGCTGGGGCGGGGTTTCCACGGGCGGCGACGCCGGCGCGGTCTTGATTTCGGGCGTGGGCTCGGGCGCCTTGACTTCCACGGGTTTCGATTCTACGGCCGGTGTGGTTTCCGCCGCCGGAGCGGCTGGCGTGACCTCAGCCAGTTTCGCTTCCGCTTTCTTGAGCACATCGGATGCCTCGGCATACTCCGGCCGCAGCTTTACCGCTTGTTGGAGATCGGTGCGTGCTTTCGCGTAGTCGCCCAACAAAAAATAAGCGCTGCCACGCGCGTACCAAATTTCCGGCATGTTGGGCTTCAACTCAAGCGCCTTGGTGCGGTCGGCCAGGCCTTTTTCGTGCAATCCGAGGAGGTGATAGGATCCGCCTCGCGCCAGGTATGCTTCCGCCATGTTCGGCGCCACGCGGACCGCCTCTTCGCGATCGTTGAGTGCTTCGGCCAGCCGGTTCGTCTTCACGAAAGCAGTGGCGCGCGCGAGATACGGGTACGGATCGTTGGGCGTAAGCTTGGTCGCCTCGCTGAAATCCGCGATGGCTTTTTCGTAGTCGGCCGAGTGCAGATAGGCTGCGCCGCGTAGCGCGAAAGCTTTGGGGTCCTGGGGACGGAGTTGCAGCACCGTGGTGAAATCCTGAATCGCGCGAGGAAAGTCGCTGAGCTGTCCCCAGGCGAAACCGCGATCGAGATAGGCGTCCGCGTAGTCCGCCTTCAAACGAATGCTCTGGTCGTAATCTTCGATCGCGTCGCGATACCGGCCGGCGCGCGCGTACACATTGCCGCGCGCTTCGATCGGGACGGGATCATCCAGGCGCAGCTTGATTCCTTGCGTGTAGTCGGCCAGCGCCTCCTCGGTTTCACCCAAGCTCGCGTGCGCGGCTGCGCGGCTGTTATAAATTGCCGGCGTATCGAGCTTCAGCGCAATGGCGTGGTCATAATCGGCGAGCGCCTTACGAACATCTTTCAACGCGCTGTACACATCGCCGCGTGTCTGGTACGTTTCCGCACTGTCCGGCAGCAACCGGATGGCTTGGGTGGAATCATCGAGCGCGTGTTGCGCCGCGCCCGAGCGCAGCCGTACCTTGGCGCGATGCTCGTAGAAATTGCCGTCGGCGCCGTCCTGTTGGATCGCCAGGGTAAACGCCTTTTCCGCTTCCTTCCACTGCCCGGCGGCTTCGGCGCGCAGACCTTCCTTGAAGGCTTTCTGAGCGGCAGGATTGGAAGCAACGAGCGAGGCAAGGGAGCCGCAGAAAGCCAGCAGAATCCGACAGCTACGCATGAAAGTGCTTCTGAATCTTCGAGAGTAGCACGGCAGGCTGCCGGATTACGGCATCGCCGCAACTGCAGTGGGGAACGTAATCAGCGAAAAATGCGATACGATCCGGCCCAGGAAGCTGTCTCGCTCGGAAACGCTCACCCATTTCAGCAGCGCCGATTCGCCGTCCTCGGAAAAGAATCCGACGCCGCCCCGGCTGAGCCGGTTATCCATCCAGGAGCTGACTAACTGGCCGTTTACCGAGGTCAGGAATCGCCCGCCCCTCACGCTGACCCGGACTCGATAGTCCACACCCCGTTCCAACGTGAGGGGCAGGGGCAGTTCCACGCGCTCGCGCTCACGCCCATCCAGAACCACGAAACGAACCAAGCCGGCATTGGGGAGAGGGCCGGGTTTTGTGATGATGAGCTTGGTGGCGTAATAGTTCTTCACATCCGAGGCGCGAAATGCCCAATCGATGCTTTTGCGTTCAATCTGCCCCATGAATTCCATTTCGTAGTTGGACATCGCGGTGGATGGCTTCCACACGCGCAGCGAAGTGGGCCGCACCTCGCCTTTGTCCATCGACCAATCGGAGGCGACGGACTTAAAGCCTTCCCAATTCGCAACGCCCGAGTGGAAATCTTCCCGTAACGTACCGGAGCCTTTGCTTTGCAGCAGGCCGGACATAAACTGCCCAAATCCGCTTGTTCCCTGATGCGGATTCGCGTCCGGCAACGGAGATATCGATTTCACTTTCGGCGCGCCCATTGGCAGTTGGGACACGGCGAGCAGCACAAATACCACCGCCAACCCTGCAAAAACCGTGGTGGACAAGCCTTTGGAACTGGTTTTTTCCTCCCGCTTGGCTTGTGTGATCGCACGCCAGGTGGGCAGCCGAGACTCGTCGAACCCGTACAGATCCTCGGCTTCGCGCAGAGCGCGCGCTGAGCGGGAGCTGAATTTAGTGCGATGATCGTCGCAGCAGAAGTGTGGATCCTTCAGCTTTCGCAGAGGACCGATCTTCTTGCGGCAGAATCTACAAACCATATATAACTTTACTATCGGCAGTTTACCGATGGTTCCTGTCCATCAGGATGCCCCAGTTTACCAGTTGGGTTTTGGCATTGGAATGTACTAAGGGAAGAATATAATCGTGATGGGAGTTCGGCGTTGGGTGTACTAGGGCCTAGACCTTAAGGTGTGTCCTGTCCCCCCAAAATGGTGGAACATCTGGCATAGAACTTGTCGTATTCCTTGCGAAGGTGGGGATCAAATGCTGCGAATGACGAGGGGAACGTTGGCTGCAGCCGCTGCTGTAAGCCTTTTGAGTTTAACGGGTTGCGTTGAGATTGACAGCGGTGGTCCGCCGCGTACCGACGCGCAGTCCATCGAGCTGGACAAGTCCGAAATGGTTAATGTGGACCTGAAGATGGGCGCCGGCGAGCTCAACGTCCAAGGTGGCGCATCGAAGCTGATGGAAGGCCAGTTCCGCTACAATCGCTCCCGATTGCGGCCCGAAGTCCGGTACGATTCCGCCGGTTTTCGGGGACATCTCACCATCGAACAACCCTCGCATGGCACCCATCTCGGCAATGGGGATTATCGCTGGGATATTCGCCTCAACGACGATAAGCCAATGGATCTCGAAGTCAACTTCGGCGCCGGGAATGGACGACTGGACGTCGGCAGCCTTACCCTCCGAAGTCTGGATGTCCACATGGGCGTCGGAGAGCTGCGGATCGACTTGCGCGGTACGCCAAAGAATGACTACAACGTGAGCGTCCACGGCGGCGTCGGCGAGGCCACCATCTACCTTCCATCGGGCGTCGGGATTATTGCGGACGCCAAGGGCGGCATCGGCGGCGTCAATGCCAAGGGTCTCGAAAAGCGTGACGACCGCTACGTGAATGACGCGTACGGGCACTCGAAAACTACCATTCGGCTGGATATTCGCGGCGGCATCGGGTCGATTAACCTAATCGGCGGGTAGTAGCGGACCTCTCCTCTGGCAAGACTTCCCCCTTGCCCTACAAGGTCGTATATCTAAAGGATTTAACGGACTATGCCGATCAACTCGTGGCAGGACTATTGGTGTCTATTCACTGGAGCGATTGAGCGTGGCCGACGTACCTCCCATGATCTGGCTGTTGTGCTTCATCGGCTTAGCTCTTGTCACGAGCTATGTGCGGCGGAAGCGCCGCGTCGAGCGCGTCGAAGATGGAACCAACCAGACAATCTGGGATGAATCAGCTAACGACGATCTTTTCGAAACGGCTCCGATCGGGTATCTTGAAATCGATCTCAAGGGAATTGTGCGGCGCGTCAACCGGCGCGAATGCGAATTGCGAAAATTAGCGCAGCGCGAAATGATCGGGGAGTATTGTTGGGATTTGCTGCCACCCTCGGAACGAGAGCGCTACCGCGATCAGATGGAACGCAGACTTTCCGGACAGACCGCATTGCTGCCCTACCAGCATCAATACTTGCGTCCGGATGGAGCGGAAGTGACGGTAGAGATTCACGAGCACAAGCTGGAGAATCAGCACCGCATGATGGTAGGCCTGCGGCTGGCATCGCTGGATGTCACCGAGCGCAAAAAGAGCGAGGACGAGGCGTATGAAACGGCGGCCGAGCTGCGCGCGCTGTTCCAAGCGTTTCCGGATCTGTTTCTTCGCATCGACCGCGAGGGAAATGTGCTGGATTGCAAAGGCGGCCAAAACTCCGATCCGTTTCTTTCACCCGACAAATTCGCGGAACACAATTTGCGCGACCTGCTTCCGGACGGTGTGGCGGCGCTGTTCGGCGAGGCGCAGGATAAAGTGCGGAAAACCGGCGTGCTCGAATTAATCGAGTTCAAAGTCGACGGAAAACAGGGCGAGCAGGTGTACGAAACCCGGCTGCTGCCGTTGAGCTGGGATCACTGGATCGCCATTGTGCGCAACATCACGGCACGGAAGAACGTTGAGCTGAAGTTGACCGGTTACGCGCAGGAACTGGAAAAGAAGAACGAAGAGCTGGAAGCGGCGTTGGCCACGGCGCGTGAAGCTACGCAGCTTCGGAGCCGGTTCCTGGCGAACATGAGCCACGAGATCCGGACACCCATGAACGGCGTTTTGGGTATGACGGATTTCCTGCTCGGCACCAAGCTCACCAGCGAGCAGCAGGAGTTCGCCGAATCGATCAAGAGTTCGGCCGACGCGCTGTTGGCGCTGATCAACGACATTCTGGATCTATCCAAGATGGAAGCCGGAAAACTGCGGCTGGACCGGGTTCCGTTTCAACTGGGCGCTACGCTCGCCGAGGTTGCGTCCATGGTGGCGCTCGAAGCTCGCATGAAAGGACTGGCGTTTGTCTCCAACTTTCCGCCGGACCTGCCGCGTGTGGTGGTGGGAGATCCCGGGAGATTGAGGCAAGTTTTGCGCAATCTGCTGGGCAATGCCCTGAAATTTACCGACAGTGGCGAAATCGGAATCCACGCAGAACTGTTGAACGAAGCCACCAACGTGATTCAGTTTCGCTTCACCGTGCACGACACGGGGATCGGAATGACCATCGATCAGCAGCATCGTTTGTTCGAGAGTTTCACGCAAGTGGATGGATCCAGCACGCGGCGGCATGGCGGAACGGGTGTGGGTCTCGCGATTTCGAAGCAACTGGTGGAGTTGCTCGGCGGTGAGATCGGTGTGTCGAGCGAACCCGGACACGGCAGCCGGTTTTGGTTTACCGCCAGTTTCGGGAAAGCCGAGCCGGAACAGTTGCGGACTCCCGCCAAGCCTGCCGTGCTACCCAAGCCACCGGTCCGGCCTGTTGCTCAGAAGTTACCTGCCTCAGCTCCAGCGCGTCCGGTGCAAAAGCCGGTTCCGGTGGCCAGTCACCTTAGAATCCTGCTGGCGGAGGACAACGAAATCAACCAGCGCATTACGCTGCGGCTTCTGGAAAAGCTGGGAGTACCGGCCGACGCTGTAGTGAACGGGCGGGAGGCCGTGCAAGCGCTCGAGAAGCGCAAATACGATCTGGTTCTGATGGACTGCCAAATGCCGGAAATGGATGGTTTCGAAGCCACCGCAATCGTGCGCAGCCGGGAGGTTGGAAACCACACTCCGATCTGCGCGCTCACGGCGAATGCGATGGAAGGCGATCGCGAGCGGTGTCTCGCCGCCGGCATGGACGATTACATCAGCAAGCCGGTCGGGTTGGAGAAGCTGCAGAAGGCCGTGGATCGCTGGGTGCACCGGCCGGTAGCTTAGTTCTAAACTTCCAATCCAACTGACCGCATCAAGTCGAGCGCGTTGCTGCGTTCCACCACGCCGGGAGACAGCCGGTAGTCGAAGTGCAAGCGGCCGTCTTCGAACGTATCCGCGAAATGCACGTTCAGTGCCCGGCCCGGAACATCTTCGGCGATATGCGATAGAGCGAGATCGTGCGTGGTGATGATTCCGATGGCGCCGCGATCGATCAGTGACCGCACAATCGCGCTTGCTCCGATGCGCCGGTCGTGCGAATTGGTCCCGCTCAGGAGCTCGTCAATCAAAAACAAAGCGGTTCCTGGGCTGGATGTCAGCTTTACGATCGCTTGCAGCCGTGTGATCTCGGCATAGAAACGCGATTTGCCGTCTTCGAGCGAATCCTGCACTCGAATCGACGCACCCAGCTTGAGCGGTGAAATGGCCAGATGTTTGGCGCAGACTGGCGCGCCGGCCCACGCGAGCACCGTATTCAGTCCTACCGATCGCAGCAGCGTGCTTTTGCCGGACATGTTCGATCCGCTCACGATTAGCAGCCGGAGGCCGCCGCCGATCCTGAGATCATTGGCAACGGCTTGCGATTCGGGAAGTAGCGGATGGCAGAGTCCCTTCGCCTCAAACCAACCGTCTTGGACGTCGTTGAGTTCGGGGAAGGTGTTGTGCGGATGCTCGTAGCTATATCCGGCGAGCGCGAAAAGCGCTTCGAATTCGCCGACACCCGAAATCCAAGAGCGGATGTGCGGCCCGGATCGTTTTCGCCAGCGCTCGATCGCCATCGCCACCTGCGCGCTCCAAAGAATGGCCATGGCGATCGGCGTGAAGAACATGTTGCGTTGCCAATCCATGCGGGCGACGTGCCGCCGCAAGCGGCCGATCTCCTCGGACGCCACCAGTCCGCTTGATTTCAACTGGGTCTGCATGCGTTGTAACAGCGGCGATTGGAATGGTTCGTTCTCCAGCCGCGCGAGCAATTTACCGAGCAAAGCTAAATCGTGCGATGGAGAATTCACCGCCGCGGCCACTTGCAGCGTGCGCGATCCCAGGAAAAACGCATAGCCGAGTTCGATGAACAACGACACCAAAAATGGCGTGCGGTTGATAATTTCGGCCATGTACAAAGCGAACGTGATCGCGACGGCAGCGCCTAAAACGAGCGCGATGACGGGGGCTCCCGCGGGAAATCGAACCTCCGGCGCTTCGCCCCAGCGCGCGACAGCTTCGGAATCCATATCGGATCGTACGGCTTCGCCCAAAACCGCCAACTCTTCCCGAATATCCAGATTGGGCCGCAGTTCTTGCACGGCTTGTTGCCGCGCCAGCGCCTCGTCGCGCGTGGCAGGAGCAAGCAGCCAGGCAGCCAACGCGGCTTCCCCAGCGCGGGTACGGGCCGTAGAAATCAGCTCAAAGAGCGAACTCTTGCCGAAGAGGTCCAAGTCTTCTTCATAGATATGGGCGGGGTTCCGGAAACGGTCGCCCGTCTCGCCCTTGCCGCGCCAGCGGTTTTCCAGGCGGTCTAAGCCGCGTTCATAATAGAGGACCGAGCGATTCGCGCGCTCGAGACTTTCTACCACGCGCGCGTGGACCACCACTAAAACCACAAACAGAACCAGCGGGAGGATCAGCCACCAAAAGGAGATCAGCACGTCGCCGAAAACGAAGAAAGCCAGGCCGACGCCGATGATTCCGACCGCTAACCGCGCGTTGCCGATGGTACGAAACAGCTTTTGTTCGCGCGCGGCTGCAGCGCGGCGGTCTCCGAGACGCGACTGATATTCGGCAAGTGGGGTCACGCCGGAGCTTTGGATCACAATGCTAGGCTAGCAGCTAGTTTAGTATGGACGACGAACCGGTCCGCATTCCGATCACGGATGTATTTGATCTGCATACGGTTCCGGCGCGCGATGTCAAGCCGATCGTGGAAGCGTATCTGGAAGAAGCGCACCGGGCGGGTTTTCGAGCGCTGCGGATCATACACGGCCGCGGGATCGGCGTGCAAAGGGAAATCGTCCGTTCGATCCTGGCCAAAACCCCGTTTGTATTGAGTTTTAGCGACGCACCGCTCGAAGCGGGAGGTTGGGGAGCCACTTTGGTCACCCTGCGAGAATAGAAATTGGAACTTTTCCTCCTCCCGGCCTGAATATTAAACATCGGCCCTATGTCGATTGACGGCGATCAGCAGCTCCTGCGGCAGATTTCGCGCGGTGACGAAAGCGCGTTCGTAGCCTTTTATCGCCGGCACCAGGGACCGGTCTACCGATTCGCGCTGCAAATGAGTGGGCAGGTGGAAATTGCCGAAGAAGTGACGCAGGACGTCTTCATGGTGGTGATGAAATCGGGGTCGAAGTACGATTCCGCACGGGGATCGGTGGCCGCGTACCTTTACGGAATCGCTCGCAACTTCGTTTTGCGAAAGCTCGACCAGGAGCGGCCGTATCTCACGACCTTGGACGATCCGGAAAGCGAATACGCAGATGTCGCGGCGGATGGCCCAGACACTCTAGCCGAGCTGACGCGTAACGAACGGATGGAATCGCTGCGGAAGGCCGTGCTCGCGCTGCCGCCCACGTATCGCGAAGTGGTGGTCTTATGCGATTTGCACGAGCTGGACTATGCCGAAGCGGCGAATGCGCTGGATTGCGCGATTGGGACCGTCCGGTCGCGTTTGCATCGCGCGCGGGCGCTGCTCAGCGAGAAGATGCGTGCGGATGAGAGGTGTGCAGTATGAACGAAACCGATCAAAAACTTTTGCAAGGATTGCGGGAGTTGGCGGCGGAGGGTCCGCGGGACGCGCCGGCCGAGTTGGAAGCGCGGCTGGTGGGCGAGTTCCGCAAGCGAGCGCAGGCGCGCCGCCGCAATGTGCTGCTTGGTGTGGGAACGGCCGCCATTGCGGCAGCTCTGGCGTTGACGGTGATTCGTCCGGCGCTTCTGCAGCATGCGCCGGCGGCTCAGGTTTCCCCGCAGGCCGATGACGCTGCACTCGATTTCTATCCGTTGCCCGATTCCGAGGAATTGCCGCCGCTCGAAAGCGCGACCATCGTTCGCGTGCAGTTGCCGATGGCGTCGCTGCGCTTGATGGGGTTGCCCGTGAGCGAGGAAGGCGCGGCGGATCTGGTCGAGGCAGACATGTTGCTCGGTCAGGATGGCATGGCGCGCGGAGTTCGTTTTGTCGAGTAGCTATTTATTAGAAGGAGATCAAACATGCTTCAGTTGCGGTTCACTCTAGCGCTCGGCGCCCTGGGGGGCAGTCTCGCGGTGGCTCAACCACCGGGTCCGCCGCATCATGGGGGCGATTTCGAGTACATGCATGCCCGCATGGGAATGCAGAAGACGGTAACGGGTTCGCCTTACACCGCGCAGGCCGTTTCCCAATTCACGCAGACGCTGGCGGATGGCAGCCACATTCAGCGCTCCACCAATTCTTCCATTGCTCGCGATAGCGCAGGCCGCGTGCGGCGCGAAGAGTCGGTCGGCGCGCTGACGGGCGCCACTGAGGCGCCCAAAGCCATCTTTATTCACGATCCCGTAGGCGGCTCCAGCTACGTGCTCGATCCGGCGAGCAAGATCGCGCGCGTGTCGCAGCCCAGAAACTTCAGGATCGGCGAGAATGCCGAGGGTCCGAACTCGGTGCATCAGAGAGTGGAGCACAGCCGTTCGGCCGCGGAAGTCAAAACGGAAGATCTTGGTACGCAAAACATGGAAGGGCTGACGGTAACGGGCAAGCGTTTTACGCGCACGATTGCTGCCGGACAGATCGGCAACGAGCATCAGCTCCAGATTGTCACGGAAGTTTGGTATTCGCCGGATCTTCAAACTACGGTGATGAGCACGACCAACGATCCACGGACCGGCGTTTCCACGTACAAGCTGACCAACGTGAGCCGTGCCGAACCGGACGCGTCGCTGTTCCAAGTGCCCGCGGATTATAAAGTGGAGCAAGGCGGCGGACACATTCGGTCCCACCAGTAGCCGGTACGGCGGCGTCGGCTGTGGATCTGGGGGGTCCGCCCTACTTTTCCAGCTCCTGCAATGGTCTATGCTGAAGTCGAGCTTTCCCAACAGATCATCAAGGAGCATTGCCGATGCAATCCCGCCGTCAGTTTATCGCCGTTTCTGTAGGCGCCGCCGCCGGGCTAAGCGTTGCCCGAGCGGCTAACGAAACGAAGCGACTTTCGAAGTTCGATCCCGAAGCGCGCCGCCTGCTTGCGGATCTTTCCGTCGACGAAAAGATCGGCCAGATGACGCAGGGTGACATGGCGTACATCTCGAACGTGGATGACGTCGAGAAGTATCATCTTGGATCCGTCTTGAGCGGTGGCGATTCCGATCCGAAGACCGGCAACGATCTCAACTCCTGGACCGAGACGTACGATCATTTTCAAGCGCGCGCCATGGAAACCAAGCGCCGGATTCCGTTGGTTTACGGCGTAGATGCGGTGCACGGTCACAATAACGTGATCGGCGCAGTAGTTTTTCCGCATAACATCGGCCTGGGATGCACGCGGAATGCCGCGCTGGTGGAACAGATCGCCCGCATCACCGCCGAAGAAGTGAAAGCTACCGGAATGAACTGGGTCTTTGCGCCCTGCGTCGCAGCGCCGCAGGATATCCGATGGGGGCGCACGTACGAAGGATTCAGCGAGAATCCGGAAGTAGTGAAACCGCTGGGTGCCGCCGCCACGCGCGGATTGCAAGGCAAGTCGCTGGACGATCCGTTCTCCGTTCTGGCCTGTGCGAAGCACTACATCGGTGATGGTGGAACTACTTTTGGCTCGGGCCAACTAAAAGGTCCGGGCGGGAAACTATGGCCGCTGGATCAAGGCGACACGCGCGTCGATGAAGCAACACTGCGCAAGATCCATTTACCTGGCTACATCACGGCGATCGCTGCGGGTGTTGGAACGATTATGCCGTCTTACAACACCTGGAACGGCGTGCGCTGTTCGGCGAGTCACCGGCTGCTGACGGAGATCTTGAAAGACGAGCTGGGATTCGAGGGCTTTTTGATTTCCGATTACAACGCGCTCGACGAAATCCCGGGAACTCGCAAGCAGCAGATCGCGACTTCCATCAACGCCGGCATGGATATGGCCATGGTTCCGGAACGATATGCGGATTTCTATAACACCCTACGTGAATTGGTCAAGGCAGGCACGGTTCCGATGTCTCGCATCGATGACGCGGTGCTGCGCATTCTGCGCGTGAAGTTCGCGATGGGGTTAATGAAGCCGAATGGAAAATTCCTGGCCGATCGCAGTCTGCAAAAGAGCTTCGGATCGCCGGAGCGGCGCAAGGTGGCGCGTGAGGCGGTGCGCGAAACGCTGGTGCTGCTGAAAAGCGAAAAATCGGCGTTCCCGATCGCCAAATCCGGCAAGATTCATGTATCCGGAAAATGCGCGCACGACATGGGTAACCAGTGCGGTGGCTGGACCATCTTCTGGCAAGGCAAGAGCGGCAACAACACCAAAGGCGGCACTACGATCCTGGACGGCATTCGCAAAGTGGCGCGCGGCGCCGAGGTGAGTTATTCGCTGGATGGCGCGGGAGCCGAGGGCGCGAAAGTCGGAATTGCGGTGATTGGCGAGACGCCGTATGCGGAAATGAATGGCGATCGCACGGATCTGCATCTGGCCCAGGAAGATGTCGCCGTGGTGGATCGCCTGAAGAGCTCCGGCATTCCCGTAGTTGCCGTGATTATTTCCGGCCGGCCGCTAGTCATCGACGCCATTCTGGATAAAGCGGACGTGATCGTCGCGGCATGGCTTCCCGGGACGGAGGGCGACGGCGTTGCCGACGTTCTATTTGGCGATTTCAAACCGAAGGGAAAGTTATCATTCACCTGGCCGCGCGGCGATTCGACGAGCTTCGAGCGCAGCGATCCCGGATACAAGACGCTGTTCCCGTTCGGCCATGGATTGAGTTAACGCATTTTTTCCGCGGATGAACGGGGATAGTTATCCTTTTGCATCGGCGTTCATCTGCGGCAACTAAGTGCGGTTCACTCCTGCCGCAGAGCAGTCACCGGATTAATGCGGATCGCCCGCATCGCCGGAACGCCGCAGGCCACTACTGTAATCGCGAGAATCATTCCGAACACTGTGGCGTACGTCACCGGATCGGTCGGCTCGACACCATAGAGAATCTGCCCCAGAAGGCGCGCCACCACGAAGGCAAGTCCCAGTCCTAACAAAGTTCCCGCGCCGATCAGAACCAGCGCGCGGCGTCCGATCAGACCGAGCACCTGGGCCTGAGTCGCGCCAATCGCCATACGGATTCCGATTTCCCGCGTGCGCCGAGAAACCGCGTAGGCCATGACGCCATAAATTCCGGTCGCTGCCAAAATCAGGGCGAGCAATCCGAAAGCGCCCAGCGCCGATGCTGCCATGCGGGCAGGGAAGAGCGGGATGTCGAGCTGTTGCGTCATGGTTCCCACCGAATACAGTGCGACGGTCGGATCCATCTCGCGCACCGCGTTCCGCAGGAGTTGGACCGCTTGCGCGCCGTTCAACGGCGTGCGCGCAATCACCGATGCGTTGGCGCTATGCCACATTTCGATCGGCACCCAATAGGCGGGACTGTGATTCTCGGTGAGCGACACGTACTTGCCATCTTCCGCCACACCCACAATTTCAATGGGCTTGCCGTCCG
>DATGIH010000430.1:0-5133 GCA_035295865.1 Bryobacteraceae bacterium
GCGCCAACTGGATCCGACGATATCAACGCCGAGCTCACTCTGCTGCGCGACCAATTGGACGGAATTAAGCGCCTGCTAAAGTTGCGTGCTACCAGCGCCGACGGATTCGCGCGTCCCGAACTCACTCAGCTCTTCGAACAATTGCTAACAGCGGGTTGGGAAGACAGATTAGCGCGCCAACTCACCGAAGAAGCTTTCAGTACATGGCAGTCGCAATCACCCGCGAACCGGCCTCAGGCCAGCGTTGCGAGTTTCCAAAAAATCGTCACGGACAATATCGCGAAGAAACTGCAGTTTGCGCCAGAGTTCACGCCATCCGGCTCGGATCTCAGCCGCGCGGTGATCTTCGTCGGACCTCCCGGCGGCGGCAAAACCACCACACTCGCGAAACTCGCGATTCAGGAATGCCTGGCCAAGCGTCTGTCTGTCCGCATCCTTTCGCTCGATATCCACGGCGTCGCCGCGCACGAAAAGCTCCGAAGCCTTGCGTCGATCATGGGCGCCGGATTCACCGCCGCGAGCAGCGCTTCCCAGTTCATGGAAGCCATTGATGAATTTCGCAGCAAGCATGTCCTGCTCATCGATACCCCTGGCTACGGACACGCGGATTGGCAATGGGCGCACGACATGGCGCTGGTTCTCGCCGAGCTCAAGAACAAAGAAATCCACCTGGTCCTGCCGGCTTCCATGAATCCGGCTGCCTTGCTTCGTTATGTACGGCGGTATGAAGAACTCAATCCGGACTATCTGCTTTTCACCAAGCTGGATGAAACGGAATCCAACGGATCCCTTCTCTCGGTCGCTCTCCAAGCCAATCGCCCGCTCTCTTTCCTCACGCGTGGCCAAGCAGTCCCTGAAGATATCGAAGTAGCGACCCCTACGGCACTCTTACAGGGCGTCGTGATCAATGAACGCGTGGAGGCGATTTCAGCGGCCTAATGGCATCCAACGTCCTCGCCAATTCTGCGTTTTATGCACCCGTTCCCACTTTGGATTCGGCCGAGCGCGAGCGTCTCATCCTCGACCATCTGGCCAACGTCCGCTGGATCGCCATGCGTATCCACGAAAAGCTGGGCGGCGCAGTAAATCTGGAGGATCTCATTTCGAGCGGCGTGATTGGTCTCATCCACGCCGTTGACAGCTACGACCCGAAATACAACGTCAAGCTCAAGACCTTCGCCGAACATCGGATTCGCGGCGCCATCCTTGACAGCATTCGCGGCTTAGATGGAATCCCGGCGCACAAGCGGAAGCACCTGAAGAATATTGAATCGGCCATCCAATCCGCCGAGCAGCGTCTGCAGCGCGTGCCCACCGAAGAAGAAATTGCCGCTGAGATGAATCTGTCGCTCGCCGAATATCACGAGGCGCTTTCAGATGTCCGCGCCGTAAGCCTGGGCAGCCTGGACGAAGTCACCGACGGATTCTCCGAAAGCAAGTTGCTGCGCTACGTCGCCGACGCTGAAGAAGACCAGCCAGGAAAAATTCTGGAGCGTGCCGAGTTGGAAAATCTGGTGGCGGATGCGGTAACCCGAATGCCGCGCCTCGAGCGCACCATCCTCACGCTGTACTTCAAGGAAGAACAAAACCTCCAGGAAATTGGCGAAATCCTCGGCATCCATACCACGCGCGTGTGCCAGCTCAAGTCGCAAGCGGTACTAAGGCTCCGCGCCTACGTGAGTAAGAAATGGCCGAGTACGCGAGGGATTCTCTGATGAGCAAATCGGACGAACAAGTCGACCAAACCGCCGCCAATTCAGCGGAGGGCATTCCCGCCGAAACCAACGCGCGACCCGCCGGATCTCCGGCAGCCCCATTGCTGATGGGCGTAAAGCTGCCGATTCGCGTCCTCATGGGCCGCACCCAACTTCCACTGAAAGATATCGCCAAGCTGGCCGGAGGTTCGGTCGTCGAACTGGATTGCTCCCCCAACGACCCCGTAGACATCATCGTGAACGATCGGCTGATCGCGCAAGGCGAAATCGTCGTGGTCAGTGGAAACTACGGCGTGCGGATCACGCGTATCGCATCCGCCGGGCCATCCGCCGACCAGGAAAAGCCTTTAGATTTGCTGGGTCTTTCGGAAAGGCTAAAGTAATGCAAACCTTCGTAGCGCTGTTGCCTTATGGATTGCTGGCCGCCAATACCATCCTGCTGCTCGCGCTATTTTTCGGTATCAACCAGCGCGTCCGCAACCAGAACGCCCGCATGAAAGCCCGCGAAGCCACGCTAGAAATGGAGGCGGCGCGCAATTCAAACCTGATCAAGGAGCTAACCAACCGGATCGCATCGCTCGAAAAGGACGACCGGCAGCAGAATAATGGAGAAGCGAGCGCCGGACCGCTCAGCAGTACCATCCGCGGAAAAGTCTTGAAGATGCACCGCCTGGGGCAGCCGGCCGAAAGAATTTCCGAAGTTCTTCGCATCCCGCGCGGTCAAGTGGACCTGCTGGTTAAAGTTCACACAATCGTGATGCGGACCTACGAAGGCTCCTCGGCGCAGGAGCCAATCGAAGAGCTCCCCAAAAAAGGTTAAACATGCGCCCAGAACAATCGATACAGGCAAGGCGGAATTGAGAGCGAGATGAAAATCAAAACTTCAGATACGCCGGACGCGACCCGTATGGAACTGAATCCCACTCGTGCAGCGCGTGAGTCCATCGGCACTTCGCTGTCCAGTTCCATTTCGGGAAACCGAACCTCTTCCAGCGATTCCATCGCCATTTCCGGTACCGGCAGCCTGGTGCAACAAGCAATCAACGCCGGCGCAGACGATCGTGCGGCGCGCGTTCAGGCTCTACAACAGCAGTACCAGAGCGGCAACTATCAGGTGGATGCCATTGCGGTGAGCCGCTCCCTGATCGCAGCCCATTTGTCCGGCGAGTAAGTTGGGCGCGGCCGAAATGCAAATCGATGTGGAAGTTCCGACTACGTCCGGGGACCCCCGGGAGTGCATCCGATCCGCGAGAGCGAACATGCGCGAAGTGAAGACCCTTCTCGCGCAGCCCTCGGAACAGAATGCCGAAGAGTGCGCGGCGCTGCTCCGGCAAGTGGAAATCCAACTCGGCTGCGCGGTTGCCATCTTCAAAAGGCGTGGTTCTCAGCCGTCCGTCGAAATCCAGTCGATCCTCGAAACCATGCAAGGGGAAATCGCGGTTCTGGCGCAATTCCTGACGGAAGCCGACAAACTCCTCTCGGGATGGTTACAAGCTATTTCCACTCGTCAATCCGGATACACCACCGAAGGCCGTGCCGCCCCGCTGGTTCTGTTGAAAAAATTGAGCGTGGAAGGATAAAACGCCATGGGTAGCCTCTTTTCAGCTTTGGGATCGGCCTCGAACGCCCTGGAAGCCTTCCAGCGCGCCATCGATGTCACGCAAGACAACGTCACCAACGCCAATAGCCCCGGTTACGCCAAACAAATTCCGATATTTCAATCGACGCCTTTCCAGTTGAGCAGCGATCTCTCGGGCGGCATTGTGGAACAAACGCAGGATGGCCGCAACCAATACGCGGATGCGGTCGTCCGCCAACAGCTCTCGCTCCAAGGCGCGGCACAACAGTTGCAGTCGTCGTTAGCTCCTTTGCAAAACGTGTTTGATGTCTCGTCTTCGAGTCCCATCCCGTCGGCGCTCAATCAACTGTTCCAAAGCTTCTCGCAATGGAGCACCCAGCCCAGCAATCCTGTCTATCAAACCGCGGTCATCAACGCGGCGCAACAAGCTGCAACGGCTTTTCAGCAGGCTGCCGCTCAGCTTTCGGGCATTCGCGGCAACACGATTCAGGATCTGCAATCGACAGTCGGCCAGATTAACCACGATCTCGCGCAAGTTCAGGCCTACAATGTCCAGCTCGCGCACCAGAATGGGCCGAATCCTGGCGCTCAGGCGAATTTGGAAGCCGCTCTCGAAGATCTATCCAGCCAGGCGAATGTCCAAATTTTATCCGGTGTTGGCGGAACGGTAACCGTCTTACTGGGCGGCCAAACTCCTCTTGTCATCGGGACACAGTTGAACACCCTGCAAGTCCAGAACGATGCAACCAACTCGCTCAATGGCCCCCCGAACCAGGCGATCGTCGACAGCAACGGAAATGACGTCACCAGCCAGATTACTTCCGGCAGTCTGTCCGGACTGCTGAACGTCGTAAATACCGTGCTTCCCTCGCTCGCGGGCGGCGGAAATCAAGTGGGCGGCCTAAATACCTTAGCCCAAGGCTTAGCCGATTCTGTAAATAACTTACTCGCCCAGGGATCCACCACTTCCACGCCGCCCTATCAAACGGGACTTCCGCTGTTCACTTACACCCCCGGATCGCCTACGGGCGTGGCTTCGAGTATCAGCGTAAACTCAGCTTTGACGCCCAGCCAGCTCGCGCCTACCAATCCTGGGCCACCTGTGGTTTCTAACGGCATCGCTTTGCAACTCGCCGGTCTCGACACCGCTCCCGGCGGCCAAATTAACGGAATGGGCTTCACCCAGTACTTTGGTTCACTGACCTCGCAAGTCGGAAACGCGGTAAGCAACGCCACAACCAGTGCCGCGGCACAGACACAAATGGTCGCTCAGGCTAAGAGCCTGCAACAACAAGCGTCTGGCGTGAACCTGGACGAAGAAGCAATCCGGCTGGTTCAGTTGCAAAGTTCTTATCAGGCCGCTAGCAAAGTGGTCACGGTGATCGATCAGTTGACCCAAACACTGATGAATATGGTTCAGTAACGAGGCCACTCAGGTTTCCAGTAAGGAGCGCACATGATTACGGGATTAAACGCATCCAACAACCAGTTCGTAACCCAGGTTGATCTCATGCAGACAGCCCTCAACAAAGCCGAGAATCAGCTCTCGTCCGGCTATCGTGTGAACCAGGCCTCGGACGCACCAGCGGAAGTGGAAGACATCTTCGTGGCCAGGGCGGCCCTCGCCAGCCAAAATCAAACGATTCAGAATCTGAAATCCGTTCAGACGACCGTGCAGGCTGGGGACACTGCGGTGCAAAACGCCGTGCAACTGCTGCAGAACGCCCTTACTTTAGGCGCTCAGGGAGCCAGCAGCACGGTAACCCAGGCGCAACGGAACTCCCTCGCTACACAAGTACAAAGTGTGTTGTCCCAGTTAGTGGGAGTAACGGCAACGCA
>DATGIH010000431.1:0-4879 GCA_035295865.1 Bryobacteraceae bacterium
CAGCTACATGCGCTACTCGGTTTCAGATACGGCGGAGTATGGCGATTATACGCGCGGTCCACGCATCGTGAATCAGCAGACGCGCGATGAGATGAGGAAGATTCTGTCGGAGATTCAATCCGGGCAGTTCGCCCGTGAATGGATCGCCGAGAACAAAACGGGACGCCACAAGTTCCTGCACATGCGCGAAGCCGCCCGCGATTCGCAAATCGAGAAGGTGGGCAAACAGCTGCGCGAGATGATGCCGTTCCTCAAGAAACGGAAGGAGGCGGGCGTTCCGCAAGAAGCGGCGACGGCCTGATTTTATCCACATGTGTTCGCAAGAGTGCGAACACGGCACGCAGAGTGCGTGCGCCACAGCCTAACAGAAACAATATGCGCATCCAAACCTTCGACACCACTCTCCGGGACGGGACGCAGGGCGAAGCCGTCTCATTCTCGCTCGATGACAAACTTGTCATTGCGCAAAAACTCGACGAACTGGGGATCGATTACATCGAAGGCGGCTGGCCCAATTCCAATCCCAAGGACAAGGAGTTCTTCCAGCGCGCCCGCAGTCTCAAGCTCAAGCACGCCCGCTTGACGGCCTTCGGTTCCACCCGCTTCTCGAAAAACAAAACTGAGCAGGATCCGAATGTGCGCGCGCTGCTGGAAGCCGAGACTCCCACCATTTCCATCTTCGGCAAGAGCTGGGATCTGCATGTGCACCGGGCGTTGGGAATCCAGGAAGAAGAAAATCTGAAGCTGATTTCCGAGACCGTGAAGTATCTAAAGGACAATGGCCGCGAAGTGGTCTACGACGCGGAACATTTCTTCGACGGCTTCAATGCAAATCCGGATTTCGCGCTGCGTACGCTCGAAGCCGCAAAACAAGCCGGCGCGGATGTTCTGTGCCTCTGCGATACGAACGGCGGCAACCTGACGCATCGCATCATTGAAGTGGTCGCGGAAGTCCGCAAGCGCTTTGATGGAGTGATCGGAATCCACACGCACAACGACGCCGACGTGGCGGTGGCAAACGCGATCGCGGCGGTGGAAGCCGGATGCACGCACGTGCAAGGCTGCATCAACGGTTATGGCGAGCGCTGCGGCAACGCGAACCTGGTTTCGATCATCGCCAATCTCGAGCTGAAGCTCGGCCACAATACCATCGGCCGTGAGAATTTGCAAAACCTGAGCACGGTGGCGCGTTACATCGCGGAACTCGCCAATTTGCCCATGCGGAACGATCAGCCGTACGTCGGCCACAGCGCCTTCGCGCACAAGGGCGGAGTCCACGTGAGCGCGGTGCTTAAGGATTCCTCCACCTATGAGCACGTGAAACCGGAAACCGTCGGGAACCGGCAGAGAGTGCTGTTGAGCGATCTTTCCGGACGCGGCAACGTTCTCTACAAACTGAAGCAGCACGGCTTGGGCGATCGCCTGGATGCCGAAGCGCGGCGCCAGTTGCTCGAACGCATCAAACAGATGGAGCACCAGGGCTATGAGATCGAGGCCGCCGAAGGAACTTTCGAACTTTTGGTGCGAGAAGCATTGCGTCCCGGATTGAATTTATTCGATGTGGTCGGTTACGACGTAACCACGCGCATGATCGGCGGGACCACGGCGACGGTCACGCTCAAAATCCAGGACAGTGTGCACACAGCCACAGCGAACGGGCAGGGTCCGATGAACGCGCTGGATCTTTGCTTGCGCCAATGCCTGTCTTCCGTTTATCCGAAGATCGCCGATGTCCGCCTGACGGACTACAAAGTCCGCGTGCTCGATTCGAAAAAAGGTACTGCGGCCAAGGTTCGCGTGTTAGTGGAATGGTCCGACCATAAGCGAAGCTGGGCTACGGTAGGAGTTTCGGACAACGTAATCGAAGCCAGTTGGCACGCCCTCGTTGACGCGATCCGCCTGGAACTGATGCGCCTGACAGAGCAGGACGAAAGCGTCGACAAAGTGGTGGAAGATTACTGCTGGGGCGTGTAGCGCTGCCCCACGCCGCCGATCTGGGTTATCCATGCCGACATGCACCCGGATCGGATGCGTCAAACGGCCGTCGACGCTTGAAATTGCTGCGTGCCGCGCAGAAGGGTGCTCACACGCGGACCCGGCAAGATGATCCCGGCAAGGTTCAAGGGGTCAGCGTTCGAAATATTCAGATCTTCCTCGCTCGACGGATCGGTGCGCCGGATTGCACGCAACAAATCGATCGCCTCCGGCCGCGCGAACTGTTCGCCGCTGAAGCCTGCGACAAATCGACCGCCGCGGATTTCACCTTGCGCTTCTTTCTTGCGCAACACCACCAGCAAATCGCGCCATGGCGGCGCTAACGCTTCGCGCGCTAACAGATCGCGGAAGATCACACCCCAACGCTGCAACAGCTGATCGGCGAACGCAATCGCCCGCGCATCATCGGACAACGCATTCACGGCGTGCCGCACCAAGGCCCAGCGTCCCGCGGCGTGTCTCGGACGCGCTTGCCTGCCCCGCCCTTCTCCGCGCCGGCGCTTCGGATCCACCAGCGACCGAAGATTCTCAAAGCCATCAGCCGTCACTAAGCCTGCCGCGACCAATTCCCAGAGTCCGTCCTCGACTTCGCTCGCCAGGCGTCCGGTTGCGCGCGTCAGATCGCTGAAGAAGCACGCACCGCGATCTTTCAATTGCGTCAGCACCTCACCGGCAGCGTGGGACAGAACAGGAGTGTGCGGCGCGCCTCCCAGCCAATCCGCGCTCTCGCGCAAAAAGATCGCGATCGGCGCGGTGCGGGTGGGACGGACGCGGCGCGGCTCCGGATCGTCGAACGCCGGATGCGGCGACAATCGCGCCCACATGACTTCGCCTGATAGGCACAGTTGATCCAGGAAATCCGGCTCGTAGCGGGCAATGCGGCGCGACAAAACTTCCGATTCCCAAGCAGCGGCGGATATTTCATAACCCTGCAATTGCTTGATCACCTGCAACGTCCCGTCCACGCCATGCAGCCGGCTGCCTGGGGCTACGTGCTGCCAGCGATGCAGGAACCTTTGGAACTGCGCCGCGGTAACGGGTTCGATCTCCCGGCGAAGCTGGCCCAGGGTCAGACGATGGATGCGCGCCAGAATCCGCCGATTGCACCATTCCACTTCACCGGCCCCCAGGGCTGGGGAGTAACGCCCGCGCATCACCTGGCCTTCGGCTTCGAGTTTCAAAAGTGCAGACTCGATCTCATCCAGGGGAACCGCCAAGATTTGCGAAAGTAGAACGGCCGTTGTGGGGCCCAGCGAATCCATCCAGCCTCGAACCGTGGCCAGCGCGTCTTCTTTGAGATGCAGGCGCTCGGTGGCAATCCAAAACAACTTACCGCCACGTTCCAGCACGTGCGCGCGCCTGGTGGAAACCAGTTCGTCGAAATACGGCAGCCACTCGGCCTTAGGCGGCATGATGATCAGGCTGAGCAGCGCGTCATGCAGTTCGTCCACGTCACGTACTTCCGGCCATGCTTCTTCAGACACCGTTGTGATTGCAGCCGAATCCAGGATTCCCGCGCCGTTCGCGAAATCGGACCGCAGAGTTCGGCGCAATTGAACTGCACGCGCGCGCCTCTCTTCCAACGGAGCATCATCCAGATACGCGTACGGATTCGCGTTCAAAATTTCATGCGAAAACAGCGACGGCTCCGCGGTGTCGATGGCCAGCTTGCGGATCCGCCCCGATGCGAAGCCCTCCAAGATGCGCTTCAAGCCCTCAATGTCCATCGCTTCATGCAGGCAGTTGTCGATGGTCTCATTCACCAGCGGATGATCTGGAATGCGGATTTCGCCGGTTAGATTTTCCGGACACGCCACCTGATCGGGGAATACGGAAGCCAGCAGATCCTCGGCTCGCATTCTTTGGATCGGCGGCGGAACTTTGCGGCCACCCCGGAAACGGGGAAGCGCGAGCGCTCGCGATGCATTCCAGCGCCAGCGCGCGCCGAACATCGGAGCATCCACCAACGCCATGGTCAGCACATGTTCCACCGTCTGCGGCTTCAGAAATTCGAAAACCAGTTCCAGCGGGAAAGCGTGCTGCTCGGTGAGCGAGATGTTTATGCCGTTGTCGGTGGCCGCCGCTTGCAATTCAAAATTGAAGGAGCGGCAGAATCGCTTGCGCAGCGCCAGTCCCCAGGCGCGGTTGATGCGCGATCCGAAGGGGGCGTGGATTACCAATTGCATTCCGCCCGCTTCATCGAAAAATCGCTCGGCTACAACCGTTTGCTGGGTTGGCAAAGCATTGAGCGAAAGCGCTCCCCCTTGCACATAAGCGATCGCCTGCTTTGCGCCCGCATCGTCCAGCCCGCATTGTTCGGTGAGAAATGCCAGTGCATGCTCCGGATCGTCCACGATTTTCTGACGGACCTCGCCGACTGCCTCAGACAATTCGACAGTGCGGCCCGGAGCTTCTCCATTCCAAAAGGGAACGGAGGGCGGCGCCCCATGCGCATCTTCCACGCGAACCCGCCCGGGCTCAACGCGCTTGATGCGCCAGGAGTTGGTGCCGAGCAGAAACACGTCGCCCGCCAGGCTCTCGACGGCAAAATCTTCATCGAGCGTCCCCACCACTTTGCCTTCGGGTTCAGCCACGACGTTATAGTTCGCGGTCTCCGGAATAGCGCCACCGGATGTGATGGCCGCCAAGCGCGCACCGCGGCGCCCGCGGATGCGTCCGTTCACCTGATCGCGATGCAGATACGCCCCGCTCCGCCCGCGCTGCGTCGCGATTCCGTCGGATAACATCGTGACAATCGCTTCAAATTGATTACGTTCCAGATTCCGGTAAGGATACGTGCCGCGCACGAGGCGGTAGAGATCGTCTTCCTGCCAATCGCGCGCCGCGGTTTCGGCGACAATCTGCTGCGCGAGAATATCCAGCG
>DATGIH010000432.1:0-8806 GCA_035295865.1 Bryobacteraceae bacterium
ATCTTGACTAACTCGACGTTGCCATTTTGCGACGCGACATGCAGCGCGGTGACTCCGGCATGATCGGCGCTGTTCACGTCAGCACCTTTTGTGAGAAGCGCATCCGCCGCCTGCGAGTTTCCCGCGATCACTGCGATTTCCAGAACACTTTGTCCGCTCGGAACCTTGTAATTGACATCCGCCCCGGCTTGCAACAGTGTAGAGATCGACTTCGCATCGCCCTTTTGAGCGGCGAATACGAGCGGCGTAAATCCGGTTTTCGAGGCTGCGCTCACTTGCGCGCCGGCTTTCAGCAGAAGGTCGACGACCTCGGCGTGCCCGGCCGCGGACGCCCACATTAGCGCGTTCTGCCCTCTCCGCGATTCCGCGGCGTCTACCTTAGCGCCTTTCTCGATCAGTAGCTTTACACTTGGCGCGCTGCCGGATCGAGCCGCTAGCATCAGAGCGGTTTCGCCATCCCACCGGGCGGCGTTCGCATCGGCCCCGGCATCCAGCAGTTTGCGGATGACATCGGAATTCCCGTTGGCGCAGGCTAGGGTGAGCGGGGTTTCGCCGTACTCATCCGCGGTATTCACCTTGGCGCCGGCTTTCATGAGCGCATCGATTGTTTCGCGCTCGTCGAGAAAGACGGCCCAGGCGAGCGGCGTAGCGCCGTCCGGTTGCGGGGAGTTCACGTCCACATGTTCGCTGAGGAGTGCGTCGACAGCTTTGGAGTTGCGATCCTTGATGGCGTCGATCAGCCGAAGGTCACCGGCTGCGAGGCACGAAGCTGCGAACAGGACGAAGATAAAAGCTAAACGCCGACGAGGTATGGTACTTCTCCTGTGCTGTCGCCTAAATTCTCTGCTGGAATGCCGGATTTATCTAGCATGGTGACCAGCAGATTGTTCATAGGAGTTTCTTTCGGATAGCGGATGTGCCGGCCGCCCTTGATCTGTCCGGCAGCGCCGCCGGCGAGAACCAGCGGCAGATCGTGATGCGTGTGTGCGTTGCCGTCGCTGATGCTGCTGCCGTAGAGAATCATCGAATGATCGAGCAGGCTTCCGTCGCCATCGGGGGTGGCTTGCAGCTTGTCGAGCAGATACGCGAAAGTCTGGACGTGCAGTTGGTTGATCTTGACGGTTTTGGCGATTTTTTCCGGATCGTTCTGGTGATGCGTCACCGAATGGTGGCCATCCAACACACCGATGGAGCGATAACTCCGGTTACTGCCTTCGTGGGCGAGCATGAAGGTGACGACGCGCGTCATGTCGGTCTGGAAAGCGATCACTAACAGGTCGCTCATCAGCTTGGCATGATCGGTGAACTCTTCGGGAATGCCTGAGGGCCGGTTCATCACGGGCATTTTCATCGAGGCGTTCTGCTGCTCGGCCTTTTGGATACGGCGTTCAATATCGCGGATGCCGTCCAAGTACTCGTTCAACTTGCTGTTGTCGCGCTTGCCCAATCCAGGCTGCAAGCGGCCGACGCTTTCACGCACGTAGTCGAGAATACTCGCGTCTTCGTTCATGCGCTTCATGCGCGAGGCGGGATCGGTGGAATCGCCGTCGCCGAACAAACGTTCGAACAGAGCGCGCGGATTCACTTCCATTGGATTAGGAGTAGTCGGTGTGCGCCAGGAGATGGTGTTGGTGTACGCACAGCTATAGCCCGAATCGCAGCCGCCCACCATGCTGGGCTCTTCCAAGCCGATTTCGAGCGAAGCAAATTGCGTGGATTTGCCTAGTTCCCTGGCGGCAATCTGGTCGGCCGAAACGCCTGCGTGAATGTCGGCGCCTTCGGTTTTCTTGGGATGCACGCCGGTGAGCCAAGTGGCGCCGGCGCGCGCATGATCGCCGGGGCCATCGCCAAGAGCGCGGCCGCTTACCTGCGCGAGCCCGCTAAGCACGTTCATCTTGTCGCGAAAAGCCTCCAGCGGTTTCATGGTGGATGCGAATTCGAAGCCGACACCTTCCGCGGAAGGAAGCCAATTCGCCTGGATGATCCCGTTCGGAACGTAGACGAATCCCATGCGCACCGGAGCTTTTGCCGTGAGACGGGTCGCTGCCATTGCGGGAGTCATGGCGTCGAGCAACGGGAGAGCCAGCGTTGTGCCGAGGCCGCGCAGGAATGTTCGGCGAGGAAGGGATTTCTTCAAAGCGATCATGACTCAGGAGTTCTCCTCATTTGAAAGGGTACGCTTTTGACGATGGCGCCGATGAGCTGCCGGAAGCTGGGCGCCACGGCATCCGGATTTTGGGCGCTGGCATCGCGCACGATGGATCGCACGGCGGGACGATCGTAGGTTTCAAGGCCGCGGCCCAGCGCGTAGGTGAGCAGGCGTTCGGCCACGGTGGCGATGAAATCCTCACGGCGCGAAGTAAGCAGCACGTGGCGGAGGCCGGGCATTCCGTCAAACGCCGTACCGTCCGGTAGCTTTCCGGAGGGATCAATGTCGTGTCCGGCGTCTTTCGAGCGCCATTTTCCAACGCCATCGTAGTTTTCGAGCGCGAATCCGAGAGGATCCATGCGCGAGTGGCATCCGGCGCAGATCGCGTTCGAGCGATGCAGTTCCATCTGCTGGCGCATGGTGAGCAGGCTTCCATCTTCGGCGTGCGCTTTCAAGTTCGGAACCTCGGGCGGAGGCGGAGGAGGAGGCGAGCCCAACAGATTGTCCAGGATCCATTTGCCGCGCTGCACGACCGATGTGCGATTCGGATACGACGTCACGGTCAGGATGCTGCCCTGCCCCAGTAATCCGCCGCGATTTGGATCGGTGACCGCGATCTCGCGAAATTGGGAGCCGTAGACGTTCGGAATTCCGTAATGCTCGGCGAGGCGCTGATTCACGAAATCGTCTTTGGAATCGAGCAGGTCCGTAACCGGCCGATCGGAACGCAGGATCTTGGAAAAGAACAGCTCGGTCTCGCGCTGGAACGATTGCCGGAGGCTGTTATCGAACTCGGGGAAATCGTCCGGATCGGGTTTCACTTGAGCGAGATTGCGAAGATAGAGCCACTGTCCGGCGAAATTGCTTTCGAGCGATTTCGATCGGTCGTCAGCCAGCATCCGATTGACTTGTTCGTTCAACACCGCGGGTTGAGAGAGCTTGCCTTGCGCCGCGAGGTTCAGCAGTTCGTCATCGGGGATGCTGCTCCAGAGAAAGAACGACAAACGCGAGGCTAGTTCGAAATCGTTGATGTGATAAGCGGTGCCGGGTGCCAAGCCCGAAGGATCGCGTTCAATACGGAACAGAAAATCGGGCCAGACCAGGATCGCGCGAATCGCCATCTCCACGCCGTTCTCGAACGTGCCTTCCCGGCGTCCGCGCTGGTAAAAGGCGAACAGCGGCTGGATGTCGGCCGGGGTAACCGGACGACGAAACGCATGATGTGCCAAGCCCGAGAGGATCTTTTCAGCGCACGGCGCTTCATCCTGCTCGCTCGCGGGCTGGCAAACAAAAATCTTTTCCCGGCTGGGAGTATTTCCGGGACCCGAGACTTCGTAAGGGCCCGAGATCGTCAGACTGGCGAGAGCCGGAGCGGCGCCTTCCGGTAAATCGAAGGATTTCAGCCTGGCACCATCCAACCGGAGATCGGCGAAAAGGCCGGGATCCAGTTTTGGCGCATCCGGCTTCGCAGCGGGCACGCCGCGCAAACCGGCGATCACTTCGGGAAAAGCTTCCTGGCGGGGAAAGGTCAGCGCCACTCGTCGCGTTCCTGCTTGGACGGGAAGCCTCAGTTCCAAATTTTGGATGTCCTGCTGGCCATCGAATCCGCCGAGCGGCGCCAACTTGGCGCGAATGACGTATTCCCCATCTACGGTGAATCGATAGCTGACGGAAAGTCCGCCAGAAGAGTCGAAGGGCAGGTCGTCGCTGGTGCGTTCGCGTCTTTTCGAGTTCTTAGGCGGCCGGAACTCGGCGCTTTCCGGTTTGATGTTGGTATCGCCCACCGCCAGGCTGCTTACTTTGCGCGCAACAGACATGTAGCGCTCAATCAGCATCGGCGCCATCGAGAGGACTTCGCCGATATTGTCGAATCCGTAGCCCGTGTCGTCGGGAGGAAGCAGCGCGCCCGGTTTTATATCGAGGGCCAGGAGATCGCGGACTGCGTTGCTGTACTCGGTGCGGTTCAGACGATGAATGGCCGGCCGTCCAGGATTCAGGTGCGCGGCCGCGGAGCGATCCAACTCATCTTGCAACCATCCTGTGAAGGCGAGTGCCGTTGCGGCGTCGGGGCGCGGCATTCCAGGCGGAGGCATCTCGCCCGAATGCACTTTACGCAAGACCTTTTCAAGCGTAGAGGAGTTGCCGGCGATATCGGAAAGATCGAGGCCGGCGAGCGCGATCCCGCCGGATTTTAGTTTTTCGTTGTGGCATCCGGAGCAGTATTTGTTGAGAAGCGCTTGGGACTGCGATCCGCCCTGGGATGTTGCAGCGATGGCGGGTGCGCCGGGCGCGGATAAAACGAGCAGTACGGCGGCGATGCGGATACCAGCGTGTGGCATTTCAGGCCGCTTTGTCGTTTGAGGACACATCGAGCGCTTATCTCTAATATATCTTCATTGGATAGGCGGAAATTGCTATCGGCCGGTTACAGGCGCGCTGGGTTCTTCCCAATTTTGTTCATTGTGGAATGCGATCGGCGGGGTTCGGGACAAAATAGAGCGAGACGCGTCAGCTACCCATTATGAACGCCATTCGGCAGGATGTTCTCTATGGTCTTCGCATGTTGGTTGCGCGGCCGATTTTCACGCTGGCGGCGGCGGTTTCGCTTGCTTTGGGCATCGGGCTGAACACCGCCATTTTCACGCTGATTAACACGATGCTTTGGGGGTCGCTGCCCTGGCGGGCGCCGGATCGGGTGGCGGTGATCTGGTCGGTTCCGCCGCAGCATCCGGATCAGACGGAATACGTATCGATCCCCGATTATATGGCGTTCAAGGAGCGCAACCGGTCGTTTGAAAAGGTCGGCGCGATGGCGCTGGGCGAGCAGGATTTTGGGGCGTCGGAAAATGGCATGCCCGCGGAACGAATCGTCGGCGAGCAGTTTTCCGCGGAGCTGTTGGAGGCTTTAGGATCGCAGCCGCTGATAGGCCGGTTTTTTACCGCGGCCGAGGATGAAGTGGATCATGCGGCACACGTGATCGTGCTGAGCTATCGGTTGTGGCAGCGGCGTTTTGGCGGCGACAAGAACGTTTTGGGCAGCACGGTACTGGTAGATGGAGTGGCGACCAACGTCATCGGGGTGATGCGGCCGGATTTCCGGTTCTCAGACGATCGCGCCGAATACCTTGCGCCGCTTCCGATTATCGGTTTCCAATTGCGCGGATCCGGGCGTTATCTCATGGTGGCAGGGCGGTTGAAGGCGGGGGTGTCGGTAGAGCAAGCGCAGGCGGATATGGAACCGATCGCGCGCCAGCTTTCCAAAGAGTTTCCGCGCGACATGGAACAAGGAAAACCCTGGGGCGTGCGGGTTCAATCGGCGCGTGAAGCGCTCTTTGGATTCATGAATAAGCCGCTGCTGTTGTTGCAAGGCGCGGTCGGATTCGTGCTTCTCATTGCGTGCGCCAATGTGGCCGCGCTGCTGCTGGCCAGGGCGTCGTCGCGCCAAACCGAAGTTGCCATCCGCGCCGCTTTAGGGGCAAGCCGCGCTCGGCTCTTCCTGCAATTCATCACCGAAAGCGTAATGCTTTCGATCTTCGGCGGAGCGCTCGGCGTCCTACTGGCTTGGTGGGCGGAGCGCGCGCTGGTGGCGATGGCGCCGCCGTGGTTTCCACGCCTAAACGATATATCGCTCGACGGCCGGGTGCTGCTCTTCAGCATGGGATTGTCGCTGATCACTGGAATCCTATTCGGATTAGCGCCTGCCCTGCAAGCTTCAAAACAGGCGCTTGCGGAGTCGCTTAAGGACGCAACGCGCGGCGGAAGCTCGGGAGCCGCGCGGCACCGGATTCGCGCGGTGTTGGTGAGCGCGCAGTTGGCTCTCGCGCTGGTGTTGCTGATCGGCTCCGGAGTGCTGATCCGGAGTTTTCTGAAGCTGAAGGGCGCGGATTTGGGATGCGATCCGTCGAATATCATGACCTTCCATTTCCGTTTTCCTGGAGCGCAATTCGCCAAGATTGTTTCCATGTATCACGGCGTTCCGCTGTGGGAAGTGAGCCCAACTCCCGCGGCAACGCTGCAGCGTGTTTTCGAACGCGTGCAAAACGTTCCGGGAGTGGTGTCGGCCGCTGGGGCGGTGCTGCCACCGATGACATTCGCGCCGGAGACTCAATTCGAGATTGTGGGAGCGCCCGCGCAGGGCCAGGACGCACCGAGCGCACTCTACTATCCAATTACCTCGCGATTTTTTGAGACCATGCGGATCAAGATGCTGCGCGGGCGCGATTTCACGCCGCATGATACGGCCAGCGCGCCTTGGGTCGCGATTGTCAACGAAACGATGGCGCGGCGATTTTGGCCCAACGAGAATCCGATCGGAAAGCGTATTAAGGTGGACCTTTCGCCCGAAGACCGTGAGCGAGAGATCGTGGCGGTGGTGCACGATATTCCAGGCAATCCGCAACAGAAGACGCAGCAGCCAGCGATTTTCGTGCCCTTCTTTCAAACTGGGCCGAATGCGATTGGGCCGATGAATTTCCTGCGCTTTCAACTGACTTTTCTGCTGCGGACCAGTGGCGATCCGGCGAGCTTGACGCCGGCGTTACGGCGCGCGGTGGCGGAAATCGACGCCAATCGGCCGCTGGGGGATCCGCGCACGCTCGAAAGTTATCTTGCCGATCAGCTTCAATATCCGCGCTACTATTCCATGCTGCTGGGCTTGTTCGCGCTAGTCGCGACGGTGCTGGCGGGTGTCGGAATTTACGGAATCATGGCGTACGCGGTGGAGCAACGAACGCGGGAGATCGGGATCCGGATGGCGCTGGGCGCGGACGGGTGGAGCGTGCTGCGGCTGATTATCCGGCAGGCACTTTGGATGACGACGGCGGGGCTCGCGTTAGGATTGGCCGGAGCATCGACACTTACCCGATTCATCTCGTCGGAGCTTTGGGAGGTGCAGCCGCCGGATTTGGCAACGTTCATCGGAGTTTCGCTGGTTTTGGGTGCGGTAGCGTTTTTGGCTTGTATGGTTCCTACGTATCGGGCGGTGCAAGTGGATCCGACGATCGCACTGCGGTATGAGTAGGTGCACGCAGTTTTGCGAACACGTTTTCAAAGCGTTCACACGAGTGTGAACGCGGCACGCACGAGTGCGTGCGCCACATCAGCCGGCTTTGCGGGCTTCGGCGCGAACAGGGAGCTTCCAGTTCGGACGGATGTAGTGACAGGTGTAGCCGTTCGGATAATGCTCCAGGTAATCCTGATGCTCGGGCTCGGCTTGCCAGAATGGTCCGGCTGCCGCTACTTCGGTGACAACCTTTCCCGGCCATAGTCCGGACGCGTTGACGTCCTGGATGGTGTCTTCCGCAACGCGTTTCTGTTCGTCGTTGGTGTAGAAGATGGCCGAGCGATAGCTGGTGCCACGATCGTTGCCCTGGCGATTGACAGTTGTTGGATCGTGAATCTGGAAGAAGAATTCGAGAAGCTGCCGATAACTAATCTGCGCGGGATCGAACACGATTTCGATGGCTTCCGCGTGCGTTCCGTGATTGCGATAAGTTGCATTGGGAACGTCGCCGCCGGAATACCCGACGCGCGTGGAAATCACGCCCGGCAATTTGCGGATCAAATCCTGCATGCCCCAAAAGCAGCCTCCGGCCAGAATCGCAGTCTCGGTGGATGAACTCATGTCTGTGCTCCTCTCTCTCTTCATTAAGCCACAAGCTAACGGGTGGCGAGCCAAACCTTGATCGGTACGTAGAGGAGGTAAAGGATACCCGCCGCAAGCCAAATCATCGAGCTGATCGAGAACGTGCGTGAGGTAATGCGCACTTCCGGCGTTCGATCCAACTGCAGCAGCGGGCCGCTTTCGTTAGCCGCCGTGCGGTCATAAAGGAACAAAGGAGCTCCAGCGTAAAGAGCGAAAATCGGAAACCACGTTCCGGTGAGGACCACGTTCTCGTGCGCAATTTGCCCGTTGCGGAAAACAGCAGTCAGCGACGCGACGGCGGTACAGATGGCAAATGCGGGGAGCGCGAGATGGCGAATGGCGAGAGCGCGGCCGGCCGAGCGCAAACCGGTCATGAGTTCGCGCGATCGCAGCAGCGCGGCGCGTCCCGAGAGCTTTTCCACCACTTGAACCGCCGGCCACAAACAATCTCCGGTGATCCAGCCTGGACCGACAAAGAAAAGCGCTTGAAACTGCGTGGAGATGAGGCGCGGCGTCATCCGGACCATCTTCCAGAGGACGCGGAACGAGAGAAATCGCCGAACACGGATCTGCTCGTCCTGCGCGATCAATGCTGCGGCGGTGCGCAGCAGATTGTCGGAAAAAATGAACAGGATCGCGGCGAATCCAGGAATCGCCAGGGCACGAATGATTTCAACCGGTACGATATTGCGTCCAAAAGCCAACAACAGCGCCGTAAGCGATTCCAGCGTTCCGTAGATGCCCATAATGAGCAGGCCGAACGCGAAGAGGTGCTGCATGAGAAACGCCTTCGAGCGGCGGAGTGCAAGAAACTCCGCGTCTACTGCGTTGTGGAAGCGCCGCGCAAATGCGACGGCCGATTGCGGACGATCCTCTGGATTTTTTGCAAGTCCGGCGAGAATCGCGTCGGCAACGTCGCCGGGGACTTTACGAATCCCGGCAGGCACGGTCGGTTTGCCGCTCTGGTGATATTCAATAAAGTCGCCGGATTTCCGCGAGAACGGTAGCTCGCC
>DATGIH010000433.1:0-10835 GCA_035295865.1 Bryobacteraceae bacterium
CAGCACCGTACGTGATCGGCGGTTATGGCAACTTGCTGAGTCAGATCTTCTTGCGGCACTTTCCGAACTACTCAGTCGGTTTTTCCTTAAACATCCAAATTCGAAACCGGGCAGCACAAGCCGATTATGCTCTCGATCAGCTCGGGGTTCGACAAAACGAATTGGCGCTTCAGAAAGAGATTAACCAGGTTCGTGTTGACGTAAAAAACGCCGTGATCGGACTGCAGCAAGCGCGAGCGCGCTACGAAACCGCGGTTGCCACGCGGTCGCTCGCGCAGCAGACTCTCGATTCAGAAGCGAACCGGTTCAAATTCGGTGAATCGACTATCGCCCAAGTGGTCCAAACACAGCGCGACATGGCGACTGCGCAAGACGCCGAAGTCCAGGCAATGGCTAACTACACGCACGCCAAGATCGCTTTCGACGAAGCGATTGGGCAAACGCTGGATACAAACGGAATCTCGATGCAGGAGGCAGCCGCAGGGCACGTGTCACGGCAGTCGTCCATCCCAGAGAACCTGCCACAGCTGAAGCAATAAGGAGCCGCAATGAAAACAAGAAAAACGTTCACGGCATTCCTGACTTGGAGCTTGATCGCTTCTCAGTTAAGCGCCCAACAATCACCGCAGACGGTGGAGAAGGCGCACGCCATCGTTTTAATTCGACCCTACCTGCCCACCGAAGTAGCGCCAGTTCAGTTAAAGAACTCCAACCGGTTGCACGATCTGGTCCGCGGCGGCAAGCTCTATCTGACCGTACAAGACGCTATTGCATTGGCCATCGAAAACGACGTGGATTTGGAAGTCGACCGTTATGGTCCGCTGCTAGCGGCTTGGCAGTTGAAGCGAGTTCAGGCAGGCGGTCCATTGCGCGGTGTCACGGCCGGAAATACGCTATCCAATCAAGTGGTCAGCGGACAAGGCGTTCAGGGTAGTTTAGCGTCGGCGGGTCTTTCCAACAATAACGGCGGTGGCGGGAATTCTGGAAGCAACGGAATTATCCAACAGATCGGACCCGTCACGCCTAACCTGGACGCTGCATTCCAAAACACGAGCGAATTCGCGCACATCACTTCTCCTCAGCCCAATACGACTGTCAGCCAGACACCCGCTTTGGTAAATACCGAGCACATCTTCAACTCCGCCTTCACGCAGGGTTTGATCACTGGCGGCATTCTCCAGATCGCGGGGAACGAGTCCTACCTAGAACAAAACGCACCGACCAATTTGCTCAACCCCAGCGTCGCACCGGTGGTTCAAATTTATATTCAACACTCCCTGGCGCAGGGCTTTGGCATCGCTGTGAATCGACGGAACATCACGATCAGCGAAATGCAGGTGGGCGGAGCGCGCGAAACATTCCGTTCGCAGTTACTCAATACCACTGCAAATGTTCTAAATTTCTATTGGGCCTTGGTAGCGGCCGACGATGAGTTGCGGATCAGACGAAACGCGGTGGATGCTGCTCAGAAATTTCTCGAAGACACGAAGAAGCAGATCTCGCTCGGCGCCACCGCTCGCTCCGATGTTTATCGGCCGGAATCAGACCTTTCCGCCCGGCAGCAGGAACTGGCAATTTCCTTGGTCAACGTGCAACAACGCGAGAGCGACCTGAAAAACGTGATCAGCAGGAATGGAACGGAAGATCCGCTAGTAGACGCCATTGACATCGTCCCTTTAGATCACGTTCAGGTGCCGGCAGACGAGGAACTGCCAGGTCTCCGGGATCTTCTTGCCAGAGCGCTTGCGAAGCGGCCGGATGTGGCGCTCGCGAAACTCAGCGACCAAACGGGAGTCATCAATGCACTGGGCTCCCGGAATACTTTGTTGCCCAATCTGCGCGGAACATATCAGACCTGGAACATCGGGCAGGCCGGTAAGGCGGCCCCGGGCGCGAACGTCGACTCCTATTTCATCGGTGGATTAGGCACCGCGCTGGGCCAGGTTTTTCGGCGCAATTTTTATAATCAACGCGAGGCGTTGAATTTTAGCATTCCCTTGTGGAATCGGCAGGCGCAAGCCGACGACGCTATCGATCAACTGTCATTGCGTCAGGGCGATTTGGTGGAACGCAGAAACATGAACGCGATCGTAGTGGCGATCTCGAATCAGATGATCGCGCTGCGGCAGGCTCGCTCCCGGTATCGACAAGCCGTCGACAGCCGGTCGCTGCAGGAGCAACTGCTCGAAAAAGAACAGCAGATGTTTTCCTTTGGCACCGCGCAACCCGCTGACGTGGTTGCGGCCCGCGCTAGTTTGCTGGCGGCGCAATTGACGGAACTGCAAGCCATTGCAGCATACGGAAATGCCAAAGTCGGGCTCGATCAGGTGCTGGGTGAGACTCTCGAAACGAATCATGTCTCGCTCGAAGAGGCGCTGGCCGGGCATGTGACGCGGGACTCTAAGCTGCCGGCCCAGTAACCGTCCGCTACTTCGCCGCGGCCACTAACTTCTCGATCGAAGGCACAATTGCAATCTCCACCTCTGCGTGGAGTTTCTTCGCCTCGGCCAAGAACGCGCTTTGATCGGACACCTTGCCATCCAGCGCATCCAGTCCGATCTCGGCCAGCTGCTTCAGCATCTTTGACACCGGAATTGCTTCCTTGAGCAGGAACGATTTCCCGAGCAGGGGCTCAAGCTTCGCGTCGTTATCGCGCCACAAGATGAGCCACGCGCGGATCCTCGGGAGATCCTGGTTCTCAACTAACGTACGAAAATCGCGAGCGGTTTTGCTCTTCGACCTCGCCGCATCCACCAGCCGATTGAGCGGCGTCCATTGTGTGTTGTTCGCTTCGTCGCGCGCGTCTTGATTCGCGGGTTGCACTACATCCGCCAAAATCTTAAGCGCGTCGATGTTCAGGCCGCCCGCCAAGCGCCGCAGCATGGGCAGATAGCTCGATAGATGAGTAAGCCCCACAAATTCGAGCTTCGGACTGATGGCATCCACGCGCTTGTACATGGACGCAACATCGCGGATCTCCTGCGGCGACCAGAATCGTTCGGCGATCACGGCCGTGCGAGGCCAGATCCGCGAATCCACATTTTCGGCGCTCACGTATTCCGACCACATGCAAACCTCGCCGCCTAGGATGCGAGCTTTTTCTTCCGGCGTGAGATTGGCGGTTTCGTTCGCGATTGGATCCACCAAGTAGACGGTAGAAGCCGGCTCCATGTGATCCAGATAGTAGCCGGCCGAGAGAATTCCCGAATAGCCTTGCCGAGCGGCTTCGGCGAGGGGCTTTTGCGATTGCCAGGATTGAACCAGCACGTCCTTCGGCATATCGGCGCTCAGCACTTCATCCCAGCCCTGGGTATGCTTGCCGTGCTTTGCGACCAGGCGCTGCACCTGCTTGGTGAAATACGCCTGTAGCGCGCGATTATCGGCAATGCGATGGTCGTTCATGAACGCCTGAATGTGCTCGGTCTTTTTCCACTGTTCGCCATTCACTTCATCGCCACCGATGTGGAAGTACGCGTCCGGAAACAGCGTGGTCATTTCGCCGATAAATTGGTCGAGAAACTCGTAAGTAGCTTCGCGCGATGGATCCATCGCGGGATCGAAAATACCAAATTTGCGCTCGATTTGATAAGGCCCCGGACCACTCGCAAGCTGCGCGTATCCGACGAACCAACTCGTGGCGTGTCCAGGCATGTCGAATTCGGGAACCACGCGGATGCCGCGATCGCGCGCGTAAGCGATCACGTCGCGAACTTGATCCTGCGTGTAATAGTGCCCATCGGAACCGAGCTCGTGCAATTTTGGAAAGCGCTTGCTCTCGATCCGGAATCCTTGGTCGTCGGAAAGATGCCAGTGAAAAACGTTGAGCTTGACTGCGGCCATGCCGTCCAGATTGCGCTTCACTACTTCGAGCGGCATCCAGTGGCGCGAGACGTCCAGATGCAGGCCCCGCCAGGGAAAGCGCGGCTTGTCCTCTATAACCACAGCGGGCGCGACGAAGCCGGATGTGCCCGGTTCCACTAATTGCAGGAAAGTAGCGAGGCCGCGCAGAATGCCAAGCGGATTCGGTGCATGCAGCACAGCTTGCTGCGGAGTAACTTCGAGGCGATAACTTTCGTCTTCGCCGAGCTGCTGGATTGCCGCCCCTGGGGAGTCGCATTCAATCTGCAATTTCGCGCCGGTCTCCGCGAAAGGCAGGCCGGTTTGCCGCGACAGCGTCTCTAAGAAACGTGCGGCGCCTTTTCGCATGCGCGCATCCGGATTACCCGCGATCGCGACGCCAAAGGTCCCGTCGATGGCGAGATTGCCTTCGCCCATCGTGATGCGTGCCGGCCACGGCATCAAATTCGGCTGAGCGACCAGCGTCGCGGCGCCGAGTAGTGTTATCCAGATTGTTTTCATTTGTCGAGTTTGGCGGGTGCGAAGAAATCGGCCGGTGTGATGGAGACGATCTTCCAATGCTTGCCCTCTTTGCGCAGTTCACAATGGACAATCTGGCGCCGCTGCACCACGGGTCCATCGGGAAGCTGGCTGCGAACTTGTAAAAACCAGTCGAGATCCATGCTGTGCGTCGCGTCGGCGCCTTCCTCTTTGATGGGTTCGACGGACGAGGAAACATCGGCCTGTGTGATTAGCGCGGTGATGTCGCTCTTGAGCTTCCCGTAACCCGGAAGATCTTTATCGAAGGCGTTCATGAAGATCGAGACGTTGCCATCGCTCAGCGCGGCGGCCATGGACGTGA
Source organism: Bryobacteraceae bacterium (assembly GCA_035295865.1). Taxonomy (GTDB): domain Bacteria; phylum Acidobacteriota; class Terriglobia; order Bryobacterales; family Bryobacteraceae; genus Palsa-89. Next base: position 4,700 of record DATGIH010000433.1, read on the forward strand.
AGACTTCGACGACATCGGACCGGGTATCGGCAACCAAAAATCCGGCGAGCAGCGTGGCGCACGCACACATGCGTGCCGCATTCACACTCGTGTGAATGCCTGGTACTTGTAAAACAGGTGTTCGCAGGAGTGCGAACACGGCACGCACGAGTGCGAGCGCCACGTTCCGGCTACGTGCGATAACTCGCATTGATCTCAATGTACTTTTCCGTGAGGTCGCACGTCCAGAAGCGCGCCCCGCCCGAACCGCGTCCATGGATCTCGAAGCCAATCCGGCACTCCTTCTCGTCGAGCTTCTTCTTCAATTCGGGTTCGGAAAAATCCGCTGCTAGTCCGCCCTGGCAGACCAGCACATCTTGCAGATGGATGTCCACCTTCGACGGATCGAACGCTACACCGGAATTTCCGGCGGCGGATAAAATGCGGCCCCAATTCGGATCCGATCCCGCGATCGCAGTTTTGACCAGCGGCGAATTTGCGATGGTCCGCGCGATCCGGTCCGCTGCGTCTTCGCTTGGCGCGCCGCTGATTTCGATGGTCATCAGTTTGCGCGCGCCTTCGCCATCCCGAACAATTTGCTTGGCGAGATCTTCCAGCAGATCGCCCAGCGTCTCCTCAAACTTGGCCAGCTCTTTATCGGTGGGTTCTACTCCGGATGCACCGTTCGCCAACACCAGCAGCGTGTCGTTGGTCGACGTGTCGCCATCCACGCTGATCCGGTTGTAGCTGCGTTTCACCGTCGAAGCCAGCATCGGCGCAAGGATGGACGGCGCGAGCGCCGCGTCCGTCATCACGAACCCGAGCGTTGTGGCCATGCGCGGATGGATCATGCCGGAGCCTTTGGTCATCCCGGCAATCCGGACCGGTTTGCGGCGCAGCGTCAATTTCCGGTGCGCGGTTTTCTTTACCAAATCGGTCGTAAGTATCGCGGAGGCTGCGTCGTCGAAGCGGCCGGCATCCAGCCCTCGGATCAGCTTCGGCAAGGCCTTCGTGATCAGGCCAGCATCCAGTTCTACGCCAATCACTCCCGTGGATGACGGAAAAACCTGATTGGCGGGAACGCGCAACTGTTTGCCGACCGCGTCGCAGCATGCGATCGCCACGCGGTCGCCCGTGCGCGTCGCACAATTCGCGTTGCCCGCATTGATGAGCACCGCGCTCACCAATCCGCGCGATTGTTCCAAATGAAAGCGCCCGATTCTCACCGGCGCCGCTTGTACCCGATTTTCGGTAAAGACAGCGGCAGCGGATGCTGGCTTATCCGAGACGATTAGCGCGAGGTCGTCTTTCCGGACTTTGCGAATCCCAGCGTAGATGGACGAGTATTTGTAACCCTGAGGAAAAGTCATGCGACTCCCAAGATCTCATTCTCATCCAACCGATGCCCGTTCGCGAAGGCTTCGGCGGACATTCGTTTTCGTCCCTCCACCTGGACTTCGAGCAATTCAAGCGCAGTTCCCTCGCCGGCCGAAACCAGCAATCGCCGCTTCAGCGGCATCAGGCGACCCGGCGCGCTTGGCACGGATTCCTGGACCACTCGCGCCTTCCAAATGTGAAAAAGTTGCCCGCGAAAATGACTATAAGCGCCCGGCCACGGCAGAAAACCGCGCGCGCGATCGACGATCTTCCGCGCCGGCCAGTTCCAATCCACCGCGCCGTCTTCTTTCTTGAGGATCGGCGCGAGCGTTGCCTGCGAATTGTCTTGCGGCTCTCCGCGCAACGTTCCAGCCTCGATTTGCGTCAGCGTCTGCACCAGCAGATCGGCGCCCGCTTTCGACATCCGCTCGCCCAGTTCTAGCGCATTTTCTTCGGGCCCGATCGGCGTCTCCCACTTGAGCAGCATGTCGCCGGTATCCAGCCCCGCGTCAATGCGCATCGTGGTTACACCGGTGACAGACTCGCCGTTCGCGATGGCCCATTGGATCGGCGCGGCTCCCCGGTACTTGGGAAGCAACGATCCGTGAACGTTGATGATGCCGTGCCGCGGAATATCGATGATGGATTGCGGAATGATTTGGCCATAGCCTACCACCACCATCGCGTCCGGATTCATCTGCTTCAACTGTTCCACCGGATCCTGCCGGCGGATGCGTTCCGGTTGATGTACGGGCAATCCCAGTCGCAGCGCGGTCTCTTTCACCGGCGAAACCGCGAGCTGCCCACCCCGCCCCTTCGGACGATCCGGCTGCGTGAACACAGCTAGCACGCGATGTCCTGCTTCGACGATGCGTTCGAGTGTGGGAACCGCAAACGAAGGCGTGCCGAGAAAAACGAGCGTCATGCAAGAAGGGTCGCGATCAACCCCATTCGCCGGCTTTCACCAGCTTGCGCACTTTCCGCCGGATCAGATCGCGCTTAAGCGCGCTCACATGCGTGATGTACAGGCGGCCATTCAAATGATCGATCTCGTGTGCAAAAGCTCGCGCCAGCAAATCCTCGCCGGTCATTTCGAACGGTTCGCCTTTCACGTTCTGGGCGCGCACCGTAACCGTTTTCGCGCGGCGCACCTGCTCGCGAAACCCAGGGATACTGAGGCAGCCTTCTTCCTGCGTCTGCGTGCCCTCGCGCCGGATAATTTCGGGATTGATCAAAACCAGTTTCTGCTGGGGATCTTCCGCCACCGAGAGGTCGATCACCGCGATGCGCTTTGACAAACCGATTTGAGGCGCCGCCAATCCCACGCCTTTGGCCGCATACATGGATTCGAACATGTCGTCGATCAGCTGATGCAACTCGGGCGTGTCGAATTCCGTAATTGATTCGGCCTGTGTCTCCAGAACCGGCTCGCCGTATAACACGATCGGGTGCGTCATCAGAAATTCCGTACCTGCTCCATATAACCGTTGAAATTTCGCCGGGTTTCCTCCAGCGAGTCGCCTCCAAATTTTTCTAAAAACGCCTGGGCCAGAACGATGGCCACCATCGCCTCGCCCACTACGCCCGCAGCCGGAACCACACAGACGTCGCTCCGCTCGTAAGCAGCCAGCGTGGTCTCTCTCGTTTCGAAATCCACCGACTCTAGAGGACGCCTCAGCGTAGAAATTGGTTTTAGAAAACCTCGCACCACAACATCCTGGCCGTTGGTGATGCCGCCTTCCAAACCGCCTGCTCGATTGGCCCCGCGAGTGAACTGCCGCTGTTCCCGATTGTACTGGATTGTGTCCTGCACTCGCGATCCAAACGAAGCCGCGCCTTCGGCTGCATGCCCCACTTCGGCGCCCTTCACCGCTTGAATGGAAACGATCGCCTGCGCGAGCTTGCCATCCAGGCGCGTATCCCAGGTGATGTGCGATCCAAGCCCTGGCGGAACATTGTGCGCCACCACCTCGAAGATGCCCCCGGCAGTGTCGCCGGTTTTGTAAGCCTGATCCACAAACATCTTCATGTGATGTTCGATGGCCGCGTCGACGCACCCAAGCGTCACTTCTTGCTTCCGGCTGAGCTCTTCCAGCTCCTGCCAAAAAACTTCGCGATCCAGGCTTGCATCTCCAATCGCAATCACGTGGCTCAGCACGCCGATCTCGAACTGCGCAAGGAAGATCTTCGCCAATGCGCCGACGGCCACGCGCGCGGTGGTTTCGCGAGCGCTCGCGCGTTCCAAAATATACCTGGCGTCGCGGAAATTGTATTTCAACGCTCCCGCCAAGTCCGCATGTCCCGGACGCGGCCGCGTCACCGGCTTACGTTTGTCTTCGGCGCCGTCAATATCTTCCACCGGAAGCGCTTCGGTCCAGTTCTTCCAATCGTTGTTGCGCAGCAGGATGGCGATGGGCGATCCGATGGTCTGCGAATGCCGCACGCCAGCGACAATCTCCACCTGATCCTTTTCGATTTTCATGCGCCCGCCGCGGCCGTAGCCTTGCTGGCGGCGCCAAAGTTCATGGTTGATGGTCTCGAGTGAGATCGGAATACCGGCAGGGAGTCCGGTGAGTGTGGCGACCAGGCACTCTCCGTGGGATTCTCCGGCTGTTTCGAAACGAAGCATGGTTTGGGTTCGGGGAAAACTTCATGTTAACGGAAAGGCGGGCTTAGGGGTTGGGGATTCGGGATTGGGGTTTACTTCTCACGCGGCTTGTAGTCGGGCCAGCCATATTCCGCTGCGATGCTCAGCACAATTTCCTCTGCTAAACGAACGCCGTTGTCTGAATTCACCATCACAACGGCTCCTTTGCCGGAATCGAGCGTACTGACCATGAGCGCCTGGAAGCCTTCGTCGGCTCCGTTGTGGCCGAAGCGTTGCGCATTGCCGCTTCCGTTCAACATTAGCCCGAGTCCGGCGCCATCGATTTGACGCGTCAGCATTTGATTCGTCATATCGCGCGAGAGTACATGGTTCGCCCGCCCCTCGCGCGATTTTTGGATCTCGATCGCGAAGCGCGCAAGGTCGGACGCGGTTGTCCAAAGTCCGGCTGCGGCCATTTCGGGATAGACGTGCCACTTTCCTGGAACCGGATCGCCCTTGTCGCGATAGCCGCTCGCGGCGTTCGCCGCCCAATCCGCGGGAAGCGGCTGCTGGTAAGTGCTGTGCTGCATTCCGATCTTGTCGAGCACGAGGTTCTTCAGCAACTGCGGAAACGATTCGCCCGTAACGTCGGTCAACAGCAACTGCATGATGGTGTAACCGCCGCCCGAGTAGCGTTCCGTCGAGCCGGGCACAAGATCCACCCGGATGGCCGGAGTATTGGCTGGCTTCCTGCCATCCAGAATGTCAACCAAACTCGGAACGGTCTCGTTCACCGTGTAGCCAGGAAATCCGTGCACCGTGAGTCCGGCGCTGTGGCTCAGAATCCGGCGCAGCGTCACTTTTTGCTCCCGCGTGAAATCGTTTTCGGGAACGTGCCAGGTTTTGAGCTTGCGGTTCACGTCTTCGTCCAGGCTCAGCTTGCCTGCTTCCACCAAATGCAGAGCCGCCGTTGCGGCCACAGGCTTGCTGATCGATCCGGCCTGAAAGAGTGTGTCGGTGGTCACCTGACGTTCCGAATCTTTCGCCATCCTGCCGTAGCCTTTGGCCCAGTGGATGGCGTAATTGTCGATGACGGCGACACTCACGCCCACGACGTTGTAATGGGCCATTCGGTCTTTGATCGTCCATTTCGGCGCCGTCTCGCCTTTGGCGATGTTCGCGGGCATCAAGCCGGATTCCACGCGTTGGATGCGCTGCTCTAAACCCGCGTGAGTCTGGGAAACGGCGGCGAGCGGGCATAAGACGCTAAGCGTCGCGATGGCAAAGATTTGGCGCACGGCGGATTCCTTTCGCGCACCAGTATCTCACGCTCACAATCCGCCAAATGCGCCCGATGAGACCAGAGAGGCATCCGATGGCCGGGCTCAATCCGGAGAACGACAATTCGGTGGTAGAACAGGCTCTACACGACGGAGACCTGCACAAAGCGCTGCTGGATCATCTGGAAGCTGGCATCTATATGGTGGATCGCAAGCGTCGGATTCTCTACTGGAATCGCGGCGCGGAACACATTAGCGGGTTCCTATCGCAAGATGTGGCTGGGCGCTTTTGCCAATCCGATTTGCTGATGCACTGCGACGCTGCCGGCCGCGGATTGTGCGGGAAAGGTTGTCCGCTATCAACCGTCTTGATGGACGGCAAACCGCGCGAGCATCGATTCTTTCTGCGCCACCGCCAAGGGCACCGCATCCCGGTGCATGTGCGGTCGCGCGCCATCTTCGACGCCGCGGGTGCGATCATCGGCGCGGTGGAAATTTTCGAACCAAGTTCGATACCGGCGCCCATCGATCGCCGCTCGCTACAGGATCACGGCTGTCTGGACACGTTGTCGGAAGTCGCGAATCGGACGTATGGCGAATTCCGCCTGAAACAGGCGCTGGAGGCACTGCGCACTTTCGGAATCCCGTTCGGATGGCTGGCCGTAAAGCTGGACGACGCCGAAAAGCTGGAACATCGCTACGGGCACGGGTTGGTTGACGCCGCGGTGAAGATGACGGCGCGCACGCTGGATTGCAATTTGGGGATTCAGGACTCGGTGACACGCTGGGACCGCGCGGAATTCCGAATCGAGGTGCATAGCTGCTGGGGCTTGGAACTCGCCGATTTTGCGAAGAAGCTGCTGGTGCTCGCGCGCGCTTCGAAACTGGATTGGTGGGGCGATCCGGTGCGAGT
>DATGIH010000434.1:0-9476 GCA_035295865.1 Bryobacteraceae bacterium
ATTTCAACGTGGAGTGACCCCAGCGTCGCCGCGCTCTCGCGGATTGGTTGCGCAGTGGTATTCTGATTAATGCTTTTCAAAGTGCATTCCCTCGCCAGCGGCGCCAGCGGCCGACTTGCATTTTCCCCCTCGTTTGAGGCAAGCTGGATGGTTTTCCAACTTTAATGGAACCGAATGCATGCGGGTGAGAATTCTGTATCACGATCACTGCTTCGATGGAGCCGCGTCGGCCGCGTTTTTCAGCCGTTTTTACCAGGGCAAGTTCGCGCCTGACGCTACCTTCGAATTTACGGGATTGGCGCACAAAGCGTCGCAATTGTTCGACGACGGGTTGTTTGACGGCGATGTGAACGCGATCGTGGATTTCAAATACTCGCCGGATCCGCGCTTGAACTGGTGGTTCGATCATCATCAGAGCGCGTTCTTGAGTCCGGAAGATGCCGAGCACTTCAAGCGGGATCACAGCGGGCAAAAACTGTTCGATCCAACGTATCGATCCTGCACGATGTTCATCGCGAGCGTGGCGCGCGATAAGTTCGGTTTTCACGCTTCGGATTTGTCGGAGCTGGTAGAGTGGGCGGACATCATCGACGGAGCCCAGTACGCCAGCGCCCAGGAGGCAGTGGAGTTGCGCGCGCCGGCGATGCAGTTGACGCTGGTGATCGAGAGCGCCAAGGGGTCGGAGATCATTCACAAGATCATCCGCTGGATGCGGCAGCGTACGCTGGGCGAGATCATGCTGGAGCCGGAGATCAAGCAGCTCTATGCGCCGCTGCATGAGCGCCACATTCGTTCCATCGACGTGATCCGCAATCATGCACGCAGCGAGAACGGCGTGATCTTTTTCGATTTGGTGAGCGAAGGAATGGAAGGCTACAACAAATTCATTCCTTACTACTTGTTTCCTGAGTCGACGTACACCGTGTCGGTGAGCACATCCAGCTTCCGCACGAAGGTCTCAGTTGGGTCGAATCCGTGGACGCCCGAGCCACCGAAACACAATCTCGCGACCATTTGCGAGCGCTACGGCGGCGGCGGACATCCGCGTGTGGGCGCGATCAGTTTCGAGATCGGCGCGCTGGAACAAGCCCGCGCCGTTGCGGACGAAATTCGCAAAGAGTTGGGCGGTTAGAAACAGGGTTTCTGGTTTCTGGTTCTTGGTTTCTGGTTGAGAGGATCTCCTTCTAGCTTGCACCTTCCTTTGTGTGGTAATTTCTCGTTTCCAGGATATTGAGAGCTGGCAGCGGGCGCGCGCCTTGGCTACCGAGATTTACAGGGCTACGCGCTCTGGGCTGTTTTTGAAAGATTTTGGCCTTCGGGACCAGATTCAGCGCGCCTGTATTTCGATCATGGCCAACATCGCTGAGGGATTCGGGCGAGGAGGTAAGGCCGAATTCATTCGATATCTCACGATCGCCCAAGCTTCCGCAGTTGAGGTGGAGAGCCATCTCACGATTGCCTGCGATCCTGGGTACCTGACTGAGCAGGCGTTCAAAAATCTCTATTCACAAACGGAGACCGTCAGGCGGCAAATTGGAGGGTTTATCCGGTATCTGCGAAGCTGTCCCCGATCGGTGACAACTAGAAACTAAGAACCAGAAACCAGAAACTTCTCCACGTACTTCCCCACCAAGTCCACTTCTAAATTGATCCGGCTTCCGGCGGCGTATTGCGACATGGCAGTATTTTCGTAGGTGAACGGGATGATCGCGACGCCTACCACGCTGGCTTCGAGCGACGCGATGGTCAGGCTTACGCCATCCAGCGTTATGGATCCTTTGTTGATCAAGTAGCGTTCGAGTTCGGGCGGTACGCTAACTTTCAGCCACCAGTTTCCATCCGGAAGAGAATCGAGCGAGAGACACCGCGCGGTTCCGTCGACGTGACCTTGCACGAGGTGGCCGCTGATGCGATCCCCGATGGCGGCGGCGCGCTCCAGGTTCAAGCGGGCTCCTTCGCGCAGGCCGCCGAGGTTGGTGCGTGACAGAGTCTCGGGCGAAAGGTCGCACCAGAAACCGTTGGAATCCACATCGGTGGCGGTCAGGCAGACTCCGTTCACAGCGATGCTCGATCCCGGGCGCGTGTCCTCCAAAATCTTGCTGCAGCGGATGTTCATGCGCGCGCCTGGCGCGGCGACAGTCCCCAACTCTTCCACGATTCCGGTGAACAAATTCTATTTCTCCAGGTAGGCTTCGACGGCGAATTCATCCGGCGGGATGGAATGCAACTTGACGCGATGAAAGCGGATGGCATCGGTGCGGCGGAGACGGCCCGCGCCGCCGGCGACTGGCAGCGATTGCATCCCGCCCAAAATTTTCGGCGCGTAGTAGAAGAAGATTTTGTCTACTATGCCCGCCTCGAGCGTGGCCCAGTTTAGTTTGCTGCCGGATTCAATCATCAGCGATCGATACTGTTCGCCCGCCAGATAGCCCACTAACTTTTGCAAATCGGCGCGGCCGCCCGGGCCATCGAACACCAGCACGCGGACACCGCGATACTCCAGCGCGCGGCGGCGATCCTCGGGTGCGGCGGAAGTTGTAAGGATGGCCAGATCGCCGGCAGCACTGCGGACGATGCGGGAATCGAGCGGGACTCGCAAAGTGGAATCGGCGACGATGCGCAATAACGGCCGGCTCCGCTCCGAACTAGTACGATCGGTCAGCATGCAGTCGTCGGCCAGCACCGTTCCGATACCGGTGAGGATGGCGTCGGAATTATGGCGGACTTGCTGAACGTGAGCGCGCGCACGTTCGCTGGTGATCCAACCCGTGTTGTCTTCAGGCGCGGCGATCTTTCCATCCAGCGTGAGCGCGGCTTTCAAGGTGACGAGCGGCCGTCCTGTGCGCATGGAGTGGATGAACGCTTCATTCAACTGAGCGGCGTCGTTCGTGTAACCGGAGGCGACTTCCACGGAAACACCCGCGTCGTGCAAGCGGCGCAGTCCTTGGCCGCAAACGAGCGGGTTCGGATCTTCCATGGCAGCTACTACCCGCCTGACGCCGGCTTGGATGAGCGCGTCCGCGCATGGCGGCGTGCGTCCTTGATGCGAACAGGGCTCGAGCGTGATGTAGAGTGTGGCGCCGCGAGCGCGCACGCCGGCTTCCTCCAAAGCGAGAATTTCGGCATGTTTCACCTGGGCGAAGGTGTGATAGCCGCGCCCGACTACTTCGTTTTCATTTACCAGCACCGCGCCGACAGCCGGATTGGGACTGGTGCGTCCCACACCGCGCCGGGCAAGCTCGAGCGCTTCGTCCATGAACGGAATAGTCATGACGCGAAGAGCGATGCGATGAATTTGTCGGGTTCGAACGGCAGAAGATCGCCGGCCTGTTCGCCGACACCGACGAAGCGGATCGGCAGGTTCAGCTCGCGCGCGATGGCGACGACGATTCCACCTTTTGCGGTTCCGTCGAGCTTAGTGAGCACCAATCCGGTGACGCCGCTCGATTCGGTGAATTTACGAGCCTGTTCCAGGCCGTTCTGGCCCGTGGTGGCGTCCAAAACGAGTAAGACTTCGTGCGGGGCCGCCGGAATTACTTTGGCCGCGGTACGGCGCATCTTTTCAAGCTCCGACATCAGATTGCTTTTGGTGTGCAAGCGGCCGGCGGTATCCACAATTACGTAGTCAACTTTGCGGGCTTTCGCGGCCTGCAGCGCGTCGAAAAGAACGGCGCTAGGGTCGGATCCGGGAGACTGGCGAATCACATCGGTGGAGGTGCGCGTGCCCCAAATCTGCAACTGATCGATGGCCGCGGCGCGGAAAGTGTCGGCGGCGCAGAGGAGTACGCTTCGGCCTTCGGCTTTGTAACGATTCGCCAACTTTCCGATGGTGGTGGTTTTGCCCGCGCCGTTCACTCCAACCACCATCACCACGGCCGGCGGCTCAGTCACGTGCGCCATGGGACGTTCGGCCGACTCCAGAATTTCCAGCAGGTGATCGGCGATGAGCTGTTTAATTTGCTGCAAGTCGCCCACTTGTTTTCGGTCGACACGCTGGCGAATGCTCTCCAGAATCTCAGTCGCGGTGTTCACGCCGATGTCCGCAGTGATTAGCGCGTATTCCACTTCTTCGAGCACGCCGGCATCGATCTCTTTGCGGCCGGCGATGGCGTCTTCCAGACGATCCACTAAACCCTCGCGCGTCTTCTGAATGCCCGCTTTCAGACGATCGAGCAGGTTGGGTTCTTGTGGAACGGAGCCAAATAGCGTTTGGATCATTGGGAAAAGGGCGTGAAACATTCATTGTAGCGAATGCATGTTACGCTGGAGGAAAATGCGGTGGTGGAGCAGAGTTTCGATTTTAATCACCATTGCGCTGGTGTTTGCGAACGCGCAGTGCTTCGCGCATTGCCTGACGCAGGCGGATGATTCTTCTTCGTCGCATTGCCATCAGCATTCGCCGGGTAAGAATGCAAGGTGCGTTCAGCAGCACGATAGCCGCGTTGTTTCAACCCACGTAGTAGCAGCGGATTTCGTAGCGGCCGGGGCTGTGGGATTGGCCGATCCGCTTCTGGTTGAGGCGGCTTCCGGGACTATTGAATTGCTGACGGCTTCGCCACCGCTTTTCGGCAACACCATACTTTTACCTCTTCGAGTCTAGACTCTTCACGCTTGCTTGCGGGCGCGGTTCGGAAAGACAAACGAGACCGTGCATATCAAGGAGAGGTGAATTGTGTACAGGACTGTTTCTATTTGTTTTCTATTGTTGCGTGCGGCCGCCGCGCAGGAATCCGCCGGCGGATATCTGATGGGCCAAGCGTCCGGCACGAGCATGAATCCGCAATCGTGGCCGATGCCGATGCTCATGCTGAATCCGGATGGATGGAATCTCATGTTCATGGGCCAGGCATTCCTGCTGGATACACAGGAGAGCGGCCCGCGTGGCGCGGATAAGTTCTATTCGGCGAACTGGGGGATGTTCGCGGCGACGCATGAGTTGCTCGGCGGCAGCATCATGTTTCAGACGATGCTGAGCCTGGACCCGGCCACCATTACCAATCGCCGTTATCCGGAGCTGTTCCAAACAGGAGAAACCGCATACGGCAAGCCGCTGGTGGACGCGCAACACCCGCATGATTTCATCATGGGTCTCGGAGTGCATTACGCGCATTCTTTAGGCGAGAGCGCGATCCTACAGTTGTACTTTGCTCCGGTGGGCGATCCGGCGCTGGGTCCGGTGGCTTTTCCCCATCGAGCCTCGGCGGATGAACTTCCGCAGGCCACGCTTTCGCATCACTGGCAGGATTCCACGCACATCGCGAATGAAGTGATCACGGCCGCGATCATGCTGCGTCAAAAGGTACGTCTGGAAGCCAGCGGATTTTATGGAACCGAGCCAAATGAGAATCGCTGGAACATCGACTATGGCCCAATCAACTCCTGGTCCACGCGCCTATCGGTCTTTCCAACCCAGAACTGGATGGCCCAGGTTTCGGTGGGCAGAATCACGAAGCCGGAGCGGCAGGAAGCTGGCGACGTGGTGCGCTCCACGGCGTCGGTTCACTACACGCGACCGATGCAGGGATCGAGCTGGTCTACCAGCCTTATTTGGGGACGCAATCATGAGACCCTCAGCGGGCGCAATCTGAATTCCTATCTGCTTGAATCCGTCGCGCCTTTTCGACGCAAGAATTTCTTCACCGGACGGGTGGAGCTGGTGGATAAAGATGAGTTGTTCAGTGACGATCCGGAGTTGGAGGAGCAGATCACGCACTCGGCCGGTTCGACGTTCCGCATTGGCGCCTATACGGCCGGATACACGCGCGACATCGGAACATTTCACAATGTGCAAACCGGGATTGGGGCAAACTTCACCACGTATTCGATGCCGGATGCGATCAAGCCTTATTACGGAAGCCATCCGGTTTCTGTTAATATTTTTGCGCGCCTTCGGCTCAATCCGAAATGATCAGTTCGGCTTCTTGGCCAGCACTTGGGCCAGGTTGCGGCGGGCGTCCACATAATCGGGGCGGAGCCTGATGGCTTGCTGAAAATGAGAGATCGCCTCATCTGGCTTCCCCTGCAAGGCTAGCGCGCATGCGAGTCCGTTATGCGCGAAGGCTACGTCGCGGCCGAGGGCGAGGGCCGCTTGAAATTCGCGGGCGGCATCGTCGATCCGGCGCAATCTAAGCAGAGCGCCGCCCAATCCGACGTGTGCCGGTGAATAGTTGGGATTCAGCGCAATGGATTTTCGGAAATCCTCGGCAGCCCACAGGTCGTCGCCGCGCGAGACCAACGCTTCCGCCATGTTGTTATAGGCTGTGAAGGATGGCGCGACATTCAGAGCGTGTGTCCACAGCGAATCGGAATCCCGCCAGATCCGGATTTGCTTCTCGGTGAATACGATGAGAAAGAGCAACGTGACTGGCATCAACCAACGCACCGCAGTTGCCCGGTTCCACCAGAGTGCGCTCGCCGCGCCTGCTACAAGCGCCCAGCCGAGGCACGCGAGATAAGTGTTGCGATCGTTGGGGAGCCGTGGTCCTGTCGCGACAAAACCAAGAACGGGAGAGAGCAGCACGATGTAAGAAATCCACACGGCGAGGAGCGCCGGGAATCGGGGCCGGAGCAAAACAGCCGCCGCAGTGATGGCGAGAACGACGATCGCGCCGATCGCAAGCGGCGATGTTGATGCGTAAACCGGCGAAAGGCTTGCCGGAACGATCGTTTTCCACAGATAGAACGCAAGATTCGAAATGCAAGCGGAAGACTTGACGAACGCTCCGGCGCCATCGTGCGCGTTGATAAGGATTTCATTGGACACAAAGAACATCCGGAACAAGAGAACCGCGGCGAGTGCGAAGAACGGAATTTTGTTCCACCATATTTGGCGAAGCTGCCTACGCAACGGATACACATCGAGAAGTAACAACAGCGCCGGCAACGTCACCGCAATCTCCTTGGATAGCAGCGCTAGCGCGAAGCTCGCCAGAGAAAGCCAATAATATTTGCGACGGTGAGGGCTGCCGGGAGCGTACGCGTGAATGTAGTAAAGAATAGCGATCAGGTAAAACAATCCACACAAGACGTCACGGCGCTCGGTGATCCAAGCTACCGATTCCACGCGGAGTGGATGAAGCGAAAACGCCAGCGCGGCGCAAAAAGCCCCAAGCGGAATAGTGGACTGCGCATCGGCGCCCAGCGCGATCTTGAAGATGGCGATCGCGAGGAAGTAGAAAGCCACGGCGTTCGCGGTATGCAGCATTACGTTGGTCAGATGGTAGCCGAGCGGATTCATCCCCCAGATCGTGTAATCCAGGCCGAGCGTCATCCAACTGAGGGGAATGTAGTGGCGCAAAAGATCGGTGGTCCACATCCATTTGATTTGCGTCCAGCCGAGTCCGCGATAGCCCGAGTTTTCGAGGAAATTTCCGGTGTCGTCCCAGTTCACCCAATCGTTTTGCAGTGCCGGCAGGAACACGAGGAACGTGATTAGCGCTACGATCGCTGGAAAAGACCGATAGACGGGCGCCGGCTTAACTTGAGATTGCATCAGCGCGATTGCATCTCGGCGGCCAGAGCGTTCACCAGTGCGGCGGCCGGCATCGAACGGGCACGCGTCAACTCTTGCCCGGCCCAAAGCGACAGGAAATCCGGATTGCTTTGTTGCGCCGCCGCCGTGCGCATAGCTCGCGTGAGCGCGTTTTGCAATGGATAAGGCAAGATTGCATTTTCCCGGCCGAGGAGAGTCCGAATGAATTTATTGGGCATGCCGCGCGCGGGCCTACCGGAGAAGGCTCCAGTAATGACAGTGTTGTCGCGATCGGCGCTGAGGATGGCTTGCTTGTGCGCTTGCGGGGCGGCGGACTCGTCAGTTACAAGAAACGCCGTGCCGAGCATCGCGGCGGACGCTCCGGCTTCGATCGATGCAACGATGTCGCGTCCGTCCATGATGCCGCCCGCGGCGATCACCGGTAGATCGACAGCAGCGACGATTCCGCTGACCAGATCCGACGTTCGAATCATCGATGACTCGAACGGACCTGCGAAAGTTCCGCGATGCGCGGCGGATTGGGCGCCTTGTGCGGCCACCGCATCCACCCCTGCTTCTTTTAACAGCTTCGCCTCGGCAACCGTCGTCGCAGTGCCGATAATCAGGATGCCGCGCTGCTTGAGACGCGTCATCGCGTCCGGAGAGGGAATACCGAACGTGAAACTGAAATTCGGCGGCCGCGCGGCAAGCACTACCTCCAATTGATCAGGAAAAGGATCGGGCTTCGGAAGCGGTGGCGTTGGAGGCGGAATGCCGAGCGTGTGGTGAATCTCGGCCAGGATTTCGAGCATTGCGCCGGCATCGGCGTACGCCTTCGCATCCCATCCACCAGCGAAGAGGTTCACCTGAAATGGTTTGCTTGTGAGCGACCGGACACGTGCAATGTCATTCGCAATCTGATCGGGCGTGGAATACGCGGCGCCGAGCGATCCGAGCCCGCCGGCGTTTGAGACGGCTGCCACCAGTTCGGGCGTACTGGGTCCACCTCCGAGCGGGCCTTGGATGATTGGATACGCGATATTCAATCGCTTCAGGAATTCGCTCGGGCCGGGCATTGCTCCTCCGTCTACTATAGTTAACGAAATGGCCGGCGACCATGGCCATGTGACCACAGACGACGGCGTGCGTCTGTTTTTCCGGCGCATCGGCGGTGGTTCGCGAGCCTGATCGGACCGAATGGCTTTCATCTGTTGGAGGACTTTCAGCACCTCGCGGAGGACAGGTCGCTGATGTTTTACGATCTGCGCAATCGTGGATGGTCGGACGCGGTGAACGATGCGTCGAAGCTTTCGCGAGGCATCCACAATGACGTGAATGATCTCGACGCGCTACGCCGTTATTTCAGGCTCAATCAAATCGATTTGATTGGCCATTCGTATCTTGGGCTGATGGTGATTCTCTATTCGATGAAGTATCCCAGGTCAGTCCATGGTGTCATGCAGTGGAATTCTGCAGGAAGTTCTGGGACATTCTGCGCGTGATGTATGTCTCAAATCCTTCCGATGCGAGGCGGATCAATTTGAGGACGTTGCGATCTCGCCACCGGGCGAAACTTCATGCTGCATTGGAGCGAGCATATTTATCCATCGATTCAGAAACTGGACTTCGCGGATATATCGAAAGCCCAAGCACCTGTGTTGACCATTCACGCTCCCTGGATCGAAGCACCGGATTTGGTGTTCAATTCGATTCGAACGTTTCTTGGAGGATCGTGGCCAGAGGCGGCGGAGACGATCGCGCCTCTAGAACCGTAGGCTACTTCGGTGGTCCAGGGGGTTCTTTCGTCACCGTGTACAGCTCCCCGTTGCGCAGATACATCCGTTCGGCTTCGGCGCGATTGAAGGGGCGGGAGCCTCTACGATTGAATACGGTGAGCTGATTGCCGTCCTCATCCACCGCGCGGTCGCGATCAATGCCCTTGGAAACCGCAAGCGCCGGGCCTTTGGTGTGACGCGTGGCGACCAGCTTCGGGGTGGGCCGCGGA
>DATGIH010000435.1:0-3573 GCA_035295865.1 Bryobacteraceae bacterium
GCAAGATCCGCAAGATCGATGCGAAGGGAAATATTTCGACCGTCTTGGACAATTTGAGTAATCCGGAATATGTCGCTGTCGATCGAACGGGTGCGGTATATGTCGCGGATACGGGAAACGACCGCGTTTTGAAGCTGGATACATCGGGCAACGTGAGCGTTTTGGCCCAAGTTCTCAAACCCGCGGCTGTCATGGTGGATGGAAACGGCAACGTGTGGTTGAGTGAGCTGACCCGGGTCTCACAGATCGCCGCGAACGGCGCGTTTTCGATCATCGCCAACGGATTGCAAACGCCGCGGGGGCTCGCGTTGACGAACAGCGGAGAACTCCTGATCGCTGAAACCGGCACGAATTTGGTTCGGGGATGGACGGCCACAGGCGGTCTGAGCACTATCGCTGGAACAGGAACCGCAGGCTACGCGGGAGACGGTGCATCCGCTGCCGCCTCTGAGCTCGACGCGGCGTCGGATCTTGTCATCGAATCCACTGGAGTGATTTGGATCGCCGACTCCGGGAACAACTGTATTCGGACTCTAACTGTGAGTGCGCCAGTGGTCACTCCGCCGGCTCAGATCACCGCAGCGACGCTGGTAAACGCGGCATCGCTCCTACCCGGCGATGTGGCGCCTGGCGAGATCGTGACCATCTTCGGTTCCGGATTCGATCCCAAAAAGACTCAACTTCTTTTCGACGGACAGGCGGCGACCACTTTCTATATTGGAAGCAGCCAGATCAACGCTCTGGCGCCGGCGAATCTCAAGCCGGGTTCGACAACGCAGATCAGTATCGTGGTGGATGGCGCCGCGACCACGGTATTTTCCGCGAACATCGAAGGCACCGTTCCGGGCCTCTTCACAGTCGCGGGGGGCGCCGGACAGGCTGCTGCGTTGAATTCTGATGGCTCGGCGAATTCGGCAGCGAATCCTGCGGCGCGAGAATCCGTGATCGTGCTGTTTGCCACCGGGCAAGGCGGGGACCTGAGCGACGTCAGCGTAACTATCGACAGCTACAGTGCCGCGCTGTCCTATGCGGGTCCGGCGCCTGGGTTTCCAGGGCTGATGCAGATCAACGCGCAGATTCCAGGCGGGTTTTTGCCACCAGGGATCCTGCCAGTGGTCATGTCCATTGGATCGGTGAATAGCCAGGACGGAGTGACCATCGCGGTGAGGTGACGGCAGGTGGTTGACATGATCTGCATCTATGGTGCATACTTATGCATATGAGGACGACATTGAATTTGGATGACGAGTTGGTGGAAAAAGCCAGGAGTTCTACCGGGATCACGGAAAAAACGGCGCTCATCCATGCCGGATTACAAGCCTTGATCGCTCGCGAAACGGCCCGCCGATTAGCTGCATTGGGCGGTACGGAACCGGAGTTCGAAGCAGGCCGCCGCCGCCGTCCGGCTAAGACTAAAGCCGCTTCGACGAGCTAGGAATAAACCCCATGTTTCTTGTGGATACCTCCGTCTGGGTAAATCACTTCCGACGGAGCGATGAGCGCCTGCAGCAAGCTTTGCTGGATGGTCAAGTGCTGATGCATCCATTCGTGCTGGGCGAGATCGCTTGCGGCAGCCTGCAGCGGAGATCCGCAATCCTTAGCGACCTTGCCGAGCTACCCCACGCGGTCTCAGCCGAAAATATCGAAGTGTTGCAGTTTCTCGATCAACATTGGCTCTTCGGCAAAGGAATCGGCTGGACCGACGCACACCTGCTGGCCTCGGCAGTCCTTACGCGGTGCCGCCTGTGGACTTCCGATTCACGCTTGAGCGATGCCGCGGCTTCTCTGAAACTTGCCGCTCACAATTAGCGAGAGGATTGCCGGGCGTGGCGCTCTATTTATGCATGAGATCCGCTACAGATACCAGTTGCCCGGCATGCGGCTCGCGCGATACGCGGCGCGCGCATAGAGCCGGAATGGTTGCGGCTTTGCTGAACCGTTTTCTGATCGATCCTTACCGCTGCCGAAGCTGCCGCCGGCGCTTCTTCCGGAAGACGCGCGGCGTGGCTCAGGTGAAACTGCGAATGGCGGCGGCTTCGTCGTCGAACACTTCGAAGACGGTGTAGAGCTTCGTGATCTGCAATAGATCCTTGACGCGCTTGCTCAATCCAAGCAGCTTCAACTGTCCGCCGTGGTTGGTCACGGTGGTGTAGCTCGAAACCATTTCGCCGATTCCCGAGCTATCGATGTAGGAAACGTCGCTCAGGTTCACCAGGATCTTCTTGTCGCCCTTGGTGGCCAGATCTCGGATTGCATCGCGGAAGGCGCTTGCGCCCTCACCGAGCGTGATTCGTCCAGTGGCATCCATTACCGTTACGCTGCCTACTTGGCGGGTCGTCAATTTAACACTCACAGATTGGAACCTCCTGCCTTAATCTCTTGGATCTCGATCAACTGGCTTTGGCCAGGTACTTCACCATTCGTACTTCAGTGCCACTGGGCTGAGCCCGGCATACTTGAAACTCATCCACGAAGGCCTGGATCAGGAGAAGTCCGCGTCCCGATTGACGGAGCAGGTTCTCTTCCGCCAACGGATTCGGTAACGCATTCATGTCGAACCCTTCCCCCTCGTCCGCGATCACCACCGTCAACCGGTCCGGCGCTTTGGTGACCGACAAATGCACCTTTTTCCGGGAATTGTAGCGATTCCCGTGCACCACCGCGTTCACCATGCTTTCGCGAACGGCCATCCCAAGCTGGTGTAACTGTTCTTCCTCGAAACCAATATCTACTGCATCGCGCAGGACCGCCGCTTCCGCGACCTCCACGCTGTCCAGATTGGAATCGAGCAGCATTTGTCGTTCTGCCATAGCTTCGCTTGCGGACCTGCAGCGTTGCCAAGTCGAATGTTTACAGTAGAATACTCGGGCAGGGAAAGTCAAGAAGCGTCATAAGGCATGGACTCCGGTCCAACAAAGCTGAATTCCGAGCGAAATGAGCCACAACGAAAGCGCAACTCGCAGGATACGCTGCGGTGCGATGGCCGCGAGATAGGTTCCCGCAAATGCTCCCGCCGCTCCGCCGATGATCAGCTTGGTGAGGATCGCCCCATCATACGTGCCGGCGCTCAAATGAAAGCCACTTCCGATTAACGAGACGCACAGGCCGAAGAAAAGGTCGGTGCCGACCACTTGCGCTGCTGTCAGGGAAGTTAGCGCGAGCAGCAGCAGCGATCCCAGTGCTCCCGCGCCTGCGGAGGAAAAACCCACTTCCGCGCCGATCGGCAAAGTGAGGAAGGGAAGCCAGCGCGTGTAATCCTTCTCGGGCTTGTGATTTGGACGAAGCCACACGCGATAGAGATTCAGCGCGGCGATCATTACGATGGTGACGCCGAGCGCCGTGTTCAAAACACCCAAGCGGCCGGGAACGTTTAGTTTCGTAAGTATCAGCGAGCCGACAATCACGCCAGGGAGCCCGCCGGCCAACATGTATCCCAGCACACGAAAATGAACCTGCTTGCGGGCGAGCTGCATCGGAACCACGAGCATCTTTACCACAACTCCGAAAGTCAGCGCGGTGCCGACCGCGTAGGCAGGAGGAACATGGAAGAAGAGGATGAGGACCGGTGCCGTG
>DATGIH010000436.1:0-2514 GCA_035295865.1 Bryobacteraceae bacterium
ACATCGGCTGGCAGATGCTCGCCTTCGTTGCATGCGTTGGCATCGTGATCACGGTTCTGTTCGGCCTTGCACCCGCATGGCGAGCCTCGGGCGTTTCTCCGCATGAAGCCTTGAAGGCGGGCGGCTTGAAACAATCCGCAAGAATCGGCCTGCTTCGCCCCATGTTGGCTTCGCAGGTCGGATTCAGTTTCGTGGTTCTTTTTATCGGCGGACTGCTTCTGCTCTCGTTCCGCAAAATCATGGATGTCGATCTGGGTTTCTCCAAGGATCGTGTCGCGTTGGTGGATATCGGAACCAAAGACTCGGCGATGAAAGATCACCCCGACGTCACCGCCTTGGAATTACTGGACACCGTGCGGGGAATTCCCGGTGTGGAGGCCGCGGGATTGTCCTCGACGGGGCTCATCGGCGGAAACTTCGCATGGGTAGTCACGGCGTCCATTCGCTTCCCCGGACATGAGCTGGAATCGATAAAGCCTCGTTTTCTCCAGGTGTCACCCGGCTTCATGGAGACGATGCAAATCAAGCTTCTGGACGGGAGGGATTTCGCCCCTCGCGATATGGCTCCGGGTTCGATTGCAGTGTTAGTGAATGAGGAGTTTGTTCACCGCTACCTTGCCGGCGAAAACCCGATAGGGAAACGATTCGAACGGTCGATGGAGGACTCGAAGTTGGCGCCAAGGCAAATCGTCGGAGTGGTGCGCAACGCGAAATACAATAATCTCCGGGAAGCAACTGCTCCCACGGTTTATGAATCGTGGGGCTATCCGGCTGGGACGCTGGAAGTACGAGCGGCCGAAAAACCCATCGCACTGGCGGCGGCCCTGCGGGAGTTGGTCCCGCGTGTCAATTCGGGATTACGGGTCGACAACATCACGACGCAATCCGAGCGGATCAACAACACGCTATTACGCGAGCGGCTGCTGGCGCTGTTGGCTGCCTTTTTCACCGTGATCGCTGTCGTGCTGGCGGCGATCGGATTGTATGGCGTGCTCAGTTACGCGGTGGTTCGGCGAACGAAGGAAATCGGAATCCGCATGGCGCTCGGCGCGCGAAGGATGGTGGTGATGCGGCTGGTGGTTTCCGATGTCACGCTGGTTATCGCGGGCGGGTTGGCTGCCGGTATTGCGGCGGGCCTAGCGCTGGGCCGGTTTGTGGTCGCGCTGCTGTTTGAAGTGAAGCCGTCGGACTTTTGGAGCCTCGCGCTTCCGCTGTCTTGCTTGCTGCTGGCGTCCGGCATGGCTGCGATTCCGCCGGTATTCCGGGCCGCGCGTGTGGATCCGGTGGCGGCGTTGCGCGAGGAATGACGAGCCCCGTTTTTCTGCAATCTCTTAGGTCACGAACCGGTAGCCGACGGCATGGATAGTCTGAAGATGCCGTGGCGCGGTTGGATTTTCTTCCAGCTTCTGGCGCAATCGAACCACGTGCGCGTCCACGGTGCGTGTGTTGGGATATGCTTCGAATCCCCAGACAGCGTTCAGGATCATGTCGCGCGTCAGGGCCCGTCCGGCATTGTGGAGGAAGAAGGTCAGAAGCTCGTACTCCAGGCGGGTTGCCTTCACTTCCTGGCCGCGCCGTTGGATGATGCGGCGATCGAGATCGATCTGGACCTCGCCAAATTTAACCACTTTGTCGAGCCGCGAAGTGCGGCGCAAGAGAGCGCGAATCCGCGCGACCAGTTCGCGAGGGCTAACGGGTTTCACCATGTAGTCGTCGGCGCCGATCTCGAGCAGCAGAACCTTTTCCACCTCGTCGGCCACGCCGCTCAGCACGATGATGGGAGCCTGGAGGCCGGAGAGCCGCAACTGCTTGCACAACTCCGCTCCGCCCATTCCAGGCAGCCGCAGGTCCACCAGCATTAGATCCGGTTTTTGAGTCAACGCAACTTCAAAGCCGGTTTCTGCGTTCCGAGCCAGCAGGGGTAAGTAGTTCTCGCGCTCCAGCATCACGCTGAGGGCGTCCGATAAGTTCTCGTCGTCGTCAACCAACAGGATTTTGTTCATAATTGCCGCCGCTATTTCCTTCATAGACGAGTCAGCCAATTAGCCGGAGTGTACTTGCTGCGTGGAATTGAGATCCCCGTCTAAATGATTCATTGCGCGAAACTTTGCTAGACTTATACCAAGCGAGCGCGAAAGAGCGGCTGAATCTCCATGGGGAATTCACGGATTGTTCGCTTTGGTGTCTTCGAAGCGGACCTGGATGCGGGTGAACTGCGCAAGCATGGCTTGAGAATCCGTGTTCCCGAGCAGGCCTTCCAGGTTTTGTCGATGTTGGTGGAGCGCGGGGGCGAAATTGTCACGCGCGCCGAATTGAGGGAACGGCTTTGGCCCGGGCGCGCCTATGTGGATTTCGAGCATGGCTTGAACAAGGCGGTCAACAGGCTGCGCGATGCTCTTGGCGACTCGGGCGCAAACCCGCGCTTTGTCGGTACGGTTTCCCGCCGCGGGTATCGGCTGCTTGCGCCTGTGGTACCTGGGGCCGGTCATCCCGGCTTGGTGGCGCCCAAACGAA
>DATGIH010000437.1:0-8898 GCA_035295865.1 Bryobacteraceae bacterium
GGCGTTGCATCCGGCTCGTATAACCAAACGGTTCGCTGTTGAAAATAGTCCAGTAAGTTCCGATTGCTCGCGGGGTCTAGCTCACGCGCCCACACCACGCGCGCTTTATCGATATCCGCGCGATTGTACGTCATGCATCGATGAAAATCGTGATTCGCAGCGTAACGCACAATCACGAGGTGGGATTTTCCCGGGGATCCGGACAGACGCCGCTCGATGCGATCGCGCACCAGGTTCGCCGCGGGATAAACAGAGAACTGGCGGGTTTTCACTGCGTCGTGAAAGACGAACGCGAGAAGAGCCAATGCGAGACCGGCAGTTGCAATTGCCGTGGTGACCAGGGGGGCGAGGGTAGGGCCTCCGCCAGGTTTTTTTCGCGTCACAAGCGAGAGATAGCGCAGTCCCTGGACGACCATGACGATGAAAATCCCAGCCAGCGGCGCCGAGTAATGCGCAAAGTAAAATGGATAAAGACACGTTCCCAACAAGACGAACATTCCCGCAAGTAGAAGTACCCGCATTCGCGCATCGCGCAAAATCCAAGGCAGTGCCAGCAGCGGAACGGTCAGCAAGGGGTTCAAGTAGAAGCTCCAAAAGATTGCAAGTTTGCCCCAAGCGATGCTCCAAATCTTGCTCGCGTCACGAGCCGATCGATATGCATCCAATTCCCACTGATAGTTTTTCATCAAATCCGGAAATTGCGCCAACTTGGGAGGAGCGGGTACCGGCGGATTGAAAGCGAATGATTGCGGGACGCCCGAGGAATGCCGATCGGCAACATACGGCATTGTGAAAGCGTTTCCCGTCACTCTCCAGTCATAGTAAGCCATCCCCGCTGCGCCAACGGCCAGGCAGGCGGCGAGGGGAGTCACAACAGTTCCAAAAATTTTGCGCCGCTGCGGCCATGACGCTCGCATTACGTGGACCGCAAGAAAGCAAAACGCCGCAAGACTCAAAAGTCCTCCTTCGTAGGGCCTGGAGTTGGCCAGAATCACTATGCTGAGGCCCAAAACAAGGCCGTCCCGAATCCGTGGCTCGTCCCAAATTCTTTTCAAAGAACCTATCAACAAAGCTCCACCGATGGCCGCGAGAGAACCACCCCAATAACTCGTCATCCAAATCCCGAGCCGGATCACTGCGAGCATCGTTCCGAGCAACACCCAACGGGGGGCGAACCACGCATCCAGCATCCAAGCGATAGCCATCGCCATGAGACTCACTTCCGCGAGAACACCGTACCAGGGATGCAATCCAAGAAGTTGCGCAATGCCCATCAAAATTCCATGCCCGGGCGGATAGACTGATGCGTAGGTGGGATCCTGCAAAACGTACGTCGCTTCGAAATGCGGCGCAAGCGGATGCGGAGGATTTGTTAGCCGGCCTGAGGCAATAGTATCGGCCAGCAGCAGATGGCTGAATTCATCGGGAACCACCGGAATAGGAATCGCGACAGCGGGTAGCAGCGCAATCCTCAAAACAGCCGGAAGAAGCCCGAGGACAACGATGGCTGCGATTTTGTTGCGCGAATAAAACGTGGACCAGCGTGATTCCACTTGATGGAGCCACCGCTTCGCGCGCCGCGGCAAAAAGTAAACAGCAAGTGCGAGGACCGCAAGAAAAAGGAACTCGGCAAACTGGATGCCGCGCTCCCTGCTCTTCAGAATCTGTCCGGCGTCAAAAAGGAAGAACGCTGTTAGATTGGCCATTCCTACCGGCGCGTGACCAATGAGAAGCTCTTCCATCAAGCAAACGCGCCGAATTAGTCCTGATTCAAATACTCCTCCGGAACGTCGTCTTCCGGCACTTCATGGGTTGTGACTTCCGCGACGTCAGCGTCGGGAGCGTCCTCGACGCCACGGATAATCGCGGCTTCGCGGGCGTTTCCTTCCTCCAGCAGTTCCTTCACGCTTTCCGAATCGGCTTCGGCTACATCGGATAGACCTTGCGTGTCGCCCGACTGGCCGGCTGAATCCGGATCGAAGTCCTCATCCTGTTTCCGCTTCATACTCCGATTGTAGGGCAAACTCTCGCGCGTCGAAGTGCGTACAATAGTGAAACGATCCATGCAAGCGCTTCCAGCCCTGTTATTACAAAGCGTCCCGTCCCGCCTTGTTTCGCTTTCGGCGGTGGACCTCGTCATCATCGCGCTCTATTTCATCGCGGTGATCGGCATTGGTTTCTATCTGAAGCGATTCACCAAAACCGGTGAGGATTTCTTCCTGGCCGGCCGGGAGATGACGGCTTGGGTGGCGGGGCTCAGTTTCGTCGCCGCGAATTTGGGCGCTCTCGAAATGATGGGCTGGGCCGCTTCCGCCTATCAGTACGGCATTCTCGCAACGCACTGGTATTGGATCGGCGCCATTCCCGCCATGTTGTTTCTCGGCCTGGTGATGATGCCGTTCTACTACATTTCGAAAACGCACTCAGTGCCGGGCTATCTGAAACTGCGCTTCGGCGAATCTTCCGGCGCACTGGCCGCGATTTGCTTCGGATTCATGACCGTGCTGATGAGCGGCATCAATATGTACTCCATGGCGCTGGTGATGAAGGTGGTGCTCGGGTGGGATATCCACTTCAGCATCTGGGCCTCGTCGCTGACAGTGGGCGTCTACGTGGTGCTGGGCGGATTGCTGTCGGCGATTTTCAACGAAGTGCTGCAGTTCGTTCTCATCTGGCTCGGCTCGCTGCTGATTTCGATTATCGGATTGGTGGAGGCAGGCGGATGGAGCGGCGTCATGGCGCGCATCCACCAGAATTTTCCGGCCCAGAATTACACCAGTATGTGGAGCACGCTTGGATCGTTCAGCGACAATCCGATGGGCATCCATTGGATCGGAATCGTTTTCGGGCTGGGCTGGGTCATCTCGTTCGGCTACTGGACCACGGATTTTCTTGTTGTGCAGCGCGTGCTGGCGGCGAAAGATCTGCGGTCCGCGAAGATGGCGCCCATCATCGGCGCGGGATTCAAGATGCTTGTGCCGTTCATCGTGATTCTTCCAGGATTGCTCGGATTGGCCGTCCTGCCCGAGCATCTGGTTGGCGAAGATCAAGCAGTAGCCACGGGCGGTCACAGCTTCAACGAAGTGCTGCCTCTGATGCTGGCGCGCTATTGCGGTCCCGGATTGCTGGGACTGGGAATCACCGCGCTCATGGCCGGGTTCATGTCGGGCATGGCTGGAAATGTTAGCGCTTTCGCCACGGTGTGGACCTATGACATCTATCGTCCTTTCTTTCGCAAGCAGGCATCCGACGATCATTACGTTTCCGTGGGGCGCTGGTGCACCATCCTCGGCGTGCTGGTGAGCATCGGGACCGCGTATTTCGTAATGCAATTCCACAGCATCATGGACTATGTGCAGGCGCTGTTCAGCTTTTTCATCGCGCCATTGTTTGGAACCGTACTGCTCGGCATGCTGTGGAGCCGTGCTACGCCGGCCGGCGGATTCTGGGGCTTATTGTCAGGAACCGCGACTGCAATCGGATTGTGGGCCTGGGTGAAGATCAGTCCATCGGCGCTGCAGTATGTCGCGCTCTCGAACAAGGCGAAAGACATGGCGGAGAACATGTATCGCGCACTCTGGTCGTGGCTGGTTTGCGTGTTGGTTACCGTGGTCGTGAGTTATCTGTCGGCGCCGAAACCAGCCGAGGAGTTGACAGGCTTGGTGTATGGCCACACGAAAATACCGTCAGAGGGAGACTTACCGCTTTACCAACGTCCGATTTTCTGGGCTTCACTAATCGCGGCGGGTTTGATCATTCTCAATATCATCTTCTGGTAAGAACTTATGCATCGTCCTGGAATGCTCTCGATCTGGTTTTTTGTCGGCGTCTTGTTGCTGATCTATGGAGTTCTGATTCTCGGCTCAGGCTTGTATGGACTTTCGCATCCGCCTGCGGTGGTTCTAAGTGAGTTGCATGCGGACATATGGTGGGGCATCCTGTTGATCATGATGGGAGCTTTCTACACGTTTCGCTTCGCCCCGTGGAGGAACAACGGATGACCTTCGGAGTAATCGTAGGAAATCGCGGATTTTTTCCGGATCATTTAGCAAAGAGCGGACGGTCTGAGATGATCGCCGCGATTGAGAAGGCCGGGCACAAGGCCATCGCGGTGGGTCCGGAAGAGACCAAGCATGGAGCGATCGAGACGCGCGAGGAGGCCGCGCGCTGCGCCGGGCTTTTCCGTAAGCATGCGGACGAGATCGATGGCATTATCGTTACGCTTCCCAATTTCGGAGACGAGCGCGCCATCGCCGATACCATCCGCATGTCCGGATTGAACGCGCCGGTGCTGGTGCAAGCGACGCCGGATACTCCGGCGAAGATGACCATCCGCGATCGCCGCGACAGCTTTTGCGGCAAGATGTCCGCCTGCAATAACCTCTCGCAATATCGCATTCCATATTCGCTAACCACGCGCCACACCGAGGCGCCGGATTCCGATCTGTTCCGCCGCGATCTGGAATGGTTCGCCGCTGTCTGCCGCGTGACGCGCGGACTGCGCCGGCTTCGCATCGGTGCGATCGGCGCGCGCCCGGCAGCGTTCAACACGGTCCGCTACAGCGAAAAGATCTTGGAAGCCAACGGAATTTCGGTTGAGACCATCGATCTTTCGGAAATCCTGGGGCGCATCGCGAGGATGAAAGATTCCGACGATGCCGCGCAAGCGAAACTCGCGGCCATCCGCAAATATGTCGCCACCGGCCAGGTACCCGAAGCGGCGTTATTGAAAATGGCGAAGCTCGGCGCCGTGGTGGATGGCTGGATGCACGAAACCGGCGTGGCCATCAGCGCAGTGCAATGTTGGACGTCGCTAGAGGAATACTTCGGCGTAGTGCCGTGCACCGTAATGAGCATGATGAGCGAGAATCTGATGTCCAGCGCTTGCGAAGTGGATATTTGCGGCGTGATTGGGATGCATGCGCTGCAACTCGCTTCGGGAACTCCGAGCGCGCTGCTCGATTGGAACAACAACTACGGGGACGATCCGGACAAAGCGGTCTGCTTCCACTGCAGCAATTTGCCCAAGCACTTCTTCAAATCCGTGCGCATGGATTTTCAGGAAATCATCGCCGGGACAGTGGGCAAGGAAAACACGTTCGGCACGTGCGTGGGACTGGTGAAATCAGGCCCGATGAGCTTTGCGCGGTTTTCCACCAACGACCTGGATGGGACCATCCGTGGCTATCTCGGCGAAGGCGAGTTCACCGACGACCCGCTCGACACATTCGGCGGTGCGGGAGTAGTGAAGATCGCAAAGCTGCAAGATTTGCTCCGCTACATTTGCGAACGTGGCTTTGAGCATCACGTCGCGGCGAACTTGGCGCCCGTCGCGGCAGCCGTGAAAGAAGCAACGTCGCGCTATCTCGGCTGGAGCGTCCATCAACATAGCTAAGGAAGCCATGAGCATTGTAGCCGGAGTAGATTTCGGAACTCTCAGCGTTCGCGTTTCCATCTTCGACAGTGAGCGCGGACGATTAGGCGCGGGCGTGGCGGAATATCCGCTGCTGCGCAAGAAGGAAGATCCGGATCACGCGACGCAGAGTCATGCAGATCATATGCGGGCGCTGGCTGAAGCCACGCAGCGCGCATTGAAGGGGGCGGGCGTCGACGGAAACGCCATTGAAGCGATTGCGCTGGACACGACTGGATCCAGCGTGATTCCAGTAGATGCGAAGCTCAATCCGATCGACGATTACTATCTATGGTGCGACCATCGTGCGTGGAAGGAAGCCGGCGAAATTACGGCCGCCGCGCACAATCGGCATCTCGAAGCCATCGATTGGTGCGGTGGTGTTTATTCCTCCGAGTGGGGATTTGCCAAGCTCCTGCACTGGCTGCGCCACAATCCCCAAAAGCACGGCGGCTTTGCATCGGCATTCGAGCATTGCGACATGGTAGCAGCGGTCCTGTGTGGAATCGAAGATCCGGCAAAAGCGCCGCGCAGCGTCTGCGCCATGGGCCATAAATGGATGTGGAACCCGGGCCTCGGCGGATTGCCGCCCGAAGAGTTCTTGACAGCCGTGGATCCAGTCTTCGCGAATGTGCGCGATAAATTGGCGGGGCGCTATCAGACGTCGGATCAAATCGCAGGACATCTTGCGCCGGCGTGGGCCGAGACGTTGGGATTGAAAGCGGGTATTCCGATTCCAGTCGGCGCGTTCGACGCGCATTGGGACGCTATCGGCGCGGGCGTCCGGTTGGGCGACGTGGTGAACGTCGTAGGAACGTCCACGTGCATTATGGCGATCGGCGAAAAACCCACGTTGATTCCAGGCGTGTGCGGAGTGGTTCCAGGATCGATTCATCCGAAAATGACCGGAATCGAAGCGGGGCTCTCCGCTACTGGCGACATATTCGACGCGATCGCGCGCCGCGCAAACAGGACGGTCGCGGAACTTTCGAAAGGCTTGGAAAATTATCGCGCCGGCGAAACGGGACTGCTGCGCATGACGTGGGATAACGGCGACCGCACGGTGCTGGTGAATCCGGAGCTGAGCGGCGCGACGCTCGGCTGGCGGCTGACTACCACGGCGCAGGACGAACTTTTCGCTGCCATCGAAGGGACCGCGTTTCATACCCGCGTGATCCTGGAGCGGATGGAAGAGCACGGCGTGCCGGTGCGCCGTATCATCAACGGAGGCGGGATTCCGCAGAAGAATCCGGTGCTGAATCAGGTGTACGCCAACGTGCTGGGAAAACCGATCCTGGTCCCGGATGGCGACATCACTAGCTTAGGCTCGGCAATCTTTGCGTTTCTGGCGGCGGGAGCATTCAAGAGCGTCGAAGAAGCGCAGGACAAACTGTGTCCCGGCTACAAGACGATGGAACCCGAAAAATCAGCCGTTGCCACTTACTCGGAACTGTACGCGTTGTATCGCAAGCTCTATTTCGGATTCGGTCAACGGCAATCGGAAACCGTTGCCATGGGCGACGTATTGCCGGAGCTGCGCCGGATCGCCGCCGCGGCGCGAGGAGGCCAGAGTGCTGGAAGAGCTGCGGGCTGAGGTCCTGGAAGCAAATCTCGAACTCGTCCGGCGCGGATTAGTCCTCTACACGTTCGGGAATGCGAGCGGGATCTCGCGCGAAGACGGACTCATCGTCATTAAGCCCAGCGGCGTTCCCTACGAATCGATGACGCCCGAGGCCATGGTAATCACAGATCTGGATGGCCGCGTCGTAGAGGGCCGCTTAAAACCCTCGTCGGATTTGGCCACGCATGTCGCGCTGTATCGGGCTTTCCCGGCGATCGGAGGCATTGCGCATACGCATTCGCGCCATGCCACGGCTTGGGCGCAAGCCTGCCGCGCGATTCCATGTTTCGGAACAACGCACGCGGATTACTTTCACGGGCCGGTGCCGGTCACCCAACCATTGTCGCGGCCCGAGATCGAATCGGATTACGAGGCGAACACCGGCGCGGCGATCATCCGCGCCATGGAAGGTTTAGAGCCGCTGGCCTGTCCCGCTGTTTTAGTTGCAGGCCACGCACCGTTCTGCTGGGGAAAGTCGGCGGCGGATGCGGCTCACACCGCAGTGATTGTCGAAGAACTGGCCGCCCTAGCCTGGCAGACGCTCATCATCAATCCCGCAGCAACCCCAATTGCCGAAGCGCTGCGCGACAAGCATCATTTCCGCAAACACGGACCTAAGGCCACCTACGGGCAGCGCTAGCCGCCGCGGCACAGCCTGCCGTGCCTGGATTATTTCCCAGCCAGACTCAGCGCCAAGAATTCCGGATTCTTCTCCAGCTCGGAATAACTTCCCACGTCCGCAATCTTCCCGTCACGCAGAAAGATGAGCCGGTCACATGACTCCACCGTGCTCAGCCTGTGCGCGATGAACACCGTCGTAATCTTTCCGTGCAGCCCTTGAATGGTGGTGGTCAGCGCCTGCTCGGTCAAATTATCCAGAGCAGCCGTGGCTTCGTCGAAAATCAAAACGGCCGGACTCCGATAGAGCGCACGCGCCACCGCGATCCTCTGGCGCTCTCCACCCGAGAGACGCAATCCGCGCTCTCCCGTCAAGGTGTCAAGGCCATCGGGCAAGCCGCTCAGGAATCCGTCCAGTTGCGCGTCGCGGGCCGCTTGCACGACGCGCGCTTCGTCGATCTCCGCATCCTCCAACCCTAACGCGATGTTCCGCCGGATTGTGTCGTCGATTAAATACACGGTCTGCGGGACGTAGCCGATCTGCTTCTGCCAGCCCCGCAATGACGTTCGGATATCGCGTCCATCCACGCGAATGGTTCCCTCGTCCGGTTCCAGAACCCCCAGCATCAAATCGACCAGCGTCGTCTTCCCTGCACCAGTGGGACCGACGATGCCAATCGATTCGCCGCGTAGAATCGTGACGTTGATATCGCTCAAGGCGGGTTGATCCAGGCCATGCGCAGTGTCGTAGGAAAAACTCACGTCTGTGAATACGATCGACTCCTTCATTGCCAGCGCCGGTTCCACCTCGCTTCCGGCCGCCACATACGGACTGAGCTCGTTCCAATCGCGGGCGACTGCCTGCACCGATGCATCACCGGATCCAATGCGGTTGAAGCGATAAACCATGAGGTGCAGCGAAGGCAGCAACCGCAGGCCGCCGTACGCAAAGATGCCCAACGTAAGAGTCAGATTTCCGGCGCCCATCGGCCGCAGCCACGCGATTACAATCAGAGCCGACAATGCCAGAACAAACGTCGTTTCCACAACCAGGCGCGGAAGAACTTCCGTCGTCAACTGCACCGCCTCCAGGTCGCCCAAACCGGAGCGAATGCGGGCGAATCTCCGGCTGAAATAGCGTTCGCGGCCCAGAATCTTGGCTTCCTTTACGGCTGCGAGACTCTGCCGCAGGCTTTGCATCTTTTGAGTATTCGCCGCGTGCAGCAGGCGGCCCCAGCGGGTGTGC
>DATGIH010000438.1:0-3675 GCA_035295865.1 Bryobacteraceae bacterium
CCCAGCGGGTGTGCCGGCGCTGCGTAATCCACAACAACAGGATCGACACACCGGCCGTGACCGCCGCAGCGCCGCGCGCGAGTGGCGGAAGTTGTACCACCAGCACAGCCAGAATTCCCAGCGCAATGCACGCTTCGGATATCAACGCCGTTACCGACTGGAGCACAACCCAACTGACCTGGTCCGCCGCCAGACCGACATTGTTCAGCATCTCGGAAGAATTACGCCGCAGATGGAGGCTATACGGAGCCATCAGATATCTTTCGAGCAAGCCGGAGGAAACCCACACGGCAGTGGCTGCGGCCGAACGCTGCAGAGCGTAGACCTCCCCAACTCGCAGGCCATTCTTCGCTACATACACTAGCGCAACCAGGCTGGCAAAGGCGGCATTGAAGCCGAGACCAGGCGTGTAATCGATCCAGTGCCGGAGGGTTCGCAGTGAGGCGATGCGCTCCGCCCCAGCAGGATCGCTGATCAAGCGGATCAGGATCAGCATCCCAGCCGTCGCGACCATTTCCAGCACAGCGGAAAATAACGCCAGGGGGACGTGCAGCAACCATCGGCGGCGCAGCCGTTTGTTCAGCAGATCCAGGCTCCGCCGGACGGTCCCTACGATTTCACGCATTGCACAACTGATTTTAACCAGGACCAGCGAATCAACGCCCGGGAAAAAGTTGCGGCCCTTGTCGATGAAAAATGTTTAGCCGTTTTTTCAGAAATTCTTCAGACATACAGTTGTCACTTATTTGTTATGAAGCCATAATTACGCGTTGCTACGCTTTCACGAATGAAAACTTTCCTGAGGAGGAAAAAGTGAAAGCTCGCACGATCCTTGGATTCGCGCTGTCCCTCGCCGCTCTGTCCAGTTTGCCGGCGCAAGCGCAAACTGCAAGCAACGGCCTTACCGGCAACATCAGTCACGTCTTATTGATTAGCGTGGATGGAATGCATGCCTTAGATTTCTCAAATTGTTCGGCTGGTCTCAGCGCAATCAATGGCGGGCAGTCGTATTGTCCGCATCTGGCGCAACTCGCGCAAACCGGCGTCACTTATGTGCAGGCGTTCACCAGCCGGCCTTCCGATTCCTATCCCGGCATGGCGGCCCTGGCGACCGGTGGGACGGCCCGCTCGCATGGACTGTTCTACGACGTAAATTACGATCGCGCGCTCTCTCCACCGGCGTTGACCACTCCTTATGGAATCGTGGGCGGCGCCAAGTTGTGCCCTGGAAATATCGGAACTCAGGTGGGCTTCGACGAAGAGATCGACGTGGACTACACCAAACTCGACGGAGCCGGCGGCATCAACCCCAATTACCTGCCCCGTGACCCCAATAACAACTGCGCGCCGGTTTATCCGCACAACTATATCCGCGTAAACACGATTTTCGAAGTAGTCAAGGCGTCGGGTGGATACACGGCGTGGTCCGACAAACATCCCGCCTATGAATGGCTGAACGGACCCAGCGGAACCGGCTTAAACGAATTCTATTCTCCGGAGATTAACTCGGTTCCCGTTCCGTTGGCCAATGTACCGAACTGCAGTCCGCTTCCCGATCCGGGAGCCGCGACTTCTTCCAACGCCTGGACCGACAGCTTCCAGAACATTCAGTGCTACGACACGTTGAAGGTGCAGGCGGTGCTGAACTGGATCGCCGGGAAAAACTTCGACGGATCGGCCACGACCAAGATCCCCACGGTTCTGGGCATGAATTTCCAAGCGGTAAGCGTTGGACAGAAGCTAGTGGAAAAATCCAAAGGTCTAACCGGCGGATATCTGGATGCTCTGGGAACGCCTTCGCCCTCGCTGCTGAGCGAGATCCAATATGTCGACGCCTCCATCGGCCGCATGATGAGCGCGTTGGAGCAAGCCGGCATCGCCGATTCGACGCTGATCATTATCTCGGCCAAGCACGGACAATCGCCTATCGATCCGAATCGCATCCTGCGCATTCCGTCCGACGATTCCACCAAGATGGCGCCATCCGACGTGCTGGGCGGAATAGGCAATGGATTGGTCGGCGGCGGCTTAGTCGGACAAGCGGACGAGGACGACATATCCATGTTGTGGCTGACCGATCCCACCATGATCGCTAGTTCCGTGGCAACGCTGCAGAAGAACGAGAACGTCTTCGGTGGCGGCGAGATCTTCTGGGGTCCGGCGCTCAATCAGCTTTTCAATAATCCCTCCATCGATTCGCGGACGCCGGACATTATCATTGCGCCGAACGTGGGTGTGACGTTCACCGGCCACAAGTCTAAAATCGCCGAGCACGGCGGATTCTCAAACGACGATCGAAATGTGGTGTTGCTGGTTTCCAACAGCCATCTGTCGGCAACAACCTTTACCAGTCAAGTGGAAACAAAGCAAGTGGCGCCGACGATCCTGAAAGCGCTGGGACTCGATCCCAATTCGTTGCAGGCAGTCCTCCAGGAGAAGACGCCGGTGCTGCCAGGATTGGACTACTAGAAACGTAAACCGGACCGGCGGCGTGTGGCATAATGAGCCGAACTGCAACCAACCACCACGCCGCAGGTCCGCACTTCTGCTTTCGGGACGATCCTTGAACGCTGGCAATGGATCGTCGTCGCGCTGCTCTGTCTTCTGGCGCTAGCCATTCGGGTGATCCCGCGCTTCGATCTGGTATTTCAGCCGGGCTTCGTCAACTTTCAGGAAACCGATGCGTGGTACCACGTGCGCGTGGCGGAAAATCTGATTCATCATTTTCCGTGGCGCATCATGGTAGATCCCTATGTGGCGTTCGGTAAAGTACAGGAAACCGCGACCGCGCCATTTTACGATTGGCTGCTCGGTTTGATCGCTTGGATGGCAGGTTTCGGCTCGCCGACGGAATCTCTTCTGCACATCATTGCCGCGTGGTACCCGGCAGTGCTCGCGGCTCTCCTGGTGATCGCGATTTTTCTACTCGCCCGGCTGCTTTTCGGATATCGCGCGGCTCTGCTGGCCGCCGCCGTGATCGCAACTCTCCCGGGGCATTTTCTGCGCGTCTCAAGCCTGGGATTCACCGATCACCACATCATGGAAAGCCTGTTGGTGACGCTGTTCTTCTTTCTCCTGCTGCGAGCGATTGCAAATCCGCCGGCGTTCGCCACATCCGCCGCCGCCGGCCTCACCCTTGCTGCCTACCTTTTGACGTTTCATGGCTCCGCGATCACTGTCGGGATCGTGGCCGCTTGGGCGCTTTTCGATCGGGTACGCTGGTTTCACTCGGGCCAGGAAAACACTCCGTCTTTCCGGCCTCTGTACTTCTCATTTGTCATCGCGCTAAGCATTTGCCTGGTGTTCCGCCACTTGCTCTGGATGAACTATACGATTCTCGCGCTCGTGCTAGGAATCGCCGGGCTCTTAGCCGTGGAAGGGTGGGCCAAGCTATCGCGGCGGAGCGGCAGTCCCGCGTTGAGATTTTACGGCGGGCTGTCCGGCGCAGCGCTCGTGGCCGGCGGAATCGTTCTGGCATTCGCGAAGCGATTCGATCTACGCCACTCCGCAAAAATAGTGGTGACCCATCTGGCACCCTCGCTTTTTGAAACTTCCGGCGGAGTCTACGAATTGCAGTCTCTGTTCTATGATCTGGATCACTACACGCTGATGCCGGCCATCCGCCAATTTTGGGGCGCCTATTTTCTGGCTTTAATCGGCTTATTTCTGCTTGCG
>DATGIH010000439.1:0-6116 GCA_035295865.1 Bryobacteraceae bacterium
TCGAGACTGGCGCTCGATGGCAGACCGTCGCCCTGCACCGCGATCCCCGCGTTGTTGATCAGAAGGTCGAGATGTCCAAATTCTGAATCAATCTGTTTTGCCGCAGCTGCGATGCTGCCGGGATCGGCAAGATCGATCGCGATATATCGAACATCGCCGCCTTCTTGTTTGAGCTTCGTCGCCGCTTCTTCGCCCAACGATCGGCTGCGTGCACCCAGCAGAACCGTGTAACCGGCCGCCGCGAGCTGCTTCGCGACTTCGTATCCGATACCTTTGTTGGCGCCAGTGATCAGTACGATCTTCATTTGCCCTCCGCGGCCAGCGCTGTTTGCGCTTCGAAATAAGCCGGACGCTTGATGTCGGCGATGAGCGAAGCATTCGCAGGCCTCCACCCTAGTTGTTGTTGCGTCTGCGCGCTCGATGCCGGACAGTCGACACCGACAAAACTCGACATCCAGCCAAAATGCCCAGCGGCTTCCTCGGGCGATTTCGAGACGAGCGGCACATTTAAATGTTGCCCGATCAAACGGGAGATGTCGCGGAACAACACGCCCTCATCCGCGATGCCGTGATATCGCGCGCCCGCGACGCCCTTTTCCACCGCCAGCCGATAAAGACGGGCCGCATCCAGCCGATGAACGGCAGGCCAATGATTCAGCCCATCGCCAAGGTACGCCGAAACTCCCTTTTCACGTGCGATCGCGAAGAGCATCGGCACAAAACCGTGATCGCCGTCTCCATGCACCGATGGTGGAAGCCTTATCACGGACACACGCACGCCCTGCGATGCGAACGCAAGTCCCGCCTCTTCCGACTTGCGGGGAAAATTCGGAACCGGCTCGTCTTTCTCCGTCGCGAGTGAGCTTGTTCGTTGCAGGAGCAAAGTCCCCGAAGTGACAACCAATGGCCGGCCGGATCCCGCAAGGGCTGTGCCTAACGCCTCGATCGCGCGCCGGTCTGCCTCCGCAGAGGCGGCGTAGTTTGAGAAATCATGAATGAAAGCAGTGTGGACCACGCCATCTGAGTTGCTTGCGCCTCGCCGCAAACTCTCCAGGTCCTCAAGCGAGCCGCGCACCACCTCAGCTCCCGCCGCGATTAAGGATCTCGCCCCTTGCTCCGAGCGAGCCAGGCCCGCCACCTGATGGCCTGCGTTCTTAAGTTCTGCAACAACCGCGGAGCCAACGAATCCCGTGGCTCCAGTAACGAAAATACGCATGAAGTCTTGACCAACCTTTCCGGAATCTGATAAAACGGAGATAGTCTCCGCATAATAGATTACCGGAGACTGTCTCCGGTTGCAAGTTTTTTGTCGATGGCCCAAAAAAGTTCAAAATCCACCCAACGAAAGCCTCGCGCCGATGCCCAGCGGAATCGCGACCGAGTCCTCGAAGCAGCGCGCCATGCGTTCACCCATTTAGGCGCAGAGGCCAGCCTGGACGACATCGCCAAACAAGCTGGGGTCGGGGCAGGGACTCTGTACCGCCACTTTCCCACACGCGACGAACTGCTGAAGGCCGTTTATCACAGTGAAGTAGAAAAACTGGCGTCAGCGGAGCAGAAATTCGCGGAAACCATGCCGCCGTTAGGCGCGCTGCGGGCATGGATGCTCTTATTTGTCGACTACATCGCGACCAAGAAGATCATCGCCGCAGCCCTGAATAATTTGGTGGGAGACCCGAAGAAAATGTTCGAGGCATCGCACGAACAGATTTGGGGCGCGATCCGAAGATTAGTGAACCGCGCGATCAAGAGCGGCGATATCCGGAAAGACTTGGACCCGATCGATCTGCTGCGTGCCTTGATCGGCGTGGCGAATCTATCCGCCAGCCCCGATTGGCAGCAAAGCGCCCGCCGGCTGGTGGATATTTTGATCACCGGATCGCGATTGGTGGGACCTCCATCGAAAGCGCGGGCAGATCGGGATCTTTGATCGATAAAAGATTGGTTGGTACGCCCGAGAGGATTCGAACCTCTGACCTTTTGCTCCGGAGGCAAACGCTCTATCCAGACTGAGCTACGGGCGCTCTGTCGTCATTATAGCTCGCAGTGCACCGGGCTTAGGATTTTTTCGCGGTGCTGGTGTGGGTGGTCGTGTGTTTCTTGGTCGTCTCGGCCGGTTCCTTGAGCAGGGTCTCGATCATATTGCGCCAGTAGGGCTCGGTGCGCATTTGCTCATCGCCGGTCACTGGTGATGTTTGCGAGCGGATAATTCCTTTACGATCGATCCAAACGATTTGCGGGACCACGTAGCGCTCCATGCGCGAGATGCCGAGGAAATCCAGCACCGGATCGAGCGGGCTGTAGCCGACTTTGTAGTTGATCTGGAAATTCTTCATGAAATCTTCGACGAACAGGTTCGCCATGTCGTTAATCGCGACTCCAACCGGCTGAAATCCGCGGGGTCCGTATTCGGTGTTGAGTTTCGAGAAGGCCTGCGATGCGTGCTGGCAGTGTACGCAGGTGGTGAAGATGAATGACAGCGCCACCACTTTACCCTTGAAGCTGCTCAGAGGAACCTGATTTCCATCGGCATAACGAATGGTGAATTCAGGCGCTGGTCGCGGTGTGGCGGGGATCTCCGCCTGCAAGGCAAAAACGCCGAGCACAGCTGCGGCGGCCAGTCGAATCGAAAGCATCCGGAACACTCCTTTCTTTTAGTGTAGCGAAATGGGGATTTGGGATTGGGGCTTGCTTAGGGATTCGCGGGTGTCTTCAAGCCTTCGATGTGATTTACGGTCTGGCCATCTCGCCATGTGCGGAAGTAGCCTTGGTCGGCGTGCCCAGAAAGTTCCATGGAGGTTTCGGATTGCATTTCTATGGTCTTCCATTTGCCGTGGAGGATCTTTGCGTACAGGTCGAAATATTCTTGCGCGGACTTCGGCGAGTCCCAAGTGGATGCGTAGACTAGGACCGGATATTTTTCGTGTTTGTGTTCGAGCAGGGCGTAGGAACTGCCTGCGAGGTGGGCTGCCGTGGATTTTGCTTGCTCTTCCGATGTGTATTCAGTGAGCAGCACCTTGTAATCGAATTCGCCGAGGTTGCCTTCGGCGAGAGTCCGGAATGCACGATGATCCGGGGGTTTCGGCACCGGCGGATTCTGCGGTGCATGATGCTCGAGATAAAGATCGGGATGCATGATCTGCTGCGTGCTCAGCGGTGGATGAGTGAACACTTCGGAAAACGAATCGCGGCCTTGCTTGCGGAACACAGCGTTTTGAAACAGCATGCCGGCGGCATAGGGAAACACCAGAGATTCGCGGATGTAACGCGGGGCTTTCGAGAATACGGGATAGTCGCGGGCGGAGCTTTGGATGGACTCGGTCATCAGTTCCAGCGCGCGGTCGGGGACTTCGGCCGGTTCGCCGTCCTGCTTCGCGAGGTAGGCGGTCATGAGCCAGGTGGCCTGTCCTTCCATCACCGCTAGCCGTGCTGTCGATCCATCGTCGCTGCGCGCGCCCTCCTGGATGTATTTCCCGAGATGGAAGTGCTGGTCCGCCAGTGCGTGCGCGAGCTCGTGAACCAGTGCGGTACGCTCTTCCAATCCGCCGCCCGAACCTTCCAGCACGAAGAGCTTTTTCTTGTTGTAGTCGTAAAAGGCAGCGGCTTGTTCGGTGAGCAGGTCGACGGTGTTTTGGCGCAAGTCGAAGTCCGGCGGAATTAAACCGAGCATTTTTAAGGTGAGCTCTTCGGCCCGGATGTCGTCCGGTTTGAGTGTCTTTTTGATGCGCTGTTCGAGGAAGGCCCGCAATTGATCTTTGTTCAAGACTCCGTAGGGCACCGGATGGGTGAAATGCAGGCCGGTGATTTCAGCTAAGCCCGCTTCGATTTTGCCTATCTCGGCAAAGAACGGGGCGGGATCGGCGGCGTGCAGGAGCGCGGCGGCGCCCAGGACGAGGAGGGGCAGAGTCTGGCGGGCGCGTGGGGGATTCATGAGAGAATAGAATCTTCATGGTAAAAGAAAAAGCGGTCGAGAAAACGAACGAGAATCTGTACTCCGCCGAGTATCACGGCAGCGGGACGTTCATCATTAGCAAGCCGAAGCGGAAGAAGGCGAAGTTGAGACAGTCGAAGTTGAAGAAGCCGCAGCGGATGGCGAGAAAGTAGCGGCGCGCATTCACTTCAGCTCCACGTCGAATTCGTAGAGTCCTTCATTCTCCTTCGGGTCGGCCTTAGCACGGTGGTTCACTGAGAATTCGGTGCGGCCTTCGCGATTGCGGTGGATTAAAGCTCCGGCAGGGGATGTTGGATCCACAAAATCTTTGCCTGCGCTCGTGCTGATTCCCGAAGGTCCGCTGCACCCTGCTTCGCCTGCTTGTAAATCCCAACAGATGATTCCGTGAGCGTTGGTGATCTCCACGGTTTTGCCGGCGGGATTGGGAACGCTGGCCGACCAATCCACATTTGCGGGCAGAACAATGTGAAAGCCTCTCGCGTTCGGTTCCACGATGGCTTTTTCCGGCGTGCAGAGTCCGCGATTGGGCAAGCAGGACCACATCAGGTACGTGATGTCGGAAGAGACGACGGAAGCGCTCGAGGAAACCGCTTCGCTGTCGAAGCTCCAGTTCAGGATGTCGTGATTCTCGTAGCCGCCTCCGGTTGACGCCGTGAATCCGACCCAGGCCGCGCCCTGGTGATCGACGACGATCGACAGATCGACGCGCGCTTCGAGATCCGGTTTGCGCGAGCCATCCAAATAGACGGCGAGCATCGGCGGATGAAAGAGGATCTGGACGGTGTGGATCTTTCGGTCCTTCAGATGGACGTGCAGCTTCTTCGTGAAAGCCAGGCGATCCTGCGGCCACTTCATGTTCTGCGGACGTCCAGACGTACGGAACGCAACGTAGTTGTCGGACGGATCGCCTTCTTCGCGGTTCTTAAACGTGTCGAAGAAAACCGAAAAGCTCCACGGGATACCCGGCCGGCTGCCGTTCTCGCGCGAGGCCACGGCGAACCCGCCGGCCGAGCCGCGTCCGCCGATGGCGCGTGCGCCTGAGTTCTGGATCACAAAAGCGAAACCGTCGGCGCCTTTGCCGAGTCCGCCGGTTTCCGTGAGCTGGAATTGAAAGCTGGTGCGAAAGCCGCCGCCGATAGATTGTTTCTCGCGGTACCACGCGGCACCCGAATGGCTCTCGCTTGCAGGAGTCAATCTCAGCACGTTGCCCGAGATTTTGGCATCGCGTAGGAGCTCCAAGCCGTCGGCGGACCAAAAATCAGAGAAGCGAATGGCGCACGGCGCGGATAAAGCGGTCAGGATAGCGAGAGTGGGTACGGCAGAGCGGATCAGAAAATAAAGCTGAGGCCGCCGCGCACGGCGCGGGGATTCTGGATCAGCAGAACGTTCTGGCCGGCGTCGGACACTCGGACATAGCCTTGCGCGAGCATGTTGCGGAGTTCGGCGCTGGCTTCCAAACGCCCTGGCATCCCAAGGAAAGATGGAATCGGTTGACGCACCCGGATATTCAGGCCAGGCTCAGGATAATTCCGCTGCGTGAGATAAAAATGGTTGGGCATGAAGGCCCGGTAATCGGTCCACTGATAGCTGGCGCTCAGGATGGTTCCCGTTACGGGCAGGGTTGCCGAGGCTCGCGCCGATGCCCAGAAGCGCTGTGTGGGATGAAGGTTCGCACGCAGCTCTTCGGCGCTCGCGGCGGGCAGATCTTCCGTACCCGCTGTAAGTGCACCGGCTCGTCCCGCGGAAGCTCCGATTTCCACTTTGTCGCCCAGTGCTTGTGTGACAGATGCGGCATATCCGAAGCGCTGGAAACTCCCGGCATCGAGGACGCTGCTCTTCGACGAAATATCGGGCAACAGGTCGGCGGGCGAGAAGAGTTCTCCGGGCGCGGAGACGGTCATCGCCAAGTTTGTGATGGATTCGTGGTAGCCCGTGACATCGAACGTGGTCGATTTGAGTTTCTTTTCGTAGCCGATCTCAAAATCCTGAGAATGCTGCACCGCTGCGCGGCCCTCGATCAGTGACAGCCGGGGCAGAACCGAAAGTGCAGCGAGATCGTTGGCGAGCGCTGCGTCATTAGTGCCGAGTTCCGTGCGATTGCTATTCTGGTCGATCGCAAGAAGCTGGATGGGCGGCGCGCCGGAGCTATAGGCGATTTGAATCT
>DATGIH010000440.1:0-14332 GCA_035295865.1 Bryobacteraceae bacterium
CTCCGAGTACGTCGCCATAGAAGTTGGAGACATTCTCGAAGACCACCTGATCGTTGGCGCGCATTTAACCAACCACCTCGACGGGGCGGACTTTCTTGCCGAGAAGCATCAGGCAGATGCCACACATGGCGAGGAGCGCGAACCACGCGCTGCCGGCTGGGATATTCACGGGCGAGTCCGTTCCGAACAGTTGCGCGCAGACGCGTGTGATGAGAGCGCCGGGGCTGATGTAAAAGCCGATATTCGAATGCAGCACGCCGTTGATCGCGGCGCCGAATCCGGACAAGAAAAACATGACGGCCAGGATCAAAGCACCCGCCGCGATCCGCCACTTCACCCAGGCCGAGAGCGCCATGGCAATGAGCGAGATCATCAGGATGTAAATCCCGGAGCTCAAGATGCTGCCGATGGCGAGCGAGCGGTGCTCCCACATCCAGCCAGGGCCGGAAAGATTGGCTTCAATCGCAAAGAGCGCCAATGCCGGAACCCAGGTGATGAACGACAAAAGATAGAAGAGCGAGCACAGCTTCCCGAGAATGTATTCGGCTTGCGAAAACGGGCGGCAGAAGTAAAGAGGCAATGCGCCGTTGGCGAGATCGGGCGCGATGGTGCCTGGTCCGATGAATGCGGTGAGGAAAAACGCAATGCCTCCTTGGACGCCCAGGAATCCCAGGAAGAATTCGCCGTTGACGCTGACCACTTCGTTGTGGCGGGCGTGCATCATGGTGAGGATCGTCGGGTTGTGATTCAGATATATGAGCAGCGCGCAGATGAGCGGGCTGAAGAAGCTCAGGACGAAGATCGCGGTCAGAAATTTCGATTTGAACATCCCGCGCATGGCGTAGCGCGTAAGGACAAAGAAGCGCGACCAGGCCGGCGTCAAGCGCCCGGTGTACGGGCGATAGCTGCGCTTATAGACTGCCATTGGTATTGGTCTCCATGGCTTTGAGGAAAATATCTTCCAGCGTATCCCGGCGGTAGTTGAGACGCCGCAACTGCACGTCGCGCTCGGCCGCGAGCCGATAGATGTCGCGGATTTCGAGGCCGTTCGATAAAACGGCTTTCAAGCGATTGGAAGACAGCGCGCACTCGCAGCCCATCTTTTCGAGCGCTTCCGCAAAGGCCGCGCTATCGCCCACGGGTTCCATTTCCACGAACTGGCGATTGGCGCTGCGCTCTTCTTCCAAATTCGAATAATGCACGATGCGGCCATCTTTCAGGATCAACACTTCTTCGCAGATTTCTTCCACGTCGCGCAGCAGGTGCGAGCAAAGCACGATATGCACGTCGTGCACCTGGCGCATTTCTTTGATCATCCGTATCATGCGCTGGCGTGCGGGCGGATCCAGGCCGTTGGTCGGTTCGTCGAGAATAATCAGCTTCGGCCCATGCACGATCGCTTGCGCGAGCTTCGCGAGTTGCTTCATGCCGAGCGAATACGTTCCGACTTTGCGATAGCGCGATTCGCCCAGCCCGACATAGAAGAGCGACTCGTGCGCGCGCTCGAGCGCGGCTTCGGATGGCAATCCGGATAGCTCGCCCATGAAGCGAATGAATGACACCGCCGTCATGTTGGCGATGAACGCGTCGTTTTCCGGCATGTAGCCCACCACGCTGCGGATCTGTTTAGTTTGGGTGCGGATGTCGTGGCCGAAAATGCGCGCGGTGCCTTTGGAGGGTGGGTAGAATCCGAGGAGGGTATTAATGAGAGTGGACTTCCCGGCGCCGTTAGGGCCGAGAAGTCCGATGGTTCGTCCGGAAAGAGAACAGGTGAGGCCTTTGAGAATTTCTCGCTTGCCGAGCCGTACCCCCAGTCCTTCGAGTTCAATTACCGGTGTCATTTCCTGACTTGCGATCCGAGTTTCTTCTGTACCAGCATGGCATTTCCCAGGATTTGCGGCACTGCCAGGGTATCCAGATTCAATCCGAAGAAAGTTCCGGTGGATGATACCAGAATCCGGTTAGGTTCGCCGTAGGCCACGATCACACCGGGCGCGCTGTTGGCTTGCAGTTGCGCGATGGCGGTCTGCTGCGACGGCGAAACCGCGCCGGTGGCCTTGAGCCCGTCAGCCAATGTTCCGAGCACCGAGCCGAGGTTGTGATAAATCACGCCCGACATATTGGTGCTGGAGTTGCGCGGAAGCTGATTCCGGAAATTCACCGAACTCGTCAGCGTGTATCCTGTGGTCTGGTTTTGAATGGCCCGCTGCAGTAAGTTCTGGTTGGCCGCCGCCACCAAATATCCGTTTACGTAGGTGTAGTCGGCTTCGAACATTCCGATATCCGGTTTCACGGTGTAAATTGTGAGCGCGCCGGATTGGTTCTTGGTCAAGCTCAGCTTGGCCGGTGTATTGGGTTGTTGATTGGCGTAGTTGATGGCCGCTTCGATGGCGGACTGCAACTGATCCGGGCTGTTCACTTCCACGGCGAACTCCCAGCTCGGGATCGGCAGGATGGGTCCGTCGATGGCGAACGCCACATCGCCGCCCAGCGCGTTCGCGATGTTGTTGATGATCTGATAGCCCTCGCGATTAATATCCGAGAGAGCCTGATTGCCCGCTTCGCTTTGCGTTTGCGCGGAATTCATTACGTCTTGCAACAGAGCCCGCGGATTCTTGATCACGAAGCCGGCCGCCATGCTGGCGTCGGGCGAGACGAAGTTGAGCGATCCGATGGGCGCCGGAGCTGCGAGCCAAGATGCTACGCCGCTGCGTTCGCGATTGAATGTGAGCGAGACTTGGTTTTCCACCTGTCCGGCAATTTCCTTGCGCTCAAACAGCAGATAGCGCAGGTCTTTGATGCCGGTTTGTTCGTCGTGCGTGGATCCTCGCATAAAGCGTGCGCGTTCTCTTGCTTCTACGGAATCGGAGAACATTTGTTCCGTATCAATCGCGAGCAGCCAGCCTGCGCCGGACTGATAGCTCTGCATCACGTCGCTATAGAGGCGGGTGTCTTCGAAACTCGCCACCCCAGACGCCCCTTCCACGATCCCGGCCACTTCCTGCAGCGGATGCGAAGCGCCCGAGAGCGCGATGATGTTGTTCTTGATGTAGGCCTGCAGGCCTTTGGTTGATTCGGATTTCATGGTCGCCGAGCTATCGTGAATCGTCAGCGACATACCGTGCTGGTTCGCGCTCAAGGCTTGGAATTGGGCTTGTAGCGTGTCTTTCAAAGCTGGCTGCGTGACTTCCGCCAGGAACAGCGGCTCTTTTTTGCCGGATTCATCCACCGTCATGGCGAAGACAATCTCGTTGCCCAGGCCGTCGGTGAAGGTCTTGATTCGTTGCACGATGTCGTCCGCGGTGGGTTCGTTCGGACCCGGTTGATGCTCGTTCCACCATTGCTTCAATACTTCGCTTTGCTCCATGCGTTGCTGGAACAAACGATATCCCTCTGTAATGGTCGGCCCGATATTCGGGATGGCGGCGTAGATTACCGCGTCGTGCGGGACGAACTTCGTGAGATTCGATTTGTAGCGCAAGCCGGGCGAAGGCATGGCGTCCAACTGCTTCTGAATGGCGGACAGTTCGCCCAGAACGGCCACGTATTGCGCGGCGTTCTTGCTCCAGGCCACATCATCTTCGACCGGGATCTTGGCGATGCTGGGGTCGGTGGTTACTTGATCGCCCCTGTGGAGAGTATCGGTGTGATTGTTTTCGTCAACCGTTACTACGCCCTCGACTACGGAGACACGCGATCCTTTGGTGCCTTTGCTGACGGCGAAAACCGTTCCCTTTACCGAGACTAGGCAATCGGCGGTGGCGACGTAGAGCTTGCCATTGTGCTGTTTGGCGGCCTGCACCACGACGTTGCCGCGATCCAGGTGGATGGTGGTTCCGCGAGCCGCTCGTGTGACGTACACCTGCGACCGTTCATTCAACTCGACCAGCGAGCCGTCGGTGAGGCGCAACACGGCCGTGGATCCTTTTGCTGTACGAACCATCTGGCGTTCCGCGAGCTCCTTGCCGGAAAAGATGGGATTGCTGTGGTTATTGGCGACTTGATAGAGAATGCCGTTCACTGTTTGCACGGTGGCGCGCGTTCCGGGCGGCGGTATCACGTTCCGGATGACGCCCCAGGTACTGAGTCCGACGGCTAGCGTAGCGGCGGCAGCGACGGCCCATTTCGCGGCCACGGGAAAGGGACGCACCACAACTTTGGGGCGCGGCAGCGTTCTTACTTTTCCGAAGCGCGCGGCGTGCAGCGTGTGCCGGCAATCGACGCATTGGTGGATATGATCTTCCAGCAGCAGAGTTTTCGATTCCGAGAGGCTCTTGGCGAGATAGGCCGGAAAGAGGCTCTGGAAATCGGAGCAGCTTCGCAACAGCTCGAGCGTGGCGCCGGATTCTCCGCGCGGCAGGATGCGCGCACGGACCCGAGCGGCGGC
Organism: Bryobacteraceae bacterium; assembly: GCA_035295865.1. Lineage (GTDB taxonomy): Bacteria > Acidobacteriota > Terriglobia > Bryobacterales > Bryobacteraceae > Palsa-89. Next base: position 4,388 of record DATGIH010000440.1, read on the forward strand.
CTGTTCCATGGCAGCCGAATCCACCGGCTCATTGCGGATTTCGTCGATGATTTGATCCAGTTTGTCTTTCTTCATGACCTTATGACCTCTCTCCTAAGTAAGAACCGAGCTCTTTCTGCAGCCGCGTGCGCGACCTGTGCAAAATCACCGCTACATGAATCTGGGAAATGCCCAAAATTTTCGCGATCTCCTGGTTCGGCAGATCTTCAAAGAACCGCATGGCGAAGATCTCCGCCTCCCGCGGATTCAACCGGGCCAGCGCACCGCGCAGTTGATCGCGCAGCTCGCGGGCTTCCGGCTGCTGGCGTCCGGACGGCAGGTCGCCGGGCGCGACTTCGTCGATGGGAACGCTGCGGGCGTCTTTACCCGAGCGGACCACATCGAGCGAGACGTTAATGGCCGCGCGCCGGAAGTAGCTTTCCTGGCGTTCCAGCGCCCGCGCCGCCTGATCGCGCCGCAGCATCCGCAGAAAAACGGTTTGCAGCACATCTTCGGCGTCGGCCGCGTTGCCGGTGATCCGATAGGCAGTGCGGAAGACCAGGCCGTGATGGGCCTGGAACATTCGCTCCAGATCGTCTGGTATCGGAGTAACGGGTTCCTCCCGAATCGCGAGTTGCAGAGGGCACCTCCTGTTCGTGCATACCTAAGGACAGGGGTTTGGGCTTATTATTACACCGCCGCGTTGCGGCGGTGTGGGATTGGGGCTTGGGGATTGGGGATTCGCGCGGGACGGCGTAGCTTGGGGCTTGCGACCGGGGGCTCGGGGCGGGTGCTAACGCCCTGGATTCAACGGGTTGCGGCTCTAATCGCTAAACCCCAAGCCCTAATCCCTCGCCCCTCGTAGAGTCAGCACCACACTGGCGACGACCAGGGCCGCACCGGCCAGCGTGCGGAGCGTGATCTGTTCTCCGGCTACGAAATAGCCTAGCGCTACGGCTACGATCGGGTTTACAAAGGCGTGGCTCGAGACTTGGCTCGCTGGCATTCGGCCCAGCAGCCAGACGAAGGCGGAGAACGCCAGCAACGATCCCGCAACGATCAGATAGAGCAGGGCATAGACGGCTCTGGCGGGGACTTTGGGAAATGGGTTCATTTCGCCAAAGGCCAGCGAGAGGATTAGTAGCATCGCGCCGCCCAGCATCATTTGGGTGCCTGCCGTTACGATGCGGGATTTCGGGAGCGTGAGCGATCGAGATAACACTGCGCCCAGGGACCAGCTCAGGGATCCGCCGAGAATTACGAGCGAGGGGACCACTGGCGTGGAAACAACACTCCCGTTGCCCTGGGCCATCGTCAGTACCACTCCGATGGTCCCGAGCGTCATAGCGAGAAGCACGCTCCAGCGAAATTTGTGTTGGCGCAGGACGAATACTTCAAGGATGAGTGTCATCAGCGGGAGCGTGCTTTCGAGGATCGACGTGATGCCGGATGGGACATATTGCTCGCCCCAGAAGAGCGCGCCGTAGGTTAGGGTGAACATCAGCGTGCTGACGATGACGAGGTTTCGCCACTCTCGCGGACAAGGCATGGGCATCCGGCGGGCGAGTGCGTAAGCGAACAAAATAACGCCGGCGGCGAAGAATCGGACTCCGGCGCAGAACCACGGCGGCGCCGCCAGGACGGCGATCCGGATAGCAAGAAACGTGGATCCCCAGATGACATAGATGGCGAAGAAGGCAAGGAATGTTTGGACGCGAATCCGGCTAACCTCTGAACTCATTTTTAATGGTTATAGGGTAACATGAAGAAGAGCCAGACCATGGCAAAAGCTTTCGAACTTGTAGCCGGTCACGTCGCCCTCGACTTCGTGAACACGCTCGACAATCGTTTTTTGGATTGGGGGCCGGGCGAACTGTTGGGGACGTACGACGATCTTTTGCGATTCGTCGTGCAGTCGGGATTGTTGACCGCTCGACAGACGAAAACACTCAAAGGCGATCGGGAAGACGCGCTGGCTCAGGCAAAGGAGTTGCGCGAGGCTTTGGCGCGCGTCGCATACCAACAAGTTGATGGGGAGCGCCTGTCCGCGAAGCCGGTGGAGACGTTGGAGAAGTATTTTCGTGAAGCCGCGAAGCACCGGCATCTCACTGCGGAGGGTTTGCGAACAGTTTGGCGATGGCGAGGCATCGAAAAGAACGCCGCGGCGCCGGTCTGGCTGCTCGCGCAGGCGGCCGAGGATTTTCTGGTGTCAGGTGACGGCGCGCGGTTGCGGTGTTGTGCAAGCGATTCCTGCCGCTGGCTCTTTCTCGACACCAGCAAAAACCACACGCGCCGGTGGTGCGACATGAAAGTCTGCGGTAACCGGATGAAGGCTCGAAGATTTTACGCGAAAGCACGGTGATCGCTCACAAGCCCTGAATTCTTGAATTTCGTTGACACGAGTTGCGGGGTCGTTTAATATAGGACCAAATAGATCGCATATTCCGGCGCCCAGAAGGCATGCAGTTGCGAATTAATCGCAACTGACACTATCTAAAGGACCTGAAGGCCGGATCCGTTCGGTGAAGGGCTATAGAGTTTTGTAAATTAAGCCACGCAACTTACTTTTGGCGAAGCGTCGCGTGGCCTTCGAAAAATCGACAACCCGCAGGCTGGCGATGCACCATTCTAGTCTCGTCCAGCCGCGGTTTTCAAGGGGGAAGCTGTGTGAGTGGTTGGACGACTCTGATTCTTGGGCTTGCCGCGGTGTCTTCTTCCGCTTTGGCGCAAGAGAGCCCCTATATTGTGACCTACGATCACCACTTGGAGGAGCCGGGGAGTCTCGAGGTCGAATACTTTTCGACCTTTGGAACGCAACGCGGGGGCAACGACTTCCATGCCTACTGGTTCGAATTCGAATACGGCGTGAAAGCCTGGTGGACAACCGAAGTGTACGTCGACGGTCAAACCACCTTCGGAGACAGCACGCTGCTCACCGGCTTTCGCTGGGAAAACCGGCTGCGGCCGTTGAAGAACGAGCATTTCATCAATCCGGTGATTTACATCGAGTACGAAAATATCAGTGAAGCCGACAAAATCATCAAGGAGGTGGAAGGTCACGACGTGGAAGCCGATCATGGCGATCGGAATGCGGAGCTGAGGAAGAATCACGATCACGAACTGGAATTCAAGCTTCTGCTCTCGAGAGATTTCAAGGGTTGGAACTTTGCGGTGAACCCTTTGGCTACTAAAAATCTGTCGCCCAACAATCCGTGGGAGTTTGGATACGCCGTCGGTGTGAGCCGTCCACTGGTTTTGAAAACGTCGGCGAAGCGCTGTAGCTTGTGTGCCGAAAACTTTATCGCGGGTTTGGAGTTGTACGGAGGCTTGGGTGATAGCGAGAGTTTCGGATTGCACGAGACGTCGCATTATTTGGCGCCGGCCGTCGCCTGGAATCTGCCTTCCGGTTGGACGATGCGAATCTCACCAGGGTTTGGTCTGAATAGCAACAGCCATCGGCTTCTGCTGCGTTGGGGACTTTCGAAGGAATTCTCGGGCTTCGGCGAGACGTTGCATAAACTATTTCACAACTCGTTATGACAAGAGATCGCATTTCTTTTCGAATCACAGCGCCGGTTGCCCTCCTTTGTTCGTCGCTGCTGGCTGTTCCACCTTGGGGGCGCGCCGAAGAACAGAAGCGGCGGAACGATGAGCCGATGGACGTCGTGCTCGCGAGGGTTCCCGAGAAAGCACGGGGTAAAGCGAATCCCTATCAGAACGACGCCGAAGCCGTGTTGGGGGGAAAGAAACTTTTCGAGCAGCATTGCGCCGAGTGTCACGGCGCGACCGGTGGGGGCGGCAACCGGGGTCCCTCGCTGCTTCCAGATGAAAAAATCCACGCCACGCCGGGTGAGACCTTCTGGATCCTGACGAATGGGGTTGTGCGTCGCGGCATGCCCTCGTGGTCGAAGCTTCCGGAGCAGCAGCGGTGGCAGATTGTTGCGTTTCTTAGTTCGCTAAAGTGATTAGAGGTTATGCTGCTGGAGCGCGAAGCGTTCGGAAGACTGTGCCGGGCGCGTGACCTGTTACGGGAAGTGCGCGAGCAACGGCTGCCGATTCCCGAAGTCGCGCGCGAGGCGGGGATGTCGCCGTTCCATTTCATCCGGCGGTTTGAGGCGTTATTCGGCGCGACGCCGCACCAGTTTCGCATTCAGTCGCGTTTGGAGGATGCCAAGCTGCTACTGGCGCGCGGCGAGCACAACGTCACCGAAGTTTGCCTGGAAGTTGGCTTTGAAAGCCTGGGAAGCTTCAGCGATCTGTTCGCGCGCCGGGTGGGAATGACGCCATCGGCTTATCAGCGCAGCGCGCGGGTTCTGGTGCAGGTTCCGGCCGATTTTCCGCCGCTCAAGATGTTTCCCGGTTGCTTGAGCCTGATGGCGTACCTTCCGGCGGAAGCATTTCGCAATTTTCAAGAAGCTTAGAGACGCCAGCCTCGGCTAGAATGCTGGCATGCGGATCAAGCTCACCAGCATCATGGTCGACGATCAGGAGAAGGCGCTGAAGTTTTACACTGACGTGCTTGGCTTTCGGAAGAAGCACGAATTTCCTGCGGGCGGATATAAATGGATCACGGTCACCTCGACGGAGGAGGGCCGCGACGACCTGGAGCTATCTCTCGAACCCAACGTCAATCCCGCCGGGAAGGCGTTTCAAGAAGCGATGTTCGCGCAGGGAATCCCAGTGGCGGCGTTCGAGGTGACCAATATCGCGGACGAATCCAAGCGGTTGAAGGAGCATGGCGTCGTGTTCACGCAGCCGCCCACATCGATGGGGCCGGTAACCATCGCCGTGTTTTCCGATACGTGCGGCAACCTGATTCAGATTTATCAGCGGAACGCTTGATTCTTGGCTAACCGCGCTCCGGCTTCCATAGTCTAACAATCCGTAGTTTGCTAATATATAGCCTAACTATGGAAGATCGATCCGATATTCCGCCCGGAACGCTTTACATGCTGGTGCTCAAGACGCTTGCGCGGTTGGGCGAGATGCATGGCTACGGGATCGCGCAGCATATCCAGCAGAATTCCAACGACGTTCTGCAGGTGGAAGAAGGGTCGCTCTATCCGGCGCTGCAGCGGATGCTCATCAAGGGCTGGGTGGTGGCGGAGTGGAGACAGTCCGATAGCAACAGGCGGGCGCGATTCTATCGGTTGACGGCGGATGGCCGGAAACAACTGGCTGCGGAAGTGAAGGAGTTCGACCGGGTGATGTCGGCGATCGTGCGCGTCATCCATCCGGCCTAAACCTATGCGCGAGCTTTGGCGAAAACTTCGATACCGGCTGCATCGCGAGGAGTTCGAGAACGACCTTGTCGAGGAGATGCGGCATCATCTGGCGATGAGCGCTGCGCAGCGCGGCGGATCGGACGCGGCCAGCCGCCAGTTCGGAAACATGACTTTGCTGCGGGAGGAGAGCCGATCGATGTGGACCTGGACGCTTTGGGAGCAATTTTTGCAAGACCTGCGCTATGGATTGCGGGCCATGGCGGCGAATCCTTTGTTTACGGCGATCGCCGCGCTTTCGCTTGCGCTTGGGATTGGCGCGAACACGGCGATTTTCAGTTTCATGGATGCGATTCTGCTGCAGACGCTGTCGGTGAAGAACCCACACGAGCTGGTAATTTTCCACTGGAGAGCGAAGGGCTCGCCGGGCGTCATCCACTCGGTGCACGGCAGCATGTTCGAAGATGGCGCTCACGGCCAGACCAGCCCGAACTTCACGTATCAAGCGTTTCTCAACCTGCGCCAAAGTCCGGAGACGCTTTCCACGCTCTTTGCGTACATCACCGCGTATCGCCTGAATGTCATCGCGGAAAAGCAGGCGGAACACGCGCAAGGGCAGTGGGTTTCGGGCGGATTCTATCGCGGGCTCGGTGTGACGCCGGCGGTGGGACGGCTGATCGACGATAACGACGACCGTACGGGAGCGCCGCCCGTGGCTGTTTTGAGCTGGGAATATTGGAACCGGAGATTCAATGCGAATCCCGCGCTGGTGGGGCAAGCAATTCTGGTGAACAACCAGCCATTCACGGTGATCGGTGTGTCGAATCCGGAATTCTTCGGCGTGAATCCGGGGATGCATCCGCAGGTATACCTTCCGCTGCATGCGTTGCCTTTGCTCGCCACGCGGGTGGATCAGAATGAGCAGAACTATTTTTTCGATCCTCACTTCTATTGGGTGGAAATGATGGGACGGCTGCAGCCTGGCGTTTCCCGCAAACAAGCCGAAGTGACATTGGCGGCAAAGTTTCTGCAGTTCGCGAAGAGCACCGCGGAATCGGCGAAGGAACGCGAGGAGTACCCGTCGCTTTGGTTGGAAGATGGCGCGGGCGGCTTGGATTCGCTGCGCCGGGAATACTCGAAGCCGCTGTTGGTGTTGATGGGAATGGTGGGCCTGATTCTGATGATCGCGTGCGCGAATATCGCGAGCCTGCTGCTGGCACGGACCTCGGCGCGGCGGCGGGAGATCGCGGTGCGGCTGAGCATGGGCGCGGCCCGGATGCGCGTGATCCGGCAGTTGCTGACCGAGAGCTTGCTTTTGTCGTTGATCGGCGGATTGGCGGGATTGCTGGTGGCGGCATGGGGAATCCGGTCATTGATTTTGCTGCTGTCGAATGGCAAAGAAGAATTTGCGCTGCACGCGTCGTTGAATTTCCCGGTGCTCCTGTTCACCTTTGGATTGGCGGTGATCACAGGTACGCTGTTTGGACTCGCGCCGGCGCTGCAATCGACGCGCGTGGATCTGACTTCGGCGCTGAAGCAGGTCCGTGCGAACGAGCCGGGCACCCGGGCGCGGCGATTCGGATTGGGACAGGCGCTGGTAACCGCGCAAATCGCGCTTTCGTTGCTTTTGGTAGTAGGCGCCGGGTTGTTCGACCGGACGGTGGCGAATCTACATGCCGTGAATCTCGGGTTCAATCGCGAAAACTTGCTGCTTTTCGCCCTGGATGCCCGGCAGGCTGGCTACAAGGATGCGGCGCTGGGCCACTTTTATGGGGATTTGCTTACTCGGTTCCGCCAAATTCCAGGGGTGACCAGCGCTGGATTGTCGCAATTTCCGCTCGCGGCCTACTACTGGAATTCGACGGAAATCCGGATTCCCGGCAACAGCAAGAGCGGCTCCGAGGTGGCGACCTCGGTGGTGGATCCAGGATTTTTGCCGACCATGCAGATCCCGATTCTGCTGGGGCGCGGTTTGGAAGAGCGCGACGTCACGTCGCCGCGCGTCGCGGTTGTGACGGAACGGTTCGCGAAGAAGTTTTTCGATGGCAAAAATCCGGTGGGGCAGAGGTTCGGCTTGGACAAAGACGGTCCGGCGGATATTGAGATTGTTGGAGTCGCGCGAACATCGCTCTACAATTCGGTCAAGGAAAAGGAAACGCCGCCGGTGGTGTATCTTCCATACACACAGGACTTGAAGGGACTGACTCGCGTGTACTACGAGCTGCGCGTGTCGGGGGATCCGCTAGCGCTGGTGCCGGCCGTGCGGCGGATTGTGCACGAAGTTGGTCCGAACGTTCCGCTGGCGGAGGTGAAGACGCAGGCGGCGTTGATGGACGAGACGATCGGCAAGGAGCGGACCTTCGCGCAATTGTGCAGCGGATTCGCGGCGCTGGCTTTGATCATCGCGTGCGTGGGATTGTACGGGACCATGGCGTATACGGTGGCGCGCCGTACGAGCGCGATCGGAATCCGGATGGCGTTGGGTGCGATGCGCGGGCAGATTGTGTGGATGGTGCTGCGGGAGGTGCTCGCGGTGGCGGCAGTTGGCGTGGCGGCCGGTTTAGCGGCAGCGTGGGGGATGTCGAGATTCGTCGAGTCGTATTTATTTGGGATGAAACAGCACGATCCGGTGGTTTTGACGGGTGCGGTGCTGGTGTTGATCGCGGCCGCGGGTGTCGCGGGATTTGCGCCAGCATGGCGTGCGGCGCGGATCGATCCGCTGGTGGCGTTAAGGCACGAGTAGCCCTACATATTTCGGCGGAACGTGAGCAGCAGCTTTTGCGCGCGCGTGGGGTCTTGCTTGAAGGCGGGCGAATTCAGCGGGTCGTTTAGAAATTGGCTGTAGCCTGGCACTTCGGCGAGCGAAACGTCGTCCAGATTGTGAAAGGCCATGGCCCACTCGGAGAACGTCCGGGCCGTGACTGAAGACTCCATAAGTTTTAATAGACCGTGATGTCGGGCATCGGCTCGGATGGTGGTATAGAGGTTCCGCACCGTTTCCTCGGGACCTTCCAAAACCTGCATGAAGTTGCCATCTTTGTAGAGCAGCATACCTGTGATGTCCAGACGCGCGTTCTTTTCGCGTGCTTGTGCCAGCAGATCGAGCAGTTCCCGGTCTGAAAAAAGATGGGTGGCGGAGCTGATATAGACGACGGAGATCACGGCTGGGCCTCACCAAAAGTTTACGTCAATGGGGCTTTCCACCGTGGCGCATCGCGAGGCGACGGACTTCGAAGTTGTCGTACTTGCCGTGTTTTGCTCCGGCGGTTTCGTAGATCATCCAGCTGGCGGCAAGCCGGCGCAGCGTTGCGGGGGTCGTTCGATGAAGCGGGTCGGCTTTCATCTTCTTTTCTTCGCGCGCTAGAATTTTCGCGACCATCGGGTCGGTAGGGCGGAATCCGAGCTTACGATAAAACCAAAAAGCCCCGGAATCGATGGCTTCGTCGTTGTGATGGCCGATCTGGTAGGGATCGACGGCGAAGTAATTCACGCCGGCGAGTTGCCGGAACAAATGAAGCAGGCGTCCGTAGAGCCACGCGGTCTCGCCTTCGCGGAAGGTGTAGTAGAGGTTGAAGCCGACTTCCATGCGATCGGACAACGTCAGGCATTCGATATAGCCGATGGGTACGGCGTTCTTGAAATACATGCCGGAGTGATACGTGCGGAGCGGCAGGCGATGTTTTTTGGGCACGCCGTTTACGAACACTTCGACGCCGCGTCCGAGCTCGGCGTGAATCACGGAGGAAGGGTCGCCGTAGGTGAATCCGTGGAGCTCCCGATAACGCATGGCCGAGGTTTCGCGCGCCAGGTCGAGGAAATCTTCCCCTTGAGCGCGGCTGCATTTCCGTGTCGGGATTTTCGCCGCGGCGAGTTCGCTGGCGAGCGAAACATCGGCCCGGCGCAGCAGAGGGCGATCGTGATAGAAGAATTTGCGCGCGCCGCCGAGATGAATATTCGAGCGCGTCATCGGGCCGTGGCCGAGATCCCAGCGGATGGCGATTTTCGCGCCGGCGTAAAGTTCTGCACGATCTTCGGGAGTCATTGGAAATTTCTCGATGCGCGAGATCAGCCAGGCGAGGTCGCGTCCGCGTTCTCTCTTGGCGGCGCGGAACCAATCCATATAAGGGATGTTGGCTTCCACCAGCAAATCCTCAGCGAAATACGGATGCAGGCGGCGCAGCAAGGGGCCGAGCAGCGTGGGATCGGTGGCGTCCCAATCGATATCGACGCGCGTGGGATGCTGCGCCACCAGCCAACGCGCAATGTCATAAGTAAAGATGGCCGAGAAAGCCGTGCCCGAGATGCCGGAGACGTCAGGTTCTTCGAAGGGTTCGAGGTTGTCGCCGAGCTTCGCGACCCGACCCTGAAAGGAAGCAAGCAAGTCGACGGCCAGGCGGCGAATGTTTTCATTCGCGGGATACGCGCGTAGGAACAGGAGCGCTTCATGGAAACGGATGAGCGCGGCGGCGTCCGAGAATGTTTTGCGTCCGACCGCCTCTAAGAGCTTTGACGTGCTGGATTGTGCGCCGGGATCGAACTGACGCTTGGCGGCGTCGAGGCGATCGAGGAGGGTGGATAGGGGACTCATGGGTACGAAGCGATCAGAACGATGATGCCACAGCTCAGTGGGGGATCTTATCCGCGTTTATCGGCGTTCATCCGCGGCTAATTTTTCGACCGTGTTTCGCTGAAACCGGTTCGCGCGCTAACCGTCTGTTACTATGACATCAAGTGCGCGTAAGAG
>DATGIH010000441.1:0-7073 GCA_035295865.1 Bryobacteraceae bacterium
GAAGCCACTGAGAGCGGCCCGTTAGCGAACCGAAGAACTGAATAACCGGATAACCGAAGAACTACGAGGCGGCAACTCCAACGAGGATAACAGCGATCGGAGTATCGCCGATTTTCGTCTGTAATACCCAATCCGAATCGCCTTGCTTACTGAGTCCCGGAGTATCCGAATCCGCTTTCCAAACGCTCAACACTGCTGGATGCGGCGTGCCCGATGCTTTCCGGCTCATCGCCACCAGCGCCTCGAATGCTGGCGTGGAATTCAGATCCTGGTCCTCGGCGGCCGGCGTCATCAGCAGAAAATCCCGCTGCGGCGCCGCGCCTTGATGATCGCCGTTAATCGGCATGATGCCGTAACGAAGAGTGTATACACCGGCTTTAATCGTCTGGCCCCGGCGATCCGAACCCTTGCCGTCGAATCGGATCACGCCCACGAGCGCCCCAACCGGGATGGACGGCAACGTCACATTCTCCTCGGTCGTTTTCGCACCCGATGGTTTCTCGGTCCGGAACCAGATTTCGCAATAGGCTGCTCCGCCATTCGAGATTTTGACGCCGTCTTTTTGCAGCGCTTGCGCTATGGCTGGTGCAACCTCTGACGGGGGTGGCCCTGCGGCAGCGGATTGATACTGCCCCTCTGCCCCAAGCGCGACCCAGAACGTGGAAAGAAGACTGACGACGGCCAAGTGCCTCATACTCACCATGCTACCCGCTTCCACGCGCCTTCGTCTGAAGTCCTCTTAACGATTTGGGCCGCCCGAACTCGTACCGGATTCGATGCGGCGGAACGTCAGTAGCAACAAGTGAGCTAGTCTAGGAGTCAAACTCACTAACGAGCCGCGAACGGACCCTGAAAAGGCCAGAAATTGAATCCGCGGCCATTCAAAATAGGATAAAGGGGATTTCCATGAGACAGCACCACCGAATTTTTTTGCTGGCTGCGGCAACCGTGATTCTCGCCGCTGCCCAGGACGACCCGCCCGGCCGCGTTGGCCGGCTCAGCTATATGAACGGGGATGTTTCCTTCCGCTCAGGCGATGTGGAAGATTGGTCCTTAGCGGATATCAATCGCCCACTCACCACCGGCGATCATTTATGGACCGACGACGGCGCCCGTGCGGAACTACACATCGGCAGCGCGGCCCTGCGCCTCAATTCCAAAACCGCTTTCGAATTTCTCAATCTCGATGACAGCAACGTTCAGATCCGCCTGGCCGAGGGGTCGCTTAGCATTCACTTGCGCGATCTTGGCAATCAGGAATCCTACGAGATCGACACGCCCAACGTGGCCTTTTCACTTCTGCGGCCCGGCGATTACCGCATTGACGTCAATCCGGACAGCCAGACCACTTTGATCACCGTGCGCGCCGGACAGGGCGAAGCCACCGGCGGCGGCCAAGCATTCACGCTGCATCCGCGTGAACAGGCGGAAATTTCGGGAACGGACACCATCGCCTTCAACGTGACGGGCGCCCCACAAGCCGATGAGTGGGACGGCTGGTGCCTCGCACGCGATCGCCGCGAAGACCGTTCCCCTTCCGCACAATACGTTTCTCGCGACATGACCGGCTATCAGGATTTGGACGACAACGGAACCTGGCGGCAGGTGCCCGACTATGGCTCCGTATGGGTTCCGAACGCGGTTGCTTCCGGCTGGGCCCCGTATCACAACGGACATTGGTCTTGGGTGGAACCGTGGGGCTGGACTTGGGTTGACGATGCGCCTTGGGGATTCGCTCCGTTCCACTACGGGCGCTGGGCGTACGTCGGCTATTGGGCCTGGGTCCCTGGACCGATTGCGCAGCGCCCGGTTTACGCACCCGCGCTCGTCGCGTGGGTCGGCGGATCCAATTTCAACCTATCCGTTTCGTTTGGCGGCGGAGCTGGAGTTGCCTGGTTCCCGCTGGGACCGCGGGAAGTGTACGTGCCCGCGTATCATGCCAGCCCGACCTACATCAATCGTGTGAACGTGACCAACACGACGATCGTCAACAACGTGAACATCACCAACGTGTATGTCAATAAGACCTACATCAATCGCACGGCGCCCGGCGCCGTGACGGCGGTTCCGCAGAGTGCGTTCGCGAGCGCGCGCCCGGTACAGAGCGTCGCTGTTCGCGTGGATGCGCGCGCCGTGCAATCCGCGCAGGTGATGAACACTGCCGCGGTTGCTCCCAGCCGTCAGAGCGTGATGGGACGGCCTGCCCCATCCGGACGAGTAGCGCAGCCGCCCGCCGCGGTTCAGAATCGCGCCGTGGTGGTGAAAACCGCGCCACCACCGCCTGCGGTGCCGTTCGCACAAAGGCAGCAAGCCTTGAGTGCGAATCCCGGCCGGCCACTCGATCCGAGCCAGGTGCAAAAATTGCGGACCGCGCAGCCTGCGCCGCAACGCCCGTTGGTTCGGCAGGCGCCGCCGGCCCCTGTGAATGCAGGACGGCCTGCCAGTTCGCCTCCCAATCAAGTGGCCCCTCGCCAAGCTGCGCCTGCACCGGGAGGTCAGCGTCCACCGCAACAGCAGAACGATACCGCAACGCCGCGTCCGCTGGATCGTCCGGCTGAACCGGCGCGTCCGCAACCCCAGCGCGACGTGCAGCCGCCGGTGCGTCCGAATGACCGGCCCTCGGAACCCTTGCGTCCACAACCGCAGCCGCAGCCGCAACAACAGCAGGTGCGGCCGCAGCCCTCGCCTCAGCAGCAACCGATTCCGGCGCGTCCGGAACAGCGCGAGGTTCAGCCACCGTCGCGCGCGCCACAGAGGGATGTAGCCCCACCGCGATCCAACGATCGTCCAGCGGAAGCGCCTCGTCCATCGCAGCGCGACGTCCAGCCTCCGCCGCGATCCAACGATCGTCCAGCAGAAGTGCCTCGTCCACCGCAGCGCGACGTCCAGCCTCCGCCACGATCCAACGATCGTCCAGCAGTAGTGCCGCGTCCTCAGCAGCGCGACGTCCAGCCTCCGCCGCGTCCGGCTGAGCGCCCCGCGCCGCGAGAAGCTCCACGGGACACCAAGCCGCCCAAGAAGGACGACAAGAAGAACGACAAAAAAGACGACAAGAAGCAGTAGCGATTCGTAAAAGTCCGCGTCATGCAAGTGGCGCGGACTTTCTCTTTTAGCCCATCAAGTTTTTCAACTGTTGGAACATCATCATGCAGGCGGGCCCCAGCGTCACCAGCAACACCGAGGGGAAGATCAGAAAGAACACGGGGAAGATTAGCTTGACGCCGACTTTTCGAGCGCTCTCTTGAGCTTGCTGGCGAAATCGGGTGCGCAAGTAGTGAGCGTGCGTGCGTAAAGCAGGCGCCAGGCTGCTGCCGAAACGATCGCTGTCGATCAGCAAGTTCGCAAGTTTGCGCAGCTCGGGATCCTTGCCTCGTTTTCCGAAAGCCCGAAAAGCCACCGGCCGGCTGGTTCCGTTCCTCAATTCGAGGTAAAGCTGCGCGAGTTCGGAGCTAAAATCCGGATGCGTACGTTTCAGGCTCCGGCTGGTATCGGCCAGCGACTGATCGAGCGATTGTCCGGCTTCCAAACCCAGAACCACCAGGTCGAGCGCAGGCGGAATCGCGCTGCGCATCCGATGCGTGCGCGCCTTGACGCGAGAATCCAGCACGCGGTCCGGAACCATGAATCCCAAACCCGCCCCGCAAATCAGCGGAAGCAGAATCGCGGCGCCATCTCCACGATTCAGCAGCGTGGCAGTCGTCAACAATCCAGCGAAGAACAAGGCGCTGGCGCATTTGATCCCATAGAAGACCGCTAGCGCCGACGGCCAGCGATATCCCGCCGAAGCCAAGCGGATGCGGTACGGATTTTGCTCGTCCTGCGCGGCGGGAAAAGTTTCTCCAATGGACCGGAAAAAGTGGAAGAACATCGCGCGTGAGCCGGGCAGATTCGGATCGGTAGATAATCCCGCCGGAATTTCCGTTCCCCGTTCGGCATTGCGCCGGATCACGAAGTACCCTGCACCCACCACCGCCGTCATCACGCACAGAAAGAAGGCCGCACCCAGCCAAAGGTCGCTCATATCTTGATGTCCACAATTCTGCGAATCACCACGTGCGCCAGCACCAAACAAAGAATTGCGCCGCAGATCAGATACTTTCCGTACGGGTGATAGAACAAGATTTTCAGATACGACGGATTGACCACCATCATCATCACCGCGATGACAATCGGCAGCACGGTGAGCACGCCGCCGGTCATTTTGCCGTGCGCCGCCAGCGCCCGGACTTCGCCCTTGAGGGCGGTGGCCTCGCGCATATTTTCCGCGAGCTTGGCTAACACTTCATTCAATTTGCCGCCCGTGCGTGTCTGCATCTGAACGGCGGCGGCGAACATGTTTACTTCGAGCAGCGGGATTCGCTCCGATAAGTTGGCCAGCGCCTGTTCCCAAGAGGCGCCTAGATTCGCCTCGGCTGCAGCCTTGCGCAACTCGACAGAAACGGGCGGCTCCGATTCCTGCGCCACGATTTCCACGCCGGCCGAGAATGGATGTCCCGCACGCAAAGCGCGGGCAAGCGAATCGAGGGCGTCCGGAAAATTCTCTTCAAACTGCCGAAAACGCTTGGCCCGGCGGCGCACAATGTACAAATAAGGCAGCGAACCTACCAACGTTGCGATCAGAACCGCCACAATGCCCGGAATCGCATCAAAGCGCATCGCGATGGCGAGAGCGATGCTGGCGGAAAGCAGCATCAACATCGTGACCCGCCCCACGGACCAGCCCAAATCCGCCTGCTGCAAATGACGGCGCATGATGCGCACCAGGTCGCTCCGCTGCAGCAGTTTTGCCCATATGGAGATAGAGCTGAGCGACTCGTCCTTCAGCACGCGCGGACTTTCGTCCAGCAAGTGCTCGGAAACATCTTCCGCCAAGGCCTCGGCGCCCATGCGCTGCAGCCCAAACCAGCCAATCAATACCGCCAGACCGGCAGCCAGAAAGGTGGTCAGGAAGATCAGAATCGCTGTGAGGGCCACTTACGGCCTCCGGCTGGATCGCGCCACGGAAGAGGAAGGATTTGTCCCGTGCGGCCGCGCGGTCACGTAAATCACTAGTTCGCGCCCGTTCCAGGAGTGCCCCGGATAGAGTCTGGACAGAATCGCGGGATCGTTCTGATCCTGTAAGAAACCCTTCACCAGGAAGCTCGATGGCGCGGGTAAATCCGCGTCGTAGCGGCGCGTCTCCACCCCGGACCCGGTGCGAAGGCTGAATTCGGGCTGAACTCGCAGATTCGACTTTCCCTGGGAATCGACGGCTGGCGAAAATTGCACGCGCAAACGATACGGCGCGGCCGCTGCTCTTACGCTGACCTGTCTTCCCACTCCGCTGCTAAGCACCGACGAGGACACCAACTCCAGCTCCCTCGACTGTTCCAGTTTGTGAATCAACTCTTCGGGGTTTGCATCGGAGCGGAACGCCGCAACTTGCATGCCGCTGCGTTCGGACGAATCCAACGTCGCAATCAACTGTCCCATTGCAGCCGGGCTGGCTCCCAACACCTGAACGTTGAGCTCCACCTCATGTTCCACTGTCGAAACCGCCTCAGGCGCCGCTCCATTCCGCGGCCGTTGCGGTTCAGAAACCGCAGCGCTGCTGAAGACCGAAGCCAATCCCAAGGCATGCCGCGGAGCCGTGCCTTCATCCAACGGATTGCGCAGCGTAATTCGAAGCCGTGCGCCGCTGTCCGCCAGCGCGATCAAATCGGCATACTGCGCCGGCACCAGCACACTCGCCACCGGGACCGGCTGACGGCTGTTGCCCACAGGCTCAAGTTGCGGACTGACCCGCTGCACTTCCACGTTTTGCAGGATAGTGCGAAGTTCCGCCGCCCCATTCCGATCGCTCACTGCCTGCAGATCCACGCGCGATCCGGTGCGCAACAACCCCATCAGTCCCGAGGATTCACTCACGCGAATCGAAATTGCGCGCATGCCCGCCGCTACGCCGCCGCTGACCGCATCGTTCTTTGGATTGATCGAAGCCACCCGCGCCTCTAATAACGGCTCATTCTTCTGGATCGGATCGAGCAGCGTTCCCCCCACTGCCTCATCCACCTTCGAATAGGAACCTTTCAGCGCTCCCTTTACTTGAGACACCTGCAAATCCTCGGGCTTGATCACGGTCCCTCGCTCGAGGTCTCTGGCAGCTACTACGATCGATTGGCCAGCGACATCCGGCGCCTTCGCACGCAGCCGTCCGCCAAATAGGCCGTACACCACTCCCGTTGCAACAATGGCCGCTACGAATGCAATCCCAAGCAAGGGAACCATGTTTCTCTTCATCGCGATACCTTTTGCTTTCCTTTTGCCACACCCCGACACTTGTGGCTCAAGACTCAGGAACGGCAGGAGATGTCATAGGGAGTATCGAGTGTTGTCCTAAGGTTCCTCTCTTAATCGCCTTAGGCCCTCTCATGGGTTGGGGGAGACGAGAGCAAAGATCGCCGCTTCGGGTCGATACGGAATTGGAGGCTCGCTCGATGCGAAAACAACACATTTTCTGGCTCGCGGTGGCTCTGCACGCTCAACAATCGTGGAACGTCACCACCCCAATGCCGGAGCCACTCACCAACGCGTCGATCGTTCAATTGGCGACAGCCGGTTTCAGCGAGAATTACGTCATCTCGCTCATCTCGAAGAGCCGGACGCATTTCGATACCAGCACCCCAGCCTTCACCGCGCTCCAGACGCAAGGCATCAATGACCGCATCGTGGGCGCGATGTTGGCCGCGCCAGGTACGCCGTCAACAAAAGCGATCGCGCCCGAAATTGATGCAGCCCCGCCTATGCCCATCACGCCCCCCGCACATTCGATCTTCAATCTCTGGGGGCTGTTCCAAAAAATCGGACTTGGCGCTCCTCGCGAATCTGGGCTCGCCGCCGCTATTGCACCGAAAGCTCAGCCAGCCGGCCGCGGCGCCACCCCAATCCAAATCGAATCCGAGCAACTGCCGCGCGGCATCCAAGGCATGGAGTACAGCGTGGAAATCCGGCTGAGCCTGGATGGCCGGTGCCCCAAGGGTGACGCGGGTGTGTTCCTTGCCAGCGGAACGTTGCCGCGCGGCGTCCGGACCACC
>DATGIH010000442.1:0-2515 GCA_035295865.1 Bryobacteraceae bacterium
GACCGAATCGATCACGAGGGTCAGTTTGTCGGCGTGATTGACTATGCCAGCTCCGTGGAAGGCCACACTGGGCCGGATGTGAGCTTCGATAAAGTCATGCCGATAAACGCGCAGCGCGTCGCGGCCCCGCAACCAGGACACCTTGTACGAAGGGCGTTCCGTCAGCGAGAGCAAGAGTGGTTGGCGCAACCCGTTGATCTTACCTCCACAGCCGGGCTAGCGCCAAGGAAATTTAGAATCTGCTGTAGAGTGGGTACTCCCCCGGACCAGAAATTGATTGGACAGTTCATTGGGGACATGAATGTTGCAAAATGTTCCAGAGGAGGAATGAATGCCCAATACACCAAGACACGATTCCGGGGCTGCGGAAGGAGCCCGGAGGGCGACTGAGCAGTCCCCGGAATCGTGTGCGGCCGCCGGCAGCGGCCGCTGGTCTGCCAAGCGCAAGGTCTCTGTAATTCTCGAACTGTTGCGCGGAGCGGACGTCGAACTCACGTCCCGCAAGTATCGCGTCACTGTCGCGACCTTGACGGAATGGCGCGAACGCTTCCTTGCTGGCGGCGAGGCGATCCTCAAGAGCCGTGAGGCGGATGTGGAAGACGAGGAGAAGCGGCGCCTCAAGTCGGTGGTGGCCAGCATCAGCGTAGATAACGAGCTGCTCAAAGAGAAAATCGCGCGTCTGGAGAACGGCCGCCCTTTGGCCTTCTGGAAGTCGAAACCATGAGCCACACCGTTTCGCCTTCCAGCAATAAGCCGTTCGGTGTGGCGAGGGTCGTCTCCGTGTGGGGCCTGGCGCGATCCAGTTTCTACGCAGCGAAACATCGCGAGCAACATCCGCGCGCTCCGCAAAAGCGGGGTCCCAAGGTGCACTCTGAGGAGGAACTGATTGCCGAGATCCGCAAGGTCCTGGACAACCCGGTATTCACGGGAGAGGGGTATCGAAAGATTTGGGCGCGCCTGCGCCATCAAGGTATCCGAACGAGCAAGGACCGAGTGCTGCGCTTGCTGCGCGAGAACCAACTGCTTTCGCCGTCGCGTCTGGCCGATCCGAAACCTACTAACCCACACGAAGGTACGATCATTCCCGAGGCATCGAACCAAATCTGGGGGACGGACGCGACCGCCACGTTCACGGCCGAGGAAGGAAGTGTCACCGTGTTTGCCGCAATCGATCACTATTCAGCGGATTGCGTCGGCATTCACGCCGTGAAGAAAGCAACGCGGTTCGAAGCACTGGAACCCATTAGGCAGGGCGTACGGGAGCACTTCGGTGCATTTTCCGGCGGCTGCGCCGCCGGCCTGTGGCTTCGTCATGACCACGGCAGCGTGTATATGAGCGACGATTTTCAGAAGGAAATCAGATTTCTCGGCATGGAATCCTCGCCGGCCTTCGTCCGGCAGCCGGAAGGAAACGGTTGCATCGAGCGGTTCTTCCGAACGCTGAAAGAACAGCTGCTCTGGGTGAGGCGTTTCCGTAACCTGGCCGAACTCAGTGCCTCATTATCGGAGTTTCGCGATCGCTACAACCAGAACTGGATCCTACAGCGACTCAATTATCGAACGCCAGCGCAAGCTCGGCACGACTGTCTCATTGACTTGAAAACGGCCGCATGATTCAATGAATCAACTTACCCCAACGTACTGTCCATCCCGTCCGGAGCAATACACTTTTTTTGTTAAACCTGCTCTTTCGCCCACGCTTTACCTCAACTTATGAGATGCTAACAAAGCCAATGGCGATACAATAGCAACTAATTGGTAACGCCGTGAGCAGCGATATAGCGGACGAACACGATCCCAAAACAATCCTTGTTGTCGAGGATGGCGATGTTGTCCGGGAGATGATTATCGCTGTCCTATCCGCGAAAAACTTTGTAGTACTAGCAGCGGCGGAAACGATGCGCTAAACGTGGTTGACACTCACCTCGCAACCATTGACCTGCTGCTGTCTGATATGCATCTTCCGGGAATGTCCGGTTTGCAGTTCGCGGAAACGATCCGAAGGCAGCGCCCGAACATACATGTGATTTTAATGTCGGGATACGATCAAATCGGCGGCGTACGCGAATCGAATTGGCAGTTCCTCGGCAAGCCTTTCACCGTTCGGCAATTGGTTGCGAAGATTGACGACATGCTTCAATCCGATGCGGTCCGTATTTCGTGAAAATCTGAGTTGCTTCATCGCCCATTGCTTATAAAATCACTCCGCAAACGCCATGCGTTTTGTCGCCGGATAAAAAAGGACATGACTCCGACAGTTCACAATCGATGGTGAAGGCGGCCCCGGGGATTAGGCACCAACCACGAAGTGCCCTTCCGCCAAGCGGCCCGTTTCCGTCAAGGAAGGAACATTTCGGCATGGTGTGTATTAGGAGAGTATCACGATTACAAGTAGAAACGCCGCCCCTGGCTGAACCAGAAGGCGGCGCTTTGTGGCGGATGGATGTGCTACTTGGTGATGCGATACGTGCGCTCGGCGGCGTTGTTCTTGGAGGATTCGATCTTCTCGCCACCT
>DATGIH010000443.1:0-2582 GCA_035295865.1 Bryobacteraceae bacterium
AGATCCACTTCCGCATCAAGAAACTCAGCGACGAATTGGAGCATGTCCGCTCCGGCCGCAGCACGCAGCGCCGCCAGCGCCAATCCGTCCCGCTCGAAACCATCGCCCTCGTCGGCTATACTAACGCCGGAAAATCCACGCTGTTCAATCGGCTCACCGGAGCCGCCGTCACGGCGGATTCCCGCATGTTCGCCACGCTCGATCCCACGGTGCGGCACATCACTCTGCCGTCACACCGCAAAGTGCTGCTCAGCGATACCGTCGGATTCATCCGCAACCTGCCCACCACGCTCGTAAAAGCATTCCGCGCGACATTGGAAGAAGTGGTGGAGGCTTCGCTGCTTCTTCACGTCGTGGACGCATCGTCGGCCTATGCGCCGCATCAGACCGCGCACGTTCTCAAAGTACTCGCCGAAATCGGCGCCGACCAAACTCGCCAGATTCTGGTCCTCAACAAAATGGATCAGGCCGCCGAAGCGGGCGAAGATCCCGCCAGCTTAGCGCAGCGGATCTTAGGCGAGGTCCCCGCGCCCGTCGGCATGCAAGCGATTCCGGTATCCGCGCGAACCGGAGCCGGTTTTGAAGCTCTGCTCACCGCCATCGATTCCGGACTTTCGCTCGACCCCGTCGCTCACGCCCGCTTCCGCATTCCCGCCGGCGAAGGCCAGCCCATCCATCTGCTGCATGAGCGCGCCAAAGTGCTCGCCAGCCAATACCGGAACGAGTGGTGCGAGATCGAGGCCGAGGCCCCGGAATCGGTCCGCCGCCAGCTCACTCGCTACGTTGTCGAGTGATATTCTTGTCACAGGAATAGTGTCCTTATGCATCGCGCTCGCATGAATCTCCCGAACGCGCTCACCATCCTGCGGATCTTCTTTGTTCCGTTCCTGGTGGCCGTTCTGGTGGAACAAGACATGCGCATCGAATGGCGCGGAACCGTCTGGATGCCCAACGAATTCCTGGCGCTGTGCATTTTCCTGGTAGCCGCCGCCACCGATCTTCTGGACGGCTATCTCGCGCGCCGCTGGGGACAAATCACGACCGTAGGAACGCTGCTTGATCCCATCGCGGATAAACTGCTGATCTCGGCCGCCCTGGTTTCTTTGGTGCAAATCCGCCGCGTCCCGGCATGGATGGTGGTGCTGATCATCGGCCGCGAATTCGCGGTCTCCGGACTGCGCAGCATCGCGGCGGCAGAAGGTTACACCATCAAAGCCAGCGATCTCGGCAAAACGAAAATGATCACGCAAGTGATCGCGATTTCCATGATCCTGCTAAGCATCCACTGGCCCGAACTAGCCACTTTCGCGATGCTCTGGATGTGGGGCGTGGTAGTCTTCGGCCTGGCCTCCGCCATCGAATACTTCCGCAAATTCTGGCGCACGGTTGATGATCGCATCAAACTCCGGCGCCGCAAGGAGCTGCTACGCGTAGAACGCCGTCAGAAAAAGCTAGCCCGCGAAGTGGAGAAAATGGGCCAAGCCCAGTAGAGTTACAGGACAGAGAGAGCCGTAGGGGACATGACGGGCTAGCGTTACGACTCCCTCAACCGTCGACCAAGCAGTCGTGTCCCCGGCTGTATCACAAAAAGCCGTTCACCGAAGATGAATATTCAAGCGGCCAAAGGCCGGGGCCGATGTGCGAGCCCGGCATGCCTCGTCTCAATGAACAATACCCCGAGCATTAAAGCCGCGCTTGTTCTTCTGCTCTGCGCTACCGCGCTTCTGTTACCTGCTCAGACCATTGCTCTCCTGAAAGAAAACGATGTCCTTCTGATCAACGCCGATGGCCAGACTATCGCCAAATTGACTCGAGATAACCGCCCGAAGACCGACTTACGCTGGCTGCCGGACGGTCAGCACCTCTCCTACTTAGTGCGAGACAACTCCGGAGCCAAAGCACGGCTTGTGCTGATTGATTTGGCCGGCAACCAGACAAAGGAAATCTCGATTCGTCCCCGGACCGATCCCCCCACGGAAGGGCTTCGGTTCATCGAAGACGTTTCATGGATGACGCAACACAAGCTCCGCATCACGGGAAGCATCAATCCGCGCAATTGCGAGATGTTCGACGTCGATGTCGATACAGCGAAGGAGTCCAATTGGCAAGTCGGATATTGCGGGTCATTTGTTGCATCGCCTGACGACAACCACATCGCACATCTTGGACTCGTAACACAAGGCGCGGATGCCGAGCGAACCGATAGCCTTGAAATCGATAACGGGAGCATCGTCTATCGTGGAACTCGTCCCATTCTCGTTTTAGCCGGTCCAGTTTGGTCTCAGGACAGCTCGCAAATCGCGGTTCTCGAAAAGCAAGTAGACTCAGGCGAACTCGCCGTAACCACCGTTTCCACTGCTGGTCAAATCGATCGCGTGCCAGTCCCGCAAAACTTTGGGGAAAATGCATCGTTGACATTCATAGCCCATAACGTCGCGATTCGATCAGCGGCCCGGTCTCTTCTTGCCGACACGCGGCAAAAAACAGTGGGCGCACTCGCCGGCGAGGTTGCCACAATACTCGCTCAAGCCGATCAGGATCGTCAAAAAAGCGACCAAGCAAAAGAGCGAATCAAAGCTTTG
>DATGIH010000444.1:0-9444 GCA_035295865.1 Bryobacteraceae bacterium
CGCGCGATTGGCGAAAGTTGGTCGACGATCTTCCTGGCGTCAAGCTGCCGGCGAGTTCCCGGCCGCCTTCGCCAAAACCAGCCGCGGATTTTCTGATTGAACATCTCAGGGACAAAAAGCATGTTGTCTCGATACTCGCCCTTGGTCCTTTGACCAATCTGGCGGAAGCGCTCAAGCGTGAGCCATCCATCTCGCAGAGCATCGAGCGGATCGTGATCATGGGAGGAGCCATCAACGTGCCGGGCAATCTGGGCGACGGTGGCGCGTTTCAGACCAACAACAAAGCTGCCGAGTGGAACATCTTCGTGGATCCCCTAGCGGCGCGCATGGTCTTCCGCTCGCACATTCCGATTCTGCTGGTTCCGCTGGATGCTACGAATAAAGTGCCGATCGACCTGGCATTCTTGAGCGAATTCAAAGCCCGGGCGGTCTCTCCGCTGGGCCAAGTGGCCGCGCAGGTCCTCGAAGCCGACCGCGAATCGATTGTTGGAAAATACTTCTTTGCTTGGGATCCGCTGGCAGCTGTCGCTTTACTGCATTCCGAAGTGGTCCGAAGCAAGCGGCTCCACATCGATGTGCTGCAGGACGCTCCCGCCACCGGAAGAACGGCTGAGACGCCGGGCAATCCGAACGCGGATGTCGGCCTGGACGCCGACGCCGCCCGGTTCCGCCAGATCTTCCTCGAAGCTTTTGGAAAATAGCCTCACTTCGAGGAGAGGACGAACACGTTCCCATCCTGATCCTTGAAGATCGACGATGTTCCCCACGGCTCTTTGACCGGCGGCCGTTCAAACTCCACGCCGCGCGCGCTCAGTTCCTGGTAGGTCTTCTCCACATCGTCGCTCACGAACACAATGTTGGAGGCGGTTCCAATGCGATCCTGGTGACCATCCGGGGTGAAGAGCACCACCTTGGTATCGCCGCCGTTCACGGCCAGTTCGATCCAACGCTGCTTGGCGTCGAAGGGCTGATCGGTCATTATTTTGAAACCGAGCTTCTTGGTGTAGAAATCCAAGGCCTGATTTTGATCTCGCACCGGGATGCTGACGAATTTGACTGCTTTAATCATGTGGCCAGATTACCCGAGCTTATCGATGGTTGCAATCCCATTCTTATGCGTATAGTCTTAAATACTATAGTAACCATGACCATTGACGACTACATCGTGGAGGTGCTGATGCGGGACCTAGTAGGACACGACCATGCCCCGGCTGCCTTTTTGGTCTATCTTCACCTGTGGGGCCAGACCGTAGGGCGCCGGGCGAAGACCGCGCGCCTCAGCCATCAAATGGTGGCCGACGCGACGGGCCTATCTAAGAGCGCGGTGCAAAACGGCATGCGAATTCTGGTGCGGCGTCACTTAGTTCGCGTTCAACGCGAATCCGCGACCGCAATTCCGGAATACCGGGTTCAACGCCCCTGGAACCATTCGTAGCGCACGCACTCGTGCGTGCCGCGTTCACACTCTTGTGAACGCTTTCAAAAACGTGTTCGCATGAGTGCGAACACGGCACGCAAAAGTGCGTGCGCTACTCGTATCGCAGCGCCGACAACGGATCCACGCGCGATGCCCGCAGCGCCGGCAGGTATCCGGCGAGGAACGCGACCAAGGCCAATCCCAGCGTAGCCGAAACCATGACCAACGGATCGCGCCCACTGACGCCAAGCAACAGCGCCTTGACCACGTTGCCTAGCGCATACGACGCAACGATCGCGATCGCGATCCCCGCTCCCGCGAGCACGAATACTTCGCGCAGTACCAATCCGAGTACGCTGCGGCGGTCAGCGCCCAGGGCCATCCGGATCCCGATCTCGCGAGTTCGCCGCATCACCGTGAATGCCATTACGCCATATAAACCAATTGCCGCCAAAACCGTGGCCAAAGTTCCGAATGCCGCGGAAAGCATCGCCACGAAGCGGTCCATGAAGAGCGATTCGTTGATTTGCATCTCCACTGTTTTGACGTTGAAGATCGGCAGATTCGGATCCTGACGTTTTACTTCATCCCGAAGCGCTTGCGCGATGGCCAAAGGATTCTGCTGAGTACGCGCGTAAAACGTCATAAATCCCATCTTGCGCTGCGAAAACGACCCGTAGACGAACTGCTTGATCTTCTCTTTGGGATCGGACGTCTTGCCATTCTTCACGACCCCGACGATCTCCATCGGATCCAAGTCCCGTCCAATTCGAATGACTCGTCCCAGCGGATTCTCGTTCCCAAAGATATGTTGCGCAAACTTTTCGTTGATCACGGCGACGTGAGGCGCGCCCGGACCATCCGCTTTCGTGAAGTCGCGTCCGGCCAGCAGCGGGATTCCCATGGTCGCCAGATATCCGGGGCCGACGTAGTTCTGCGACGCATTCATGTCCTCGTCTTCCTTCGCCTTGTAGCCGTCCACCCGGAATGAGCTGGACTCCGTATCGCCCGAAAGCATGGTCATTTCCGACATCGAAACGGCGTGGACTCCAGGAATCCTCGCGATGTCATCCTGCAATCGTTCAAACAGAGTCAGCATGCGTTGCTGGCTGTACCCGTTCAACGAGGGATGAATCGAAAACTGAATCAAGTGATCGGTACGCATGCCTACATCGATATTCTTGACGTTATAGAGGCTGCGCGCGAAGAGGCCGGCGCCGATCAGCAGGACGAGAGACAGCGCGACCTGCATCACGACCAAACCTTTGCGGAATCGTAAATGGCCGAATCCGCCGACCACACCGGAGGCTTGATCCTTCAGCGTCGACGCGAGCTCCGAGCGTGTGCCCTGGATCGCGGGCGCCAGTCCGAACAGCAGACCGCTCGCCAGCGAAAGCGCCAGTGCGAAGAGAAAAATTCGTGTGTCCGGATGGCTGGTCAATCCGCGCACTCCCGGATCATCGGGCAGAAAACTGAGCAGCCCGCCGCCGGCCCATTCCGCCACCAGAACGCCCAGCAGCCCGCCGCCCAACGCCAGTACCAGGCTTTCTGTCAAAAGCTGCCGGATCAATTGGACCCGGCTTGCGCCCATCGCCAGACGGATGCTGACTTCGCGCTGCCTTGCGGTGGCGCGCGCCATCTGCAGGTTCGCTACGTTCGCGCATGCGATGAGCAGGAGCAATCCCACCATGCTCATCAGCACCGCAAACGCGGTCTTGGATTCAGGAGGCGCCGCGGAAACTCCCTGTTGTCCGCTCTGAAGCAAGAGATGGCGATTCAAAAATCGATTGCGCGTGTTTTGCGACATGTTCGGCATCTGTTTGGATTCCATCGCCAACAGCGGCCGCCAGAAAACGTTCATTGCCGCCTCGGCCTGCTCACGCGATACACCAGGTTTCAGGCGCGCGAAAATATTCAGCCACATCGACCGCCGGTTCTCCAGATCGTTCCCCTGCGGCATCATGACGCCCTGCATCATCATGGGGACGAACACGTCCTGCGATTCGCCAACGCCAACGCTGCGAAATCCGGCTTGCGTCACGCCCACAATTGTCATCGGATGCGCATTCAAAATAATGGTCTGATTCAAAACCCCTGGATCGCCACCGAAACGCCGCTTCCAATATCCGTAACTCAGCATCACTTTGGTTTCAGCGCCTGGTTTGCGATCGTCTTCGTCCGTAAACGTTCGACCGATCGCTGCGCGCACGCCCAGGACATTGAAGAAATTGCCCGACACAAGATCGCCCGAGATGCGCTCCGTCTGGTCGTGCCAGCTCGCGCTGAAACTGATAGGAAAGCGCGCGATCACGCCGTCAAAAACTGGGGCACCGTCGCGGAACTCGCGGTACATCGGATAGGAGAAGGTCACGGTGTCGTCGTAGTTGCTGTTGACGGACCCGCTGCGCGGCCCCGGGGCCCGGAAGAGCACCAACTCTTGGGGATGCTTTACGGGAAGCGATCGTAAAAGCGCTTGGTCCATAAGACTGAAGACGGCGGTATTCGCTCCAATGCCGACGGCTAGCGAAGCGAGTGCGACGGTGGTGAATAGAGGGCTCTTGCGGAGTCCGCGCAGGGCGTAGCGGACATCCTCGAGGAACTGGGGCATGGACAATTGTAAGCAATTGGGCTTCCGTGAAGATTTATTGAATGGAAAGCACTTCCGGAAACATCAGTGTTCGTTTTTGAACATGCTAGTCAGAGACTTGCGCCACGCCAACATGCTACATTTCGTTCGATGGCAAGCGTCTTTCGCGATCGCCTGCTCGCCGGCAAAAACGCTTTCATTACGGGAGGCGGCAGCGGCATCGGGCAGCGCATGGCGGAGCGCTTCGCCGAACATGGCGCCAGCGTTACTCTCGCAGGCCGGAAGCAGGAAAAGCTGGACGCGGCAGCGGCCACCATCCAAGCTGCGGGCGGATGTGCCGCGACGTGCGCGCTCGATGTTCGTGACTACGCCGCAGTGGAAGCCGCCTTCCAGAAAACACGCGACCAATTCGGCGAGATCGATATCCTGATCTGCGGCGCTGCTGGTAATTTTCCGGCGCCCGCCGCTGGAATGTCCGCCAATGCTTTTAAGAGCGTGGTGGATATTGATCTGCTTGGCACCTTCAACACCTGCCGTGCAGCCTATGCGCATCTGCGCAAGCCCGGCGCGAGCGTCATCAGTATCTCTGCGAGTCACGCCACGATTCCGATCGCGTATCAGGCTCACGTATGCGCGGCAAAAGCCGGCGTGGATCTGTTGACTCGAACGTTGGCCATCGAATGGGGACCGGAAGGCATTCGCGCCAATTGCATCACGCCAGGACCAACGGATGAAACCGAAGGAATGCGCCGCCTGACGCCCACGCCCGAAGCTCGCCGCCGCGTGGAGCAAGGCGTTCCCCTGCGCCGCTTTGGAACCAAGGATGAACTAGCGGATTTAGCGTTGTTTCTCTGTTCCGACGCCGCCGCATTCATCACCGGCGCGGTGTACGTTTGCGACGGCGGCCAGTCGCTCGTGCGATCCAGCCTGGCGCTGACGGAAGCCAATTGACCCACACACGCGGCGCGTCTCTTCTCCGGCAGCTTGGGATCGTCAGCGCCACCGCGCTGGTGATTTCGAACATGATCGGCAGCGGAATTCTCACCACCACCGGATATTTGGCCGGCGATCTGGGATCCGCGAATCTGGTGCTGCTGATCTGGGCCGTGGGAGCCGTGTGCGCTTTGGCGGGCGCGTTCTGTTACTCCGAACTGGGCGTGAATTTCCCAAGTTCGGGCGGCGAGTATGTCTACCTCACGCAAGCTTTTGGCCCGACCTGGGGATTCATGTCCGGATGGGTGTCCTTCTTTGCGGGATTCTCGGCGCCCATCGCGGCCTCCGCCCTGGCCTTCTCGGATTATTTCGGGCATTTTTATCCGGGGTTTAAATTGGAGAACGCGAACCACTTGCTCGGATCCGGCGTTTGGGAATTCAAGTTCGGACCGGCGCAGATTCTAGCGTGCAGCTTAATCGCCGCTTTTACGATCCTCAATTGCCTGGGCGTGCAGCGCACCGCGCGCGTGCAGAATGTCCTCACTTCGATGAAGGTGCTGGTGATCCTGGTTTTTATCGCAACCGGATTGGCGTTCGGCGACGGAAGCTGGGAAAACTTCGCGCATCCGGCAGTTCGCAGTTCGACGACATCTCTCTACTCCCAGTTTTTCGTCAGTCTGCTGTTCATTTATTTCGCCTATAGCGGATGGAATGCCGCCACCTATGTCGCCGAGGAGTTGAAACAACCCGCGCGCACGCTGCCGCTCTCGCTCGCGTGTGGAACGGCATTAGTAACGGCTCTGTTTATCGGATTGAACGTGGTGTTCATTTATGCAGTTCCCATGGAGCAGATGAAGGGCGTTGTCGCCATCGGCGCGCTCGCCGCTACGCATCTGTTCGGACCCGCGGTCGCCGGATTCTTCAGCGCCGCGATGCTGCTGTCTCTGCTTGCGACGATCAACGCCATGGTGACGATTGGTCCCAGAGTGTACTATGCGATGGCGAAGAATGGGGCGTTTTTTTCGGCGGCGGCGAAAGTCGATCCGCGCTGGCACACTCCCCTGGTAGCGATCGTGGCGCAAGGCGTCTGCACCATGCTGATGACGCTTACATCCTTCGTGAATCTGCTGATGTATATCGGGCTGCTGCTGAACTTTTTCGCCGTCCTTTCCGTTGCCTCGCTCTTCATCTTTCGCCGCCGGCCAGGTTGGCAGAAGCTGGGAGTGGTGAGCTTTGCCTATCCGCTGATCCCTGGATTTTTCGTCGCCACCGGGATTTGGATCACCATTCGCGCGATTCAACTGCGTCCCAACATCTCCGGCGTAGCCGCTCTGACGGTGGCTGCCGGCGCGCTAATCTATCATTTCCGGCTTAAAACTCCACGTTGATGGAGAATCGAAAGGAGATTTTATGAAATTTCTCGTGCTCTGGCATCTCGACACCGGCCGTCCCGGCCCGGACGTTATCAAGGCTGTCGCCGAAACACCCGCTTATGCCAAGAAGTTGGAAACCGATGGAAAGCTGGAATGCCGCTACCATTTGATTGGGAAGCACGGCGGCGCCTGGATCTACAACGTAAAATCAAATGAGGAACTCGACCTGCTCCTCGCCATGTCGCCCGTCTATAACTACGCGCATTATGAAGTAATGGCGTTAGCCGACATGTCCGACCCGGCGACCGTGGTGGGCAAAGCGCGTTCTTAATTGTGCCCGCGAGTCTCACCATAACGCGCAAGTCGGCGGACGATGTGCAACAGCGGCAAGTGATCGTGAAACTCGATCGCGAGCCGTTTGCGACTTTGCTCTATGGGCAATCCGCTACGCGAACGATTGAGCCCGGTTCGTACGAGCTTCGTTTTGACAACACCTGGGTCAAGAAGACGATCAATTTCGAAATCGCAGAGGGCGAACATGTCACATTCAATGTGACAAATACGGCGGGAAAGTTCACCTGGTGGATGGTCGCCGCTCTGGGCGCCGGTCCGATGTACTTGAAAATCGAGCGGCAGCCTAATGTGGGCTCAAATTCGTGATGGCTTTGCGCGTTTTGGCGTGCGCGATCACCACGTCAGGATCCCGCTGGATCGCATCAAAATAGCGCTTCTTGAAACCCTGCGCTTCTTCATTTGGGATCAGCAGTTCCTGAGACTGGGCGATGAATCGCTCCGCCATCGCGTCGTCCGGCGGTTCTTTGGCGTCGATCGCTTCGTCGATCATCACTACAAGTTGCGATAGCTCGCGCAGCCAGTTGAACCAAGGATCGTAGAGGACTAATTTCAGAAAATCAGTGGCGGTCGCGATGCGTGCGATATCGCGTTCGTAGATTTCGCGCTCGGAATCGAGAAGTGTCTTGTGTAGGCTGAGAAGCGCGTTGCGGAGATCGGTCAATCGCTCGGATGGGGTTTGCGGCACCTATTGTCATGGTAGCGTGGCGCAAGTCTCCAGATTTGCTTTTGGCCAGCCTCAGGCTGGCCCCACAGTTACTGCGCGGTATCCGACGCCAGGCCGTTCGACTTGAGCTCCGACGCAATGGCCGCCGGCTGCGTCCTTGGATTCAAACCTTCCGCTGCGCGCCGCGGATTGAATTGCGACCCATCCAGCCACGCGAGCGCCATGCTTCCGCCGAAATAAGGGTGTAGCACCGCCACCGTCATCAAAGGTACGGCGTACTTCTTGGATTTGACGAAGGATTCGATCACACCGCGCACCGCCGTGCTGCGCGGCACTGTCCCGGGAACCTGCGGGATTACAAAGCTCGAAAATTGCAGGTCGCCGTGGTGTTTGCTGTAACTCACCAGGCTTTTTGCCGCTTGCTTGGGCGTCATGATGCCCATGTCTTCGGAGAAGCTGCGGTGGATGGCGTGTGGATAATAAAAGTCCACGGCTTGCCTGGCGAAATCCGCGCAGTTGTGAAACAGAATGTTGAAGTGGCGCTCGTTGCGATAGGCGTTGAACTTCTGGATGAACTCATCATCCTGCCGTTCGCTAGTCTCAATGCCGAACGCGTAGATGGTGCGATCATAAGCGGCGCCTACCAATTGGATCCAATCGCCCTTCGGCGTTTCGCCGTCCACGTCCGGTGCAACCTCTTCCAGATTCATGCGCCGGTAGCGATCACGCAGGGCGGCGACGTCTTCGGGGCTGACGCTTGCTGGAACTTGATCCGGACGCTCGACGGCGTAAAGATATGGCAGTACGGGAATCGCGATCCAATCGTAACCGGAAACGCGATGATAACGGCTGATCACCACGCCCTGTTCATCCTCATTGCATCGCCGCAACTCAACTGGTGATGCGGCGCACACACGTGCCAGATAGATTGCCGCGTGGCCGGTAGGGGTCATGCCGCCGAAATTGCCGAACGGTTCTTCGAGTAACAACGTCACGCTGGCGTGTGCTGCCGCTTGAACCATCAGTAACCCAACTGAGAGTTGCAAGCTTCGCATAAAAGGCTCCACCGGTTTAGATGCAAGCCACGGGCCAAAGGTGTAAGGCGCGCAGAATCAAGATTTCATCAGCGTCGAAGTGGAAGAATTTGCCGGACTTTCACGTTTCGTGTCGCGGCGGCACACTCTGGGACCATCCGATAAAATGTGATTTTATGGATGGAACTAGCGTCCGCGCCGCCGTCATTGTCATCGGATTCGTGGGCGGCTACGTCCATCACAACGACACCGTTCATCAGGAAGTTCAACTCGCGAATCATTTGAGCAAGGACTATGCTTCGCGCGCGGAAGTGAAAATCTTCGAGAATCATTCCGGACGGCAGGCATACAACGAAGTGATGCGCTTGCTCGACAGCGATCATGACGGTAAACTTTCCGCCGAAGAAAAACGCGAGGCGCGCATCGTTCTTTATGGGCATAGCTGGGGAGCTTCGGAAGCGGTGGCGCTGGCGCGGTCGCTGCAGAAGCAGAACGTGAACGTGCTGCTGACTGTTCAGGTGGACAGCGTTTCGAAACCGGGCGAAGATGATCGGCGCATCCCGGCAAACGTCGCCGAAGCGGTGAACTTTTATCAGTTGGACGGCCTTCTTCACGGCCAGCGGCAGATCGTGGCGGCTGATCCGTCGCACACGCGAATCCTGGGAAACTATCGGTTCAACTACAAAATGAATTCGATCAATTGCGACGGTTATCCCTGGTACGCGCGGCTGTTTATGAAGCCGCACATTGAAATTGAATCCGATCCGAAGGTGTGGGGTCAGGTAGAGGCGTTGATTCGGTCGAAGCTTCCGTAAACGCTCAGTTCAGCGGACCCACCCAAACTTTTGCCGCCGCCGCCCGGCCGAGCTGGACCGGCTTTCCGTCAATCCCAAGCGTCAAGGTATCGTCGTAATTCGTGGCCATCATTTTTACCGCCGCGCCAGGTCGAATCCCGATGCCGTTAAGATACTCAAGTAATCGGCGATCGCGTTCGAACACGCTGACCACGGTTGCACCGGACGAAGAAGGCACTTCATCGAGCGGCCGCCAGCCACGATTCCGCCGATCCTGTGGCGTGTCCC
>DATGIH010000445.1:0-19125 GCA_035295865.1 Bryobacteraceae bacterium
CCGAAAATCCTGGATCGGGTGCTTGCCCAAATCCCACGCTGGCCGAACGAGAACGTTCTTGTTGGATTCGATACAGCCGATGACGCAGGCGTCTACAAACTCACGCCCGAATTGGCGATCGTCCAGACAGTCGACTTCTTCAGCCCGGTGGTCGACGATCCATATACGTTTGGCGCCATCGCTGCGGCGAATGCCTTGAGCGACGTTTACGCCATGGGCGGCCGGCCGATCTCCGCGCTCTCGGTTCTGGCTTGGCCGGCCAATGGAGACGAGGAAGTACTGGCCGAGATTGTGAAGGGCGGGGCGGAAAAGGTTCAAGAAGCCGAATGCGCGATTCTCGGTGGCCACAGCGTCGCGGACAACGAGATCAAGTTCGGATATGCCGTTACAGGCCTGATTCATCCGGATCGGATCAAGACCAACGCGGGCGCGCGGCCGGGCGACGTGCTGCTGTTTACCAAGAAAATTGGGACGGGCGTGATTTCGACGGCCTTGAAACGCGGCATGACGAAGGAGTCTGACGTGAAGGGCGCCGAGCAATCCATGCTCACTTTAAACAAGGCCGCCTGCGAAGCGATGCTCGGCTTCGACGTGCACGGCTGCACCGATGTCACCGGCTTCGGACTCATCGGCCACGCTCGCGAAATGGCACTGGCCAGCAAAGTGACGCTCGAAATCGACACCGGCAAGCTTCAGTTTCTCTCAGGTGCGCTGGAATACGCCAAACAAGGCGCGATTCCGGGTGGACTAAAAAACAACCGTGAATTCGCCTCGTATTGCGTCGAAGGGCAAACGGATGTCGACGACCTTCTCTACGATCCGCAAACCTCCGGCGGACTGCTCATTTCGCTTTCCGAAGAAGATGCCGCAGGCCTGGAGCGCAAATTTCCCGCAGCGTACCGCATCGGCCGAGTTACCGAGCGACAGAAAAAACCAATTCGAATCCTGTGACGAAAAATCCAATCATAGTAGCCCTCGACGTTGAGGATTCAGTACAGGCTCGCTCGCTCATCGCACGGCTGGGTAGCGCAGTGAACTTCTACAAGGTCGGCATGGAGCTTTACGCGGCGGAAGGCATGGCTTTCGTGCGTGAGTTGGTCGGGGACGGGAAGCAGGTCTTCCTGGATTTGAAGCTCTACGATATTCCCGAGACGGTCAAGCGCGCCACCGCCCAAGCGGCGAAAAGCGGCGCGAGATTTCTGACGGTGCACGGCAGCAACGCCGTCATGCGCGCGGCCGTCGAAGGCCGAGGCGGGTCGAATCTTCAGCTTTTGGCCGTAACCGTCTTGACCAGCTTCGACCAGCAGGATCTAGCCGAACTCGGATATCCGGCGAGCATCCAGGATCTTGTAGCCCTGCGCGTGAAGAACGCGATGGCGTCTGGGATCGATGGAATTGTGTGCTCAGCGAAAGAGGTCGCAGCCGTGCGCAAAATTGCCGGTCCGAAAGCGATCCTGGTGACGCCCGGAGTCCGATCCGCAAGCGCGGCAGTGGGAGATCAGAAGCGAGTGGCGACTCCGAAAGAAGCGATCGATTCTGGCGCCGACTACTTAGTGATTGGACGAGAGATTACCAGAGCAGGGGATCCGCGGGTGGAAGCGGAGAGGATTGTTAAAGAAGTAATGTGAATCGAGGAAGCAGCTTCCTGCTTCCTCGACTTCTTGAGTTGTGAATCCGTGAATCGATTTATTTTGGTGCTTCCGCCGTGATTCCGCCGGCGGCTTTCGCGGCTTCCTTCGCGGCTTTCATCTTCTTAGTGTCGAGCGCCTTTTGGACCCACACGTCGGCCTTCTCCACGTCAGCTTTGTACTGGTCCGGTGTATCATCGAGATCGGCTTTTTCGCGGATCAGAAGGTTCATGTAAGCCATCGCGTCGTCATAGTCTTTGTCGATCTGGAGGGCTTTGTCCAGATTCTTCATCCCATCGTCGACAATCGCGGCATACTTTTCCTTCAGCTCTTCCTTGACCTTTTTGTCCTTAAGCGGACCGGCTTCTTCCGGCTTCATTCCTAGGTCCGCGCGAGCCTTCATCCACGCGGCGTACCACTTCACCCAGTCAATGACGGCCAGGCTGTAGAAACCTTCTTTGCTTTGCGGATCGGCTGAGATTAGTTTCAGGTACCACTCTTTTGCTTCGTCCAGCTTCTTCAGCTTCTGATCGAGATCCGGCATGCCTTGCGCTTGTTGATAGCTCAACGAGGCTAGGGAAGCGAGCGCGGTGGTGTCGTTCGGATGCGCTTCGAGCACCTTGATAAATTCTTCCTTCGCCTGCTTGGCCAACTGCATATTATCCGGCGATTCGGCGCCCGGGATGTATTGGCTCATGTAAGCGGTGGCCAGATACAGGCGGCCGTTGACGTTGCTGGGATCGAGATCGACGGCTTCCTTGAAGAACTCCACGGCGTCGGAATAGCGGGCGCCTTTGTACGACTGGATGCCTTTGTTAATGCGGTCGCGCGACTTCAGTTTGTTACAGCCCGTCGTGGACAAAAGCACCAGCCCGATGCCGAGTACGAATAATTTGCTCTTCATATCCTCTTATTGACCGGCCTCAATTTTGGGGGTCATCAAACCGATCTTGTCGATGGCCGCGCCCTTTGCAATGTCGATTGCCTTGGCGACCGTCTCGTATTCCAAGTCCGGGTCGCCTTTCACGAAAACCACGCGCTCCGCGCGCGTTTTGAAGATCTGTTCCAAGCGAGCTCCCAGCTTTCCTTCGTCGGTGTCCTCGTTGTTGAGATGCATGCGCTTGTCTTTGTCGATGATGATGACCACCGTGCGGTCCTGCTCGGGCGGAGGAGTCTTCTTATCCGGCGGTTGGGGCGCCAAAGCATCCAGCCCGTGCGGCGTGAGAGGTGTGATGACCATAAAGATGATCAGCAACACCAGCAGCACGTCGATCAACGGCGTCATGTTGATTTCTGACTTTGGCCCGCCTTCGGGGCCGCCCACATTCATTGACATATATTTAGCTCCCTCGTTCCTCGCTCGCTAAGTTCTTCGGTTCCTCTGTTGCTCGGTTATTCGGTTCCGCTCCCGAACCGATCAACTGAATAACTGAACAACCGAACAACCTTTTTCTTACTGTCCTCCGCCTGCGTTCACCGGAGTCGCTTCACCCACCTTGTTCTTGTTGGGAATCAACTCGGTGATCAAACCGATCTGGTCCACGCCGGCAGCGCGAATATTGTCCACTACGTCTTCCACCACGCCATAACGGGCACGCGCGTCGCTCTTAATGAAGACTGTTTTGTCCACCTTGTTGGTCAGGAGATCCTTCACCTTTTCGGGAAGCTGATCGGCGGTCACTTTGAGATTGCCCGGGCTCAGCCAAACGTTGCCATCGCGCGTGATCGAAATCAGCACGGCGTCTTCCTTGTCCGCCGCCTGCATGGTGACGGGATTATGAGTGCGCACCAAGTCGATGGGTTGGCCCTTGGTGAGCATGGGCGTGATGACCATGAAGATGATCAGCAGCACCAGCATGACGTCCACCATGGGGGTCACGTTGATGTCGGCTACGGGGGGTGGAGCTGTTTTCAGTTTCATTTCGAAATCCTTCTTTGGGCGGAGGGCTGCGGCGCAGCCCTCGACCCGCAAAATTCAACTCGCTAACCTTACCGGCTCTTACTTCGCAGCGGCCTTGCCGGTCCGCTTCAAGAAGTAATCGATCAACTCCGAACTCGAGTTGCCCATCTCGACGTCAAACGCCTCGATGCGATTGGTGAAGTAGTTGTACATCCACACGGCGGGGACGGCCACGAACAAGCCGACCGCGGTGGTCACCAGCGCTTCCGAAATACCGCCGGCGACCGCGCCCAGACCAGTGGACTTCTGCGTCGCGATACCTTTGAACGCGTTGATGATGCCGACGACCGTTCCGAACAGTCCGACGAACGGCGAGGTGGAGCCGATGGTGGCCAGGCTGCTGACGCCGCGCTTCAGTTCGGCGTGCACGATGGCTTCTGCGCGTTCCAGAGCGCGCTTCGAAGCTTCGATCTCTTCACCGGAAATGTCCGAGCTCAACTGATGCGCGCGGAATTCCTGGAGACCGGCCACCACAACCTTGGCCAGATGGCTCTTGCTGTAACGGTCGGCGATCTTGATGGCCTCATCCAGCTTGCCTTCGCGCAACGCACCTGCGACGGCGGGAGCAAACTGCCGCGACTGCTTGCGGGCGCCGTTGTAGGCGATCAAGCGGTCGATCATGACGCCGATGGACCACGCGGACATTAGGAATAGCACGATAACGACAGTTCTTGCCGGCCATGCCATCACAGCCCACATGCTCATCGGGTCGAAACTCATGGACTGTTCCTGCAAAAGGAGGAACGCCCAGGCTTGCGATTGTAAAAACATTCTGCTTTCTCCTGCGAGTTGAATTTAAACTACTACTGGCTTAACGTAAAGTTCACATCGATCTGGGTGACCACTTCCACAGGCTCTCCGTTTAGCAGCGTTGGCTTATATTGCCACTGCGAAACAGCCGAACGGGCGGCTTCCAATAAGAGCGGGTGGCCGGACACCAATTGCAAATTCTGAATGGTTCCGTCTTTGCCGATGATCGCGGTAAAGCGGACTGTACCTTGAATACGCGCCTGCTTGGCCAGCGGCGGATACACAGGCTGCACTTTGCGGATTAAGTTGGCGGCTTGCACGTTGCCGCCGACGCGAATCCGTTGCGGAGTGGCTTCCTTCTTCTGAACCGGGGGCGGGGGAGGAGCAGCGGTTGGCACTGCGCCAATAATTCCACCGATCACGCCGCCGGGCGCTCCACCAGGGACGCCGCCGGGAACTCCACCAACCACGCTGCCGGTTGAGGGCGGGGGCAGCTCCTCTTCTTTAATGTTCGCGATGTCTTTCGGAATTGTTTTCGGCGCCATCAATTTGCCGGCATCGAACTGGCGCGGGATCACTTTGACGATCTTCGGCGCGGCCGGGGGCGGCGGTGGCGGCGGAGGCGGTGGTGGCGGCGGGGCCACCAGGAAGCTGGTGAGCTGAGCGCGTGGCAGGGTGTCGGTGAAAATCAGCGGAATCAAAATGCCGACACAGATCAGCGCGACTTGCCCCATAAACGAAAGCAGAACGGTCCACGGCTTGTGTGTTTTTGCAGTCCCATCTACGAAGGTTTGATCAAACATCTTTCACCTCTTCCCCAAGTGTTCCACTGCCTTGCCGACTGGCGTAGAAGATATCATACTACCGATCTAACGTTTCTTACCTAACTTTTGCCGCACCTTTTTTCACGGTTTCCCGAACAACCGGTTTGGGCGCGCTCACTGCTGCCGCCGGCGGCCCTTTGCGGCCTTCCAGGAAATTATGCCAGAAGATCAAAATCGGGCTGGCCACAAACACCGATGAATAAGTACCAACGATGATGCCACAGACCAGCGCGAAAGAGAAGCCGTTTAGTACCTGCCCGCCAAACAGAAACAGGGCTAGCGCAGTCAGCAATGTCAGACCCGATGTCAGCACCGTGCGGCTCAACGTTTGGTTCACGCTCAGGTTCACCAGCGGCTCCAAAGCTTCCTTCCGCAGGATCTTCAAATTCTCACGAATGCGGTCGAAGGTCACGATGGTATCGTTCATCGAATAGCCAACTAGCGTGAGCAAGGCCGCAACTACCGTGAGCGAAATTTCTTTGTTGAACAGCGAGAACAATCCGATGGTGATGATCGTGTCATGGAACACCGCGATCACCGCGGCCGCCCCGTAAATCCACTCGAACCGGAACGCGATATACACCAGCATCCCGCCCAGTGCGTATAGAACGGCCAGTATCGCTTTGCGTTGCAGCTCAGCGCCGATCTTCGGACCAACCACCTGCGTCCCCAGGATCGCGAACGTCTCCGGATAGGTGGCCGTCTTTAACACATTCATCACCTGCGGTGTGACGCCTGGAACGGAAGAAAGTTCATCTAAATTCTTAATCAGACCGGAATGGTTCTTCCGGTACTCCATGATGTTCTGCGCCAAATCATGGACCGACTGATCTGTTGTGGGGATATTTGCCGCCTGCAGCGGGTCCCGGAGTTGCATCGCCAGAGCGTCCACGCCGCCGCTGTTGATGTTGTATTTTCCGTTAGCGGGAGTCCCGAACGCGGCAGTCAGGCTGTCCTGGATGATCTGCCGGGTGTTCGCCTGGGCCTTTTCGTCCTGGACATCCACGCCGATGATGTCGTTCGGCTTGCCGTACTCTTCCTGCACTTCCACCGGCAGTTTCCCCGCGAGGGCGGCGCGCACCTTATCCACCGGCGGACGCTGCGCGAAAGTTACCGTAACCAGCGCACCTCCCCGAAAATCAATGCCATAGCGCGGACCACCCTTTACCGCCAAACTCACCAAACCGGCTGCCGTAAGAATGAGCGAAAGGATGATGAAGGGCCACTTCTTGCCCAAAAAGTCGTAGTTTGTCTTCCCAAATAATTCCATGTAGCCAATCGTAGCGCCGGCATTCAGTCGTTTAGACACCGGCAGCGGGGACTCGGTTCCCGATTCCCCGGTTCTTCAGTTCCTAGGTTCTTCAGTTCCTCAGTTCCTAGGTCCCCAAACCGACGAACCGAAGAACTGAAGAACGATTTTTAAATACTCAACGCTGTCACTTGACGCTTCCCGGACAGCTCAAAATCGAAGATCGTCTTAGAGACAAAGACCGCCGTAAACAGGTTGGCGATCAAACCGATAACCAGGGTGACCGCAAAGCCCTTCACTGGTCCGGTACCAAAGATAAACAGAAACGCACAAGATACCACGGTAGTGACATGCGTGTCGATAATTGTTAGAAACGCTTTGCTGAAACCAGCGTCCACCGCGGCCACCACGGCCTTGCCGGAGCGCAGTTCCTCGCGGATGCGTTCAAAAATCAGAACGTTGCTATCCACCGCCATACCAATGGTCAAAATAATCCCGGCGATGCCGGGCAGAGTCAGCGTTGCATCGAAATAGCTCAGCGCGGCCACCAGGATTACAGCGTTCAGAACCAACGCGAGCGTCGCATTGATGCCGGATCGGCGGTAATACACCAGCATCCAGGCAATTACCGCGACTAACCCGGCGATGCCCGCCCGGAATCCTTCCTTAATCGAGTCAGCTCCCAGCGAGGGGCCAACGGTTCTTTCTTCCAGGATCACCAGACTGGCGGGCAGGGAACCGGCTCGCAGGTTCAAACCCAGGTCGGATGCTTCTTCCTGCGTCGCGGCGCCGGTGATTCGGCCGGTATCGCTGATCCGGCTCTGGATCGTCGGCGCGCTGATCACCTGGCCGTCCACCACGATCGCGGCGCGATTGTTGATGTTGGCCTCGGTATAGCGGGCGAAGCGTTTGGCGGCTTCCTGGGTTAAAACGAAAGTCGTTTCCCAGCGCCCCACTTCGCCTTGCGCGGCGTGCGCGTCGCGGATATCGGTCCCGCGGACGATCGGGCTGCGCCCCACCAGAAACCAGCTCTGCTGTCCGCCGCGAGCCAGCGTCGGAACCAGCTTCGTATTCAGCGGCATAATGCCGCCGTGCTTGGAAAGCGCTTCTTCTTTTGACTGGAACGGACCGTCCTTTACTTCATCCCACTCGAGAACGGCTTGCGTTTGCAAAATCTGCTTCACGTGCGCGGAATCGTCCACACCCGGCAACTGAATCAGCAAGTCGGCCTCGGCATCGCTGCGTCCGGTCGGCTGCACGGAGGACTCAGCTAAACCGAGCGCGTTGATCTTGCGCTCGATGGTGCCCATTGTCTGAGTCATCGTGTCGTGCTTCAGCTTCAAGGCCTCGGTGGGCTTCATGGTCATCTTGTAGTCGGTGGAGCTCACCGCCAGCAGATTCCATTCGCCGAATCCCTCAGCGACGGCGCCACGCAGCGCGCTACCCTTGGCCAGCGGAACACCTTTGATATCGATCTCGATCTTATCGGCGTCTTGAATGGTCGCGGGATCATTCCGAGTGATGTCCGCGAAATCGACATTATTCTTCTTCAGGTCGTCCTTCAGCCGCTCGATGCTGGTATCCGCAAACGCCTTAAACGCATCCTGTAGCTGGACTTCCATCACTAATTGCGTTCCGCCGCTCAGGTCCAACCCGAGGTGGATGTTCTTCTTCCAGTTGGCAATCAACTCGTCCTTCGACTTCGGTACGCCGATGATTCCATAAATACAGATCAGAATCACCGCGACGATGACACCGGCCTTGATTTTGATGTTCCTTTTCATCTTGTTCGGTTTCTAGTTCCTGATTCCTAGTTTCTCGTTCGCGGCTGTGTCACAACCAGAAACCAGAAACGAGAAACCAGAAACGTCTTTATGTTTTCTCAGTTACCAACCCGGACACGGCGCTGCGCGCGACTTGCAATTTCACGTTGTCCGGCTTCACACGTAGTATCAGGGTATCATCATTATTGATACTGATTATCGTTCCCACAATCCCGCCGGTCGTCAGCACAACCGACCCGTTTTGCAGGTCCTTCAACATCTGAGCCTGTTGTTTCTTTTGGCGCTGCATCGGCATGAAAACCAGCAGGTAAAAGATCGCGACAATCACCAACAACGGCAGAAAGCCGATGATCGGGTTCGAACTGGGCTGCTGGAGCAACAGACTGAGAAGTATCGTCATCACTGGGCGTAGTTTCGATTTATAGTACCGCTTGGAATGCTCGAGTTGAAAGGAATAGCTGGTACGGCAGGGTACTACTTCAACTTCATGTTACCGCTTGCCGCCGGAGGCTGTCCAGATGTTCCCGAAATGTCCCAAGCAGTATAGCGTGCCTGATTTGACGCATCCTGTCAAGGTAGTGCTTCAAATTGTGTAAGGTGGCGAGGGTGGAGAACAGCATTTCGCCCGCCTGAAACAGATGCCGGAGATACGCCCGCGAGTAGGTTTGGCAGGTGTAACAGCCGCAGTGGGGATCGAGCGGCGCCGCATCGTCACGATAGCGCGCCTGCTTGATCAGCACCTTGCCCTCGGACGTAAAAAGGCTGCCGTTCCGGGCATTGCGCGATGGCAGCACGCAATCCATCATGTCCACCCCGCGTGCGACGTATTCGGCTAATTCTTCGGGCATCCCGACTCCCATGACATAGCGCGGACGATCGCGCGGCAGCAGCGGCGCGGTGATCTCGGTCATTTCCAGACTCACCGGACGTGGCTCGCCCACCGACAATCCGCCAATGGCATACCCTGGCGCGTCGAGCTCGCACAGTTCGTTCGCGCAAGCCGTTCGCAAGTCAGCGTACATGGAGCCTTGCACGATCGGAAACAGCGCGGCTTCGGTAGCAGTTTCTTCTTTCCTGCGAAGGTAGTGCCGATACCCGGATCGAGCCCAATCAATCGTCCGCCGCATCGCCTTTTGGGCGGCTTCATGAATCGCCGGATATTCCAGACATTCATCCAGCACCATCATGATGTCGCTGCCCAACGCCATTTGGACATCGACGGTGGATTCCGGCGTAAACAGATGCGCGTCGCCGTCCAGATGCGAGCGAAACACCACTCCTTCGTCCGAAATTTTGCGCAAATCGCTGAGGCTGAACACTTGGAATCCGCCGGAATCGGTGAGCAGCGCGCGCGGCCATGCCATAAATTTATGCAGCCCGCCGAGGCTTCGAATCAACTCGTGTCCAGGGCGCAGGAACAAGTGATACGTATTTCCGAGAATAATCTTGGCGTCCAGTTCACCCGCCAAATCCCGCTGCGGAACGCCCTTGACGGTGGCCTGTGTCCCCACCGGCATAAAAACCGGCGTCTCCACAATGCCATGCGCGGTATGGAGCAATCCTGCGCGGGCGCCGGTGTGCGGACATTCCGCTTGTAGCTCAAAACGCACGTTCCTACTGTAGCGCTCCGCCAATCGACCGACCCCGCCTCATCCTTTCTTCCGATGCGCATCCTCGCGCCGTGCCGCATGCTGGGTGCATGGCAAGTGAACTTCAAAACCTTTCGAACGATCTGGCGGCAGCCGTGGAACGAGCGTCCGCCGGCATCGTTGCTGTGCACGCCCGGCCCAGGATCAACTCCAGCGGCATCGTCTGGCGCAAAAACCTGATCCTTACATCGAGCGAAGGCGTTCGATTTGAGGAGGGAATTAAAGTCGTTCTTGCAGACGGCAAAATCGCCGAGGCGCGTCTGCGCGGATCCGATCCAGGTACCGATCTGGCTTTACTCGAAGCCGACACCGGGGCGGCCGCACCCATGGAATTCCACGACGAGGCCAACTTGAAAGCAGGCCATCTCGTGCTCGCTGTCGGCCGGACCGCCTCCACGGGACCCATTGCTTCCTTCGGAGTCATCAGCGGCGTCTCCGGAGCGTGGAAGTCCTGGCGCAATGGCAAACTCGATCCATTTGTGCGCCTCGACGTTTCCGTCTATCCGACCTCGTCCGGCGGAGCTGCCGTCGATGCGTCCGGCACTTTAATCGGCTTGGTTTCCACCGGACTATCGCGAACATCCGTGCTAGCGGTCACCAAGCGCACCGTCGAGCGTGTCGCTCAGAAATTGCTCGAGCATGGTTATGTAGGCCGCGGCTTTCTGGGAATTGCCCTGCAGCCTGTCGCGCTCCCCGGCGACCTGAAAGAAAAGCTCAAGCTCGATCAGGAAACTGCCGTGATGCTTCTTGGGGTTGAGCCGAACGGTCCTGCCGCTTCCGCGGGCCTACTCATGGGAGACATTCTCCTGCATGCCGGAAACAGCGTAATTACCGATGCAGATACGCTAGCCAACGCGCTGGATGCCGCCAACGTAGGCCAGACGGTTGGGTTTAAAGTGTTGCGCGCGGGGGCAGTCCAGGATATCCAGGTTCGGATTGGGGAACGTCCAAGAAAGGGGAAGTAGCGATGTCGGGCGGGTTTGGAGAGATCGCCGAACGGCTTAGGCGGATCACGGTTCAGGTTTTCTCAGGAAGATCCGGCCGGGGGTCGGGCGTGATTTGGGGCGAGGATGGGAAAGTTCTGACGAACGCACACGTCCTCAATGGAAATCGCGTTGAAGTGGAACTTTGGAGCGGCCAACGCTTTCCCGCTTCGATCCAAAAAGTAGACAGCGAGAGGGATCTCGCGGCGCTGCGGATCAACGCCGGCGGATTGTTGGGCGCTAGCCCTGGCGACTCCACGGCCCTCCGCGCCGGAGAGTTGGTGATCGCGGTAGGCAGCCCGTATGGTTTTATAGGAGCGGTGAGCACTGGAGTCATCCACAGCGTGGGACCACAACCAATCGGATCGGCGCGGCGCTGGGTGGCGAGCGACGTCCGGCTGGCACCTGGAAATTCGGGCGGGCCTCTGGCTAATGCGAAAGGTGAAGTTATCGGCCTCAATACTATGATTGCTGGCAATTTGTCCCTTGCGATTCCTTCGCAAGCCGTGGCTCGCTTCCTGACTCGAGAGTCCACGAATCCGCTTCTTCTTGGAATCACCACTCGCCCAGTGCCACTGGGGGGAGGCAGTGGCCAGATTGGATTTTTGATTCTCGAAATGACCCCGCAATCCGCTGCCGACAGAGCTTCGTTGCTTCCTGGAGATCTTCTTGTGGGTGCGGCGGGCAGGCCATTCGGCTCGCTCGACGATCTGGAAGACGCGATGGACTGCACGGCCGGCCGGCCACTCGAAATTGAGTTCCGCCGTGGAACCACCCGGCAGGTTCGGCGAGTGGTCGCCCAAATGGCTGTCGAAAGGGTTCGCGCCGCTTGATTCGCGTGACTGTGGCCGCCCGATCGAGCGTGGTGCGGGCTGGCTTAGAGAGTGTAGTTCGGTCGAGTTCGTCGCTCCATTTGGCGGGTGCGCTGGATTGGTCACTGCTGCCCGTTGCGGATTTGGAAGCGGATGTCCTGCTTTTCGACGCTGGGGACGGGCCGCTCGATGGTATGCAAGCCATGATCGGGCAGAAGCCGGCCGTGATGCTGTTAGACAGCGCAGACCCTTTGCGAGTGAGCGCCGCTTTGCGTGCCGGTGCTCGAGCGGTGATCTCGCGGGAGGCATCGCCCGAGGAAATCGAAGCCGCG
The DNA here is from genome assembly GCA_035295865.1 of Bryobacteraceae bacterium. Taxonomy (GTDB): domain Bacteria; phylum Acidobacteriota; class Terriglobia; order Bryobacterales; family Bryobacteraceae; genus Palsa-89. The sequence goes on from DATGIH010000445.1 coordinate 11,972, forward strand.
GTTCAAGCTGTGCACGTAGGTTTGGTGGTGCTCTCGGCTGGATCATTACCTGATCTGGCGTCCATCGCCCGGCCCGCCGCCGAAGCTCTCGCGGAACCGTTGAGCGATCGTGAACTCGAAGTACTAAATCTAATCGCCGAGGGGCAAAGCAACAAGCTGATCGCCCATGCTCTCGGGATCTCGGAGCATACTGTCAAAACCCACGTCGCGTCGATTTTTGTGAAACTCGGCGCGGCGAGCCGGACCGAAGCCGTCTCCCAGGCCATCCGGCGCGGTTTGGTGATGCTCTAAAACCATTGTTTTACCGAACCGCGATCACCAGGGAGCGCTCCCACGACACGTAGGGTCACGGTAGCGCTCCCTGGCGGTCGCGGTTCGGTACTCCCCAGCCAAATTCGAAAAACTCCCTGCGCGCTGCCGATAAGCACATGGGATGGACTGCGAACAGCAATTTCGCTCGGTCTTTGAACATGCGCCCTTTAGCATGTGTCTGAACGATTTGGACGGAAACATCCTGCGGATGAACGCCGCGTTCTGCCGGATGCTGGGGTATTCCGAAGCCGAGCTGGTGGGCAAAGCCTGGTCGGAACTGATCCACCCGGAAGACCGGGAGAAAACCCGGTATGTCGAATTGACCAATGGATGTTCCGATGTAGAACAGCGTTATTTGCAACGGACCGGCGGATTGGTATGGACGCGGACCAATATTTGCTTAGTTCTAGCCGCTTGCGGGACCCCAGAGGGCTACGTGGTTTATACCGAGGACATTACCGCGAGCCGGCATGCCCACCAAGCGGTACGCGAAAGCGAGGATCGTTTCCGCACGATCGCCGACAGTTGCCCAACCATGATCTGGGTCACCGATTCAGCCGCGCGAGTCCAGTTCGTGAACCGAAGCTGGCGCGAGTTTTTTGGGGTCAAAAGCGAAGACGTCGAAAAGTATCAGTGGCGTTTGGCGTTGCACCCGGAAGATGAAGCGAATTATCTTAGCCAATTTCAAGTCTCGCTCGAAGAGCACAAGCCATTCCGCGCCGAGGCGCGTGTGCGGCGCGGCGATGGCGAGTGGAGGCTGTTAGGCTCCTACGCCGAGCCTCGCTTATCGCCCCAGGGCGAATTCCTGGGATTGGTGGGGTTGAGCGCGGACATTACCGAGCGCAAGCAGGCCGAGGAAGCGCGAGAGTTTCAGCATTCCATCGTCCGCGCCATTCTGGATGTTTCACTCGACGGAATTCTGGTGGTGAGCGACGAAGGCATTGTGGAATCGTTCAACGACAAGTTCCTGCGTGTATGGAAGATTCCCGATGCCATCGTTTCCAATACGGAAAGTGGTGCTTCCGACGCGCCGCTGTTGTCAGCCGTCGCGGAGCGCGTGAAAGAACCCGACGTTTTCCTGCAACGCGTTCAGGAACTCTACGACCAGCCTGCTCTGAACGATCACTGCGAAATTGAACTAATCGACGGCCGAACACTCGAGCGCTACTCCACCAGCATGCGCCGGGAAGCCGGGCATCGCGGCCGGGTTTGGTTTTTCCGCGATATCACCGAACGGAAACAGGCCGAGCAAGCCCTCCAGAGCAGTGAAGAGAAGTTCCGTGAGTTGGCGGAAAACATCCGCGAAGTGTTTTGGATGATGCCGCCCTCCGCCGACGAGATGCTCTACGTCAGTCCGGCTTACGAAGAAATCTGGGGCAGGTCGCGCGAAAGCATTTATCAGAACCCGATGTCCTGGGCGGATGCGATCCACCCGGAAGACCGCGGCGCGGCCCACGAACGATTCGCGCGGCAAATGCAGGGGGAGATCGTCAGTTCCGAGTACCGGATCCACACTCCCGACGGCAAGGAGAAATGGATCCGCGATCAGGCGTTTCCCGTTCGCGATGCAGCGGGTCGGATGCTTCGCGTGATCGGCCTCGCCGAGGACATTACCTATCGCAAACAGTACGAAGCGCAGCTTATCGCGGCGCGTGAAGAAGCCGATTCGGCCAACCGCGCCAAGAGCCGGTTTCTGGCCAACATGAGCCATGAAATCCGTACTCCGATGAACGGCGTGCTGGGCATGATTCAACTGCTGCTTGAAAGCGGGCTCACCCCCGAGCAGCGACGTTTCGCCGGCATTGCTCAATCCAGCGGCCGAACGTTGCTCGCCTTGATTAACGACATCCTGGACATCTCCAAAATCGAAGCCCGTAAGATCGTCCTTGAAAAGCGTCCCTTTCCGGTTCGGAACCTGGTGGACGACCTGGTGCAGCTTTTCGCCACGCAAGCGAATGCAAAAGGGCTTCTTCTCCATTCGCGCGTCGCTCCGAACATTCCACAATTCCTGACCGGCGACGCCGCCCGTCTGCGCCAGGTGCTGACCAATCTGCTGGCCAACGCCATCAAATTTACCGAACGCGGAGAGATTACGCTCGATGCGGCACTTGATAGGAAGAGCGACGGCGTGGCGACGGTAAGATTCACCATCAGCGACACCGGCATCGGCATCCGGCCGGACCAAGCCGGAACGCTGTTCTCGCCCTTCGTGCAAGCGGATGAATCGACTACCCGAAAATATGGCGGCACGGGCCTCGGCCTCGCCATCTCCAAGCAACTAACCGAGATGATGGGCGGCAGCATGGGCGTGGATAGCCGGGAAGGGGAAGGATCCAATTTCTGGTTCACCGCGGTCTTTGAGGTTCCCGAAATTGAGGCGCCGCGCTCGAAGAATGTGCCGAGTCCAGTTCCCGGCGGAGATGCGCCACGCCAGCTCAGCCCGGCGCGAATTCTGTTGGCGGAGGATAATTCCACCAATCGCGACGTCGGCATGGCTCAGCTAGAGAAGCTGGGTTATCGGGCCACCGCCGTGAACAATGGCGCCGAGGCGATTCAAGCTCTGGAAGACGGCGTTTACGATCTGGTTTTGATGGATTGTGAAATGCCCGTGATGGATGGCTTCGATGCCACTCACCGCATCCGGGCGTCCCGTCACGCGAATATTCCGATCGTCGCCGTGACCGCGGACGCGATGCCGGCCGATCGGGACCGGTGCCTGAACGAAGGCATGAATGATTATATTTCGAAACCGGTGGAATTGCAGCATCTGGAGCAAGTTCTTTTGAAGTGGCTGGTCCGGTCCGGCGTTCGCGAGCGAGATCAGGGCGAAAACGGCGCCGCCCATGGCGTGTTCGACGCAGCAAGTCTGATGCGGCGGTTGGGCGGGGACCGGGAACTTGCCGGCATCACGCTCAACGGATTTCTCAAGGACGCACCTACCCAATTGAACAATTTGCGCTCAATGCTGGGGGCCTCGAATGTCGCCGGAACGCGCGCTCAGGCACACATGCTGAAAGGGTCCGCGGCCACGGTGGCGGCGGAAAGTCTACGAGCGATTGCCCTGGAAATGGAAAAGACCGCGTCCACCGGTAATTTGGAACCGTGTGGCGAGCTTCTACCGCGCGCTCTGGACGAATTTGAACGATTTCGCAGCGAGCTGAAGAATGCCGGTTGGATCCGGCCTTGCGATCCGGAATGAGAACAGCTAGGAGATGCAAGCATGACTAATCTTGACGATGAACTGGCGAGAGACTATCTCACCGAGTCCGCCGAGCATTTGAGCGACATCGAGAGCGACCTGCTGGCGCTCGAGAAGAGTGGAGCTGGCTTCGATGAAGAGTTGCTGAATCGCGTCTTTCGGTCGGTACACTCGATCAAGGGAGGCGCGGGCTATTTCGACCTTCTGAAAGTCCGTGGACTGGCGCACCAAATGGAAGACGTCCTGGCGTTGATCCGCTCGCATAAGCTGGTTCCGACCCCGGAGCGCGTCCGCATTCTGCTGAGCGCAACGGATCGCATGCGCGACTTGATTCAAAACGCAGTCACCAGCAACCAAGCCGAGACCGCCGATGTCCTGGCCGCTCTTGGCGGCATACTGGCCGATCCATCCATCCCTTCCACGAAAACCACGTCCTCTTTTGATAAAAGACGCGAAGGAGCGCGGATCGTGCGCGTGCTTCTGGTGGAGGACGATTTTGTCAGTCGCCTCATGTTGCAGACCTTTCTGTCCCGTTACGGCGAATGTCACATCGCGGTGAACGGTAAGGAAGCTGTGGAAGCATTCCAGATCGCGCTTGAGCAGGGCCAGAAATACGACATGATTTGCATGGACATCATGATGCCCGAAATGGACGGCCGCGAGGCTGTGCGTCAAATCCGCGCATTGGAAGAGGGGCACGGAATTCTCTCGAGCTCCGGCGCGAAGATCGTGATGACCACCGCCGTCGAAGACATCAAGGAAGTGATCCAGTGCTTCCAGCAGCTCTGCGACGCATACCTGATGAAGCCCATCGATCTTGGCCAACTGCTCAGCCTGATGAAGTGCTATCAACTGGTGCAGTAAGCGAGTCGCGTGCAAAGATAGAGCTTTGAGAAAGCTCTTTCTAGCAATCGTCACGATCCTTCTGGTTCCAGCTTCCGGCACCCGCGCTGCCGCGCAGAAAAAACATTTGCTCGCCATCGGAGAGGAAAAAGGCTATCGCCATGAAGCCGTCTCGCATGCGCTTGCCACCATCGAACGGCTGGGCCGCGAATCCGGACTGTTCGATACCACCATCCGCACCGACACCGAAGCTCTCACCAAAAAGAAAATCGAGTACAACGCCAAAACCCTGAACGATTTTGACGCCGTGCTGTTCTACACGGGCGGTACGCTCGAAATGGACAACCAGAAGAAAGCCGATTTCTTGTCCTTCATTCACGACGACGGCAAGGGATTCATCGGCATTCACAGCGCCGCCATCACTTTTACGGACTGGCCGGAATACGGCGAAATGCTGGGCGGCTATTTCGACGAGCATCCCTGGGGAACTTCCGACGCGCCGATTCTGGTCGAAGATCCGTCGTTCCCCGGCATGGCGCAGTGGCCGCGCGCGTTCACGTTCAAGGACGAGATCTATCAGATCCGCAACTTCTCGCGCGAAAAGTGCCGAGTGCTGATGCGGCTGGATGCGTCGAAGCTGGAAATGAATCCGCGCGTGCACCGGAAGGACAAGGATTTCGCGGTGGCGTGGGCCAAGACGTACGGCAAAGGGCGCGTGTTTTATTCGACGCTGGGCCATCCGGTGGAAAACTGGGATAAGCCGGAAATGCAGACCATGTACATGGAAGCGATCCAGTGGGCGATGGGCTTGAAAGATGCCGACGTGACGCCGCGTCCGGCGCCTTAAGAGGAATCATGCTGACACGCAGAACATTCGTTCAAGCGATAGCTGCCGGAATTGGCGCGGGATGCGCGCTGGCCGCGAATAAGCTGAACATCGGAATCGGGACGTACACCTATCACACCTATTTATTTGACGACATGGTGGCGCAGCTTACCGCGCTGAAGATCCGCGAAATCGAAATGTCGCGCGGCGAGTTCATGCTGATGAAACCGCCGACCGATCAGATGTGCATCGACGCCAAGCGGAAACTCGACAACGCAGGTATCCGCTGTGTCTCGTACTATTCGGCCACCATCAAAACCGATCACGATCTGGATCTCGCCGTTCGATTCGCCGGATTGTTGGGCGCCCGCAATATCTCCGGTGACGCCACAGGCGACATCCTGGCGCGGATCGACGATCGATTGACCAAAGAAGGACTGACGTTCGGCATCCACAATCACTATTTCAAGGGCGGGTTCGCGTACGAAAGTCCGGAAGATGTTCTGAAAGCGCTCGCGGGACGATCGAAGACGATGGGTTCCACCTTGGATGTCGGCCACATCGCGTCTTGCGGGCACGACACGGTGGATGCCGTTCGGAAACTCGGCCCTTTTTTGAAAATGGTGCATTTGAAGGACGTAAAAGCATCGGGCGGGGAAGACAACGTTCCGCTGGGCCAGGGAATTTCTAAAATCCCGCAAGTGATGGCGGAGTTGCACAAGATTTCGTATCGCGGATTGTGCGCCATCGAATACGAAAAAGAAGGCAACATCGACGAAGTGGTGGCAGAAGAAGTCGCGTACGCGCGCAAATTGGCATGACGCGCATCTTTCTCATCTTCGCGCTTGTTCTTTCGGCATTCGCGCAATCCGCGCACCCGATTCTCGCCATCGGATCCCCAGCTCCGGATTTCTCGCTCCCTGGTGTGGATGGCAAAATTCATAAGCTGGCCGATTATGCTTCGAGCCCGGTGCTTGTGATCGTCTTCCTGTGCAATCACTGTCCCATCGCCTCGATCTACGAGCAGCGTGTCCAAAAGATGGCGGATGATTACGGACCGAAGGGCGTCGCGGTGGTCGCGATTCAGCCGAACGATCCGGAAGCCATCCGCGTCGACGAGCTGGATTCGGCGGACACCAGCGACACGCTCGACGAAATGAAAATCCGGGTGGCATACAAACATCTGCGTTATCCGTATCTTTACGACGGCGAAACCCAGAGCGTCGGGCGGGCGCTGGGTCCACAGGCCACGCCGCACGTTTTTGTGTTCGACAAAGATCGCAAGCTGCGCTACCAGGGACGTTTCGACAACAGCTACCGCGTGGAACTGGTGAAATCGGAAGACGCGCGCAACGCCGTGGAGGCGCTGCTCTCAGGCAAGCCGGTTCCGGTGGAAACAACGGGCGTTTTCGGCTGCTCCACCAAGTGGAAGGAAAAAGAAGAGGCGCGCATCGCGGATCAAAAGAAGATCGAAGCCGAGCCGGTGCGTCTGGAAATGGCGGGTGCCGATGATTTGCGAAAGCTGCGGACGAATCCTACGGACAAAATGCTGCTCGTGAGCTTCTGGGCCACCTGGTGCGGACCCTGCGTGCACGAATTTCCGGATGTCGAAACCACGTATCGGATGTATCGCGTGCGCGACTTCGATCTGGTCACGGTATCCACCAACATGCCGGATGAAAAGCCGAGCGTTCTCAAAATGCTCGAAAGGCAGCACGCATCCAGCCGCAATCTACTCTTTGGCTCGGAAGATACCTACGCCTTGCAAGCGGCGTTCGACCCGAAGTGGAAAACCGGCGTGCCCTACACCGTCCTGATCGCGCCAGGAGGAAAAATTCTATACGAGCACCAAGGCGACATCGATTTTCTCGAGTTGCGCCGGACGATTTTGCGAAACATGCCAGCCGAATATATCGGCTTCCAAAACTACTGGACTACCGAGTAAGTGGGGCGGGCAATCCTGCCCGCCGCCGC
>DATGIH010000446.1:0-50698 GCA_035295865.1 Bryobacteraceae bacterium
CGCTGGAGCAAGCCGTTCAGGAACTGCGTGCGCTACGTCCGGCGGAGGTTTCGGTCGCGCCGCCGCCGAGCCCGGTGATTCCGGTGATGGAACCCGCACCGGAGCTTGAGCAAGTGATTGCGGAGCCCGCACCTCCTTCGATTCAGGTGGAAGCTCCTCCGCCCCTGCCGGAATCCGAACCGGAACTGCCCTTTGTGCCGCGACCCGCGGGACCAACCATCCGGCAACGCGTCCGCGAATCGATGAAGAACGAAGAATGGGAAGCCGTCGTTGGCGGAAGCTGGCTCAACAAGCTAGGCGTGTTGGTGCTGGTGATTGGGATTGCGCTGTTCCTCGGCTATTCGTTCACGCAAGTGGGTCCCGGCGGACGCGCCGCCATCGGACTCGGAGTTAGTTTCGCGATGCTGGCCGGGGGGTTCTTCGTCGAGAAAAAGCCGCGCTACAAAATCTTCGCCCGCGGATTGCTGGGCGGCGGATGGGCCGCGCTCTACTTCACGACATATGCGATGCAGGCCGTGGATGCCGCCAAAGTAATCGACAGTCCGATCGCCGGAGGAGCTTTGCTGCTGGCCGTCGCGGCCGGGATGATTCTGCACTCGCTGCGCTACCGGTCGCAAACCGTCACCGCACTCGCGTACTTCATCGCCTTTGCGACGCTTAGCCCGGCCGTTACGCCCGCCAGCCTCACCGTGCTTTCGGTGATTGCGCTCGCGCCGCTCGCAGCATCGCTGCTTTTTGTAGCTTATCGATTCAAATGCTCGCAGATGGCATTCTTCGGACTGATCGCGACTTACGGAGCTTGCGCATCGCGCGGCGATTCCGGATCCCCGCTGTTCAACGTTCAGCTTTTGTTTACTACGTATTGGATTTTATTCGAAGGCTTTGATCTTCTGCGCGCAAAGCGCCGCACGGAATACTCGCTGTGGGAAAGCGCCATCCTTCCGTTGAATGCTGTCGCGTTCATTGGTCTCTCGTACATGAAATGGTCGGCCGCCGCGCCGCACGATCTTCATTTACTTGCCGCTGGAATCGGTGCCGCATATCTGGTAAGCACGATTCTCCGCGCGCTGATGCGGCCGCCATCCAGTTTCGCCCCCGAGATTGCAACACCGGAGCGCGCGCTGTCGGGCGGCTATGAAGGACCCATCACCCTCACTGCCGCTCTCACCGTTGCTGCGATTTTCCTGAAGTTTCATGGCGCTCCGGCTCTCTTCGGACTACTCGCCGAAGCCGAAGCGCTGTTCATCGCTGGACTGTTTTTCAAACAAGCCTACCCGCGCCAGCTCGCGGCCGCCTTGTTTGCCGGCGGGATCGGCGAAATCATCGCCGTGGATATTCCGGCGGGTGGATCGACCAGTATCGGTAACTGGAGCGTCAAGCCATGGACACCGATCGCCGCCGCGAGCTGTCTGCTCTTCTATCTGAATCGTGCACTGCGCAAGATGGACACGTTCTACGGCTATGCGGCGTCCGCTGCCATTGCGCTTGTGCTCGGATTCGAAACGCCCCGGCAGTATGTTGGGCTGAGCTGGTTCATCCTCGCCGCATTGCTCTTTGGATTCGGATGGTGGCGCAGGCTCGGCGATTTCCGCGTGCAAGGCTATCTCGCCGGCGCATTGGGGATAAGCGGAATCGCAGTCTATCAGGCGGACGTGGAATTCGGCTTCGCTCCGCCGCTCCCTCATCCCTGGATCGCGCTTTCAGGGGCTGCAGTGTTGAGCTACCTGGCCGCGCTATGTGGGCTTCGCTCCGCGCCGGATCGCATGGAGGATTGGGAACGCCGTGGTATGCGCGCCGTGGGATCGTGGGCGGCAACCCTATCGCTGGTCGCGCTGGCTTGGCGCGCGCTTCCTTCGGATTTTTTGGGCCTCGGCTGGCTCGGTCTTGCTCTCGTCATCTTAGAATTCGGACTGCGCGGAATTCCCGAAAACTTCCGCATCCAAGCGTACTTCGTGGCTACTCTCGGCGCGCTGTGGACCTTCTTTGACAATTTCCTCCCGATCGCCAATGACGATCCGTTCAGCAAACGCTGGATCGTAGCGGCCGCTTCGCTGCTTGCATACTGCATGGCCACGCGGATTCACTTTGCACGAAAGCAGATCTCAAGCGAGGCCGAGGTCAAAACGGTCTTTAATTTCAGTTCTTCCATCGGCACCCTCTTTTTGCTTGCAGGACTCTGGGAGCTGCTCCCCACTGTGGTGATCGGCCCTGCGTGGGCGCTGGTTGCTCTGCTCTTAATGGAAGCCGGATTCGCCCTCGATCTCCCAAGCCTGCGCCTGCAGTCGCACCTCGCTGCAGGCGCCGCGTTCGGCCGGATGTTCTTTGCCAACTTCACCGGGATGGGCCACGTCGGAATCGTCTCGCACCGGGCCCTGACCGTCGTGCCCGTCGTAGCGTCCTATTACTTCCAATGGTCGAAACAAAAACTGGAGCGCGCGCGATTGCGGGAATGGGAACTGCCTCTCGGACGCCTGTACTTATACGCGCCGGCCATCCTGGCAGTAGCCCTGATGCGGTTCGAACTGGGCCGCGTCTTTACCGTCACGGGTTGGGCTGCGCTCGCCCTTGGGTTCCTCATATTCGGCCGGCGTTGGGACAACATCGATCTGCGCTGGCAGAGTTTTCTCCTCGCCGCGCTCACCTTCTGGCGAAGTTGGACCACCAACTTCTACGCGCCTGAAAGTTTCGGCGGCGTGTCCGGACGGATTCTCACCGGCGCTTTCGTCATTGCGTGTTTCTATGCGGCGCAGCTTCTCATTCCGCAAAAGCATGGAGAAATGCCCGCTCCGGAACGTCACGCGCGGACTTTCTATTCCTTGCTTGCTGCCTCGTTGCTCGCAGTTCTGCTGTTCTACGAGGTTTCGGGCAGCGTACTCACGGTAGCGTGGGGAGTAGAAGGCGTCGCCCTGCTGATGGCTGGCTTTCCGCTGAACGACCGGGTGCAGCGTTTATCCGGAATGTTTCTTTTCCTGGTCTGCATTCTCAAGCTCTTCGTCTACGACCTGCGCCATCTCGAAACGATGTACCGGATTCTTTCGTTCATCGTGCTCGGGCTGATGCTGGTGGGCGTCTCGTGGATCTATACCCGGTTCCGGGATCGCATTCAGAAATATCTGTAGCGCAAGGAGGACTTATGACTTGGATTAGATTCGGCTTGGTTGTTGCCATGCTCGGGGCAGGAGCCGCGCTGGCGACGCGCGGGACGCCTGACAAAGACGTGAGCCTCAACTCCCTCGTGGAGCTATGGTCGGACGCTTTGCGGGATACCGACCAGATCGGAATGAAACTGACGCGCGTCAGCGACGCGGATGAGATGAGGATTGGCTCGGAGCTTGCCCAAGCGTTCGCGAATCCGGAAATCGAAGATGCGGGCGGGTCGCGTTATCTCGCGGGAGTGGCTAAGCCCATGCTGCCGCATCTTCGCCGCCGAGGGATGCAATACCAATTTCACTTGATCAACTCACCTGAGATCAATGCCTTCGCGTTGCCCGGCGGACAGATCTTCGTCACGCGCGGCATGCTGGACTTCGTGGAATCGGAAGCGGAGCTGGCGGGTGTGCTGGGACACGAAATGTCCCATGTCGACCTGCGGCACTGCATCGAGCATTACCAATACGAAGCCAAGCTCAAAGAAGCCGGCATGCCGGCGGCTGGATCGGTTGTGGAAATCGCATCGTTTGGTGCAGCGAGGATTCTCGCAGCAACAGGAGTTGGAAGCAGATGCGCAAGGAGAGCGGCTAACAGTGGAATCCGGCTACGACCCGGAGGCGGAGGCTGTACTGTTCGCCCGCATGAAGGTGAAGCTCCACGAACCGTCCCGAGTTCCGGCCACGACGCCCGCCGGTGAAGTGGTAGAAGCTACCGGCGACGCCCTGAGCGCTTATTTCCGGACACATCCGCCGTCGGAAGAGCGCGTGCGCCGGCTAAACGATTTGGTAGCCCGGCACACGGAAGAATGGTCCGGGAAGTCGTTTTACGTAGGCAAGGAGAACCTGCATGGGCGCGTTCCGCGATCGAGCCATGCATACGATAGCGAATTTCGAAAAATTTCTCACGCACGTTAGTAAAAGTCGAAACGGAAAACCGCGAATTGAATCTATTGTAGTAGCGCTACCCAAGTGAAGAGGGCGTATGCGCAATGCCGCCCGGCGATCTCGCAGGGATTGCCGGGTGGTTCACTCCTATAGATTAAACTTCCGTCATATTCTTGTCGAGCACCAGTCTCCGCAAGCGTGAATCCGTCTGACGGATTGGATACACTTTGGGCGCAAGGAGTGACTCGCTGAAGTCTGTCCGGCAGGCTCCGGTGTAGCCGACCATGAGCTGAAACCGAGGTTTGATGGAATTACGGCTCCCGTAATGCAGGCACGCTGAAGAATCGGTAAACAAGACGGTCCCCCGTGGATAGCAAAACTGGATCGTGTCTTCGCGATTAGCCACCGAATAAACGTCCGCGTCGCTGATCCGGTAGCCTCTTTTCTTCCCCCAATACCCGAGCGCGTCCGAAGCTTTCTTCGAAATCGATTCCGGAAAGAACGTCCAAGGACCATTCTCCGGCGTCGTGTCGCGCAGCAGCACGATCATGTAGATATTGGGCCGGGAATAGTAGTCGATGTGATAAAGCTGGCTGTCTTTCGGTTTATCCGGCTCAACATCGTAGGCTGCGTTCGATTCCACAAACCGGATTCCGGGCGGTAGCGTGGTGGAAAGAGCTGGAATGCATTGGATGTGATCCGCAACGGTTGCAATCACATCGCTCGACGTGGCGAAGTCCAAAAAGGCCGGATATTTTTCGGCGTCCCCATCCATCCAGAGATCCTGAAAATAGCTGCGATACGGATCCTCAAGCGACGGTCGGTTACCGGAGCGCTCGGCGATGATTTTTTCAGATTCTTCGAGCATGCGTCCGAGGTGCGGCAATGAGAGCGAAGTGTCCACCACCCAGCCGTCCTTAACTTGAAGGGTTGGGCGGGTTGGACCGCCATTCTCTTTGAGCAGCGCCGGGAAGTGGTTTTTATACAAGTCGCGGCGCAACTGATCCTGGCGATGAAATCGGATCTTGTTCGTAACACGCGCCAGCCGCATCGTGTTGGCGATGCCGAGGTGCGCCATGTGCCGGGCTTGCAACCATCCTGCAGCCATCTTGCCGAGCGATTTTCGTTCCGGCACACTGCTGATGTTTGGATTGCCCATCGAATTGGATTACTTCTATCACAGCGACATTCGAAATGGCAACCATCAACCCCTACCGAACCGCGACCGCGAGGGAGCGCTACCATGAACGTTCCGGGTAGCGCTCCCTAGCGGTCGCGGTTCGGTCACACCAGACTCCGATGGATCGTGTCGTTTCTGGTTGCAGCTTCGACGTATTACCCGCAAAATGTCCACGAGATAGGGTCGGAACTGCTTCAGCAGGTTGGACCGATTCCGATGATCTTGAAGCATGGCGATGATCCGCCGATGCGCTATGTGCGTCAGTAGGACTTCTCAGGACACCGGGTCGCCCGTTTGCTGCTGCTCTGATACGCCGGTGTAAGCGTCCAGGACGCTCCCGACATCGCCTTCCATGACAAGCTCGCCGTGATCCAGCCAGATAGCCTGCTCGCACATTTCGCGAACATTCCCGGCCGAGTGGGAAACGAACAGAATGGATTTTCCATTGCGTTGAAATTCCTGCAAAGTGGCCCGGCACTTGGCTTGAAAGCCGGAGTCACCCACCGCCAGCACTTCATCCAAAAGCAAAATGTCCGGTTCGGTGTGGATCGCGATAGAAAACGCCAGCCGCATGACCATGCCGGAGGAGTAAGTGCGCAGCGGCTCATTGATGAAGTCGCGAATCCCGGAGAAATCGATAATCTTCTCGGCCAGATCCAGGGTCTGCTTCCGGCTGCGCCCGAGCAATGCTGAATTCAGCAGAAGATTCTCCGCGCCCGTAAGATCCAGATGGAAGCCGGAGCCAAGCTCGAGCAGCGCAGCCAGGTTTCCGTTCACTGTGACGCGCCCCGCGTTGGGGGTGGCCAAACCCGCGGCCAAGCTGAGCAGCGTGCTCTTTCCCGCACCATTCCGGCCCACCACTGCCAGGCTTTCCCCAGGCTCAAGCCGGAATGAGACATTTTTCAGCGCGACGAAATTCTCCTTGCGCGCGCTGCCGAACCATTGCGCGATGTGCGTCCGCAGCAGCGCGCGCCCGGTGCTATGCGGGAACCACTTGGAGACATTCTCGAATTCAATGAGCGCGGTGCTTCGTGCCATTCAGCCTTACAGGTACTCGTAGAATTTTTCCTTCATTTTCCGGAAGGCGAACCAGCCGCCGATGAAGGTGAGGAGCGAAACCAAAATCAAATTCCGCAGCGTGGATGAGACGGGCGGCCGGCCTTCCAGCAGAATCGTGCGCATCATCATTACCAGCGCCGCCACTGGATTGAACTCGTAGATGGTACGAAACTTTGGCGGAATTTGAGAAAAGGAGTAGAAGATGGGAACCAGCCAGAACAGAATGGTGGTGGCCGATTCAACCACGTAGCGCGTGTCGCGCACGTACACATTGATTGCGGAAAAGGTCAGCGCCAGCCCCAGAACGAAAACAATCTCCAGGGCCCAAATCACCGGCAGCCACAGCCAATACACGGTCACGCCGATGCCAAAAATCACTACGCCCATCAGCAGCAAACCGATTTGAATCACCAAATGCATGCAATTGGAAAGTACGCTAGCGATCGGGAAGATCTGCCGGGGCACCGGGACGCGCTTAATCAGTGAAGCGTTTTCCAGCAGAGAACTGGTGCCCGTCAGCCACGCGAGCGAAAAAAAGTTGAACGGAACCAATCCGCACAAGACAGCCAGCGGGTAATGCCTCATGCTGGAATTGGAGAAGATCTGCGTAGTGATGAATGTCATCACGCTCATCATGATGAGCGGATTCAACAGCGACCACAATACGCCCAGCGACATGTTCCGGTAACGGACCTTAAAGTCTTTTGCCACCAGGCTGCGGATCACGAACCAATAATCGCCGTTCCACATACTTCTGGAGCGGCTCACGCCGTCACGGCTTCTTTGATGAATTTTCCGGTGCCGCTTTCGCGTGCCTTGTATTGATCGAAGATCCAAGCGTATGTTTTCGCGAGGCCCGCGCGCAAAGAAGTGCTGGGCTCCCAATTGAGGTATTTCTGAATCAGCGTGTTATCGCTGCTTCTTCCGTTTACGCCTTTGGGGGCGGTCAGATTGTAGTTTCTCTTCAACCGGACGCCCGCGATCTCTTCCACCATGTCTACCAGTTGATTGATGGAAACCATTTCGGACGATCCCAGATTGATCGGCTCCAGGATCTCGGAGTTCATGATCTTCTCCACGCCCAGCAGGCAATCGTCGATATACATGAAGCTGCGGGTTTGATGGCCATCGCCCCAGATCTCGATCTCATTCTTCCCCGAAACTTTGGCCGCGATCACTTTGCGGCAAATCGCCGCCGGCGCTTTCTCCCGCCCTCCATACCAGGTTCCATTCGGACCATAGACATTGTGAAAACGTGCGACGCGCGTATGCAGCCCGAAATCTTCCCGGAAATGCCGGCACATCCGTTCGCTGAACAACTTCTCCCAACCGTAGCCGTCCTCGGCGAGCGCTGGATAAGCGTCCTCTTCCTTAAGCCCCGGGCAATTCGTGTCCCGCTGCTTGTCGCCGTTATAGACGCACGCTGAAGAAGAGAAGAAAAATTTCTTGACGCCGAATTGTTGCGCGGCTTCGAGCATCTGGGTATTGATCAATACCGACAGCATGCACAACGCTTTGTTGTGCTCGATAAATCCCATGCCGCCCATGTTGGCGGCGAAGTTGTAAATCTGGAACGCGTCGCGCGCCGCCTGGTCGCAGTTTTCCCGCCGATTCAAATCGAGAGACAAATTTTCAACGTCATCAAAGCGCTGATACCATTCGTCCAAAGGCTTGATATCCACGGCACGGATTTTCCGGTAGCCCTGCTTGCGAAATTCGGCTACCAGGCTTCCGCCGATAAAGCCTCCAGCCCCGGTGATGACGGCGAGTTCGTTCTTCATGATAAAGGCCCATTTTAGCGAAGTTCGCTCATCGCGCGCCGGGACTGCGACAATGATCAGTTTGTACTTCGATCGGCCGTTCTTATCGTGGTCGTCATTCTGTCGAGGGCTTCTTCACTAGCCATGGTCTTCCCTAGCTGGCTTGTTTGCTATCCATGGCACTTTGCGTATGGACACGTAACACGCGGAGCAGCATTGGGAACTCGATCGATCCTAGATTGTGGCTGTCCGGTTGGAAGCGTGGTTGCCGAGACCGCGAAGGAGCCGGTCTACGAGGCAAAGTGCATCCGCTGTGGGGCTCGGTTATTTGAGTGGAAACCGCTATTCTATAAAGTTAGGTTTCATGCAATTGAGTCAGAGAAGGGTGAGCGAGAAGGGTCCCGATTCGCCGTATCTGTCAGTAGTCGTTACAGCCCGGAATGACGACCACGGAGGCAGCCTGCTTCGCCGAATGCAGGTATTCGTGGATGCCTGGATCAATCAAGCCAAGCGCCACAATCTACCCTCGGAGTTGATTGTGGTGGAATGGAACCCGCCCGCTGATCGCGAGTCGCTCGCCACAGCCCTGCGGTGGCCCGTCGACACCGGGCCTTGCCACGTGCGGATCATCGAAGTGCCTGCCGAAGTGCATGCCCGATACGCTCACGCTTTGGCGCTGCCTTTGTACCAAATGATCGCCAAGAACGTAGGAATTCGGCGTGCGCGAGGCGAGTACATTCTCGCCACCAACATCGACATCATTTTCTCGGACGAGTTAATGGAATTTCTAGCCGCGCACCGCTTGGAACATGGAAAGATGTACCGCATCGACCGGACCGACGTGATGAGCGACGTGCCGGTGGACGGGACGATCGATGAACAACTCGCTTATTGCCGCAGCAACTTGATTCGTATATTCGCCCGGGAAGGCCCCTTTCCCCTCAATTCCAGCGGACGGCGCGAAACGGAAGCGATCGATATTGTCCGGCGCGAGTCGGGCATTCATTTTGGAGACGGCTGGTTTCCGGTGGAAAAATGGGACCCGTCCGAACCATTTCGTTGGATTGCAGGCGAGGCGGAGATTGTCGCACGAGTGCCGAAAGGCGGCGCTGTGCTTGAGATTGAGCTAGAACCGGGACCGGCGATCGAACGCTTACCTGCGGCTTTGCACCTGCTCGATGCGGGCGGCGCGAAGGTTGCGGACTTTCAAATCGAGCGCCGCACTCTCATACAAGTCGTCGTCCCCCCGGCGCGCGGCGCCGAAACTCGCGTATTCCGGCTGATAACGCCCGGCGGTGGCCTGGCAGTAGCGAACGATCACCGCATCCTCAACTTCCGGGTGTTCCGCTGTGATTGGGCGCCCGTCGAAGATCGTTCGCCGCAGCCCCTTGGCTTAAGTATGAGTCAAGCGCGGCCCACCCTCGGGCGATTGCTCTTCAGTCTTCGCCGGCATCGCGGAAGCGCCGCTGTCTTCTCTCGCGGCCTCGGTCTGATGCGCCGGACGTTTCGGCTCCTCGGAGCACGCGGGCCCGATATTTTTGAGGCAGGTTTGGAATTCTGGCCGGGCACGGGCTGGTCCTATCTGGAGGACCACGGATCGGAACGTTATCGCTGGGTGGCTGCGGAAACCCAGGTCACCGTTCGGGCGGCACATACAAACCAGACGTTCGGGATGGTGCTGGAACCCGGGCCCGCAGTGGGTTACAACCCTTTCGTTTTGACGGTAGGGACCGCTGACGGACAAACGGTCGCTCGCCAGCCGGTTCAGGGTTTGACCTATTTTGAATTTTCCGCCCCCACGGTGGAAGGCGAGATTCTGACTTTGTGCTTCAGCGCGGAAGGCGGGGGTGCGCCGCTTCGTTCCGATGGCCGCGATTTGCACTTCCGCGTTTTCGCATTGTGTTCCGGCTCGAGAAAGCGGAACGCCGTCGGCGCCGCTCCACCAGCCCCCGGTTGCGAGTATTGGGCCACCCTCCCGCAAGCGATTGTAGGCTCGCCGGAAACCACACCCCTCTTTCCTGCCGCGCCTACTCCGGAACGGCGAAAAGAAATCGCGGCATTGGGAAGACCTCCGTTTCTTCATACGTTCGCCTGTGGCGATTTTACGCTGATGAGCCGTCAACACTGGTTCGATCTGCGCGGGTATGCGGAGCTCGACCAATTTTCGATGCACATCGATTCGCTGTTCTGTTACTCGGCGCATTATGCCGGTGCCGAAGAGGAAATTCTGCTAGAACCGCTGCGAATTTATCACATCGAGCACGCCGTTGCGTCCGGTTGGACGCCGGAAGGCCAGGAGCGATACCTTGCGGGCGTTCTACAAAGAGGCATACCCTTGCTGACGTACGACGACGTCCTGTGGTTCATCAAGAGCGTACGGACCCTGCGCGCGCCGGTAATTTTCAACCTGGAAAACTGGGGTTTGGCCGATCTGGAATTGCAGGAAATCACTCCCGCAGAATCCGTCAATGCGACCAGAGGTGGCGCCTAACTCATGCGCTATAACGGAACGTCGGCGCCTTATATCTCGGTGGTGGCCGCCGCGCGCAACGATGATCATGGCGGCAATATGCTCCGCAGGATGCAGGCGTTTCTCACGTCCTGGACCGCTCAGGCCGTCCGATATCAAATTCCTTCAGAAGTGATCATCGTGGAGTGGAATCCTCCCGCCGAGCGTCCCCGGCTTAAGGATTGCCTCGATCTGTCGGCTGACACCGGGCCCTGCGAGATCCGTTTTTTGGAGGTGCCGCGTGAACTACACTGCGCATTACCGAACTCCAGCGCCATTCCGTTGCATCAGATGATCGCAAAGAACGCCGGGATTCGCAGAGCGCGCGGAGAGTTCATTCTCTCGACGAATATCGACATTGTCTTTTCAGCCGAGTTCATGCAGTTCGTGGCTGCGCGGTGCTTGGAACACGGCGTTTCTTACCGCATCGATCGGCACGACGTCGCGAGCGAGGTTCCTGAAGATGGCTCCGTTGACGATTTATTGGCCTTTTGCCACGGGAATCTGCGCCGCGTGTTTTCGGCGGAGGGCGATTTCGAGTTAGAACGAAACAATTTACACAAACCCGAAGCGGAGGACATTGTGGCTCCCCAGGGCTTGCGCCTTGGCCCGGGTTGGTACGCCGTCGAGCGGTATGAGAAAGATGCGTTCCGTTGGATGTCCGAAGAAGCCGAGCTTCTCTTCGAGAAGCCAAGGGACGCTGAAACGAATCTTATGCTGGATGTCGAGACGGGTCCGAGCGCGCCGAATGGCGCCGTTTCCATCGAGGTTCTGGACCGGGAAGACACCCTGCTCACTTCGGCAACTGTTCGAGGGCGAGTGAAACTGCGCTTGCATATCCCGGCCCGGGTTGCATCCGGATCCTTCCGTCTTCGTCTCCACGGGGATTGGGTCGCGCTTGGCAAGGATTTGCGCTTCTTGTTTCTGCGTGTTTTTCGCATATGGTGGGAGGATTCTCCGTGGTCCCCTGCGACGCCGGCTTTGATAAATCCGCCCGCCGAAGCGAACATTCGTGTCCGCGCCATCGAGCCGCGACGGATCGAACTCATGCTGAGCTCGGACGAAGGAACGGATCTCGATAATATCCAACTTCAGCTGACCGATTCTTCCGGCAACGAATTGTTGCGGCTCGGCTCGGAACATTTGCTTTCCACATCCAATGGCGAATATCGGCTGTCAGTGGATTTTGGATTCAAATTTATAAAGCTGGGTTCGGAGGAAGCCGTCGGCCACACAGAATGGTTTCTGGAAGTAGTTAGCTCACGGTCAGGCGTGAACTGGGGCAAGACCGAACAAGCGCCCAGCACGTTTGCTCGCTATATGCACCAGCCTGCGCTTCTGCACACGAACGGCGCTGGAGATTTCACGCTCCTTGCGCGCGACGATTGGTGGGCGCTGCGTGGCTACGCCGAATTTCCGATTTGGCCGGTGCACATCGATTCGTTGTTCTGCTATGCCGCTCATTACGCCGGTTTCCGCGAAGTAGTGTTGCACGAGCCGATTCGGATATTCCATATCGAGCACTTCTCCGGCGCTGGCTGGACTCCGGAAGGCGAGCAGGAACGCGTGGCTCGCATCGAAGCCAAGGGCGTCAATGTTTTATCGACCATGGACTTGGTGAATTGGATCGATCGGATGCGCCGCTTCCATGCCCCCGCGATTTTCACATTGGAAAACTGGGGCCTGGCCAGGGCGGATCTGCCAGAATACGTACCCGAGAACCACTCTAGAACCAACTAGCCAGTTCTCTCAGGCTATTTCCCAATTGCGAGTCCCGTCTCGGGAGAATATTCTGAGCCTTGGAGGTGATAGGCGCGTGAAGGCCACTTTTCAGCTTGCAGCTTGGTTAGCGCTAGCGGGCTTCGCGTTCGCTCAAGCGCCTACAGTGGGTAACTGCACGGTTTTTCCGGCCGACAATATCTGGAACACACGCATTGACCAGTTACCCGTGCATCCCAGTTCGAGTACTTGGGTGAGCACCATTGGTTCGACGGCGCATTTGCATCCCGATTTCGGCTCCGGGTTTTATCAAGGCGCACCGATCGGCATCCCCTTCGTCACGGTTCCCGGAACCCAAACCAAATATCCGGCCACCTTTACTTACCAGAGCGAAAGCGATCCCGGACCCTATGCCATCCCGCTGAACGCGCCGATTGAAGGCGGAAGCGCCAGCACGGGCGATCGTCACGTTATTTCGGTGGACACCACCAACTGCATCCTGTACGAAATCTACGCCGCCTATCCACAGACATCCAGTTGGCAGGGCGGTTCGGGCGCCATCTTTAATTTGCTTTCGGACGCATTACGCCCCTCTACCTGGACATCGGCCGACGCCGCGGGCTTACCGATCTTTCCGGGCTTGGTGCGTTACGACGAAATCGCCGCCGGACAGATTCATCACGCCATCCGCTTCACGGTCCCTCAAACTCAGGACATGTTCGTTTGGCCGGCGCGGCATGAAGCGTCGTCAAAAACCAGCGCGACATATCCCCCCATGGGCGCGCGCTTTCGCTTGAAAGCGAGTTTCGATATTTCCGGCTATTCGGCGGTCAATCAAATTATTTTGACTGCGCTCAAACAATACGGCATGATGCTGGCCGACAACGGATCTTCGTGGTATATCTCCGGCGCTCCCGATGACCGCTGGAACAATGACGATCTGCACTTGCTCAACAATATCGCCGGATCGAATTTCGAAGCTGTGGACGTATCGCCGCTCATGGTAAATCCGAATACCGGTCAAGCGCTTCAGAACTCGGTTGCGGTAACAGTCTCTCCCGCCAGCGCTTCGGTCCAAGTGGATGCCAAAAAGCAGTTTAGCGCCACCGTAACGGGCAATAGCAATCAAGCCGTCACCTGGGATGTGAACGGAACCATTGGCGGCAACAGCACGGTCGGTTTTATCGATTCCATCAGCGGGCTCTACACGGCGCCACAGATAGTTCCATCGCCCGCGGTTGTCACCGTTCACGCCACCAGCAAGGCGATGAGCTCCGCGGTTGGCAGCGCTGCGGTTACCGTCACGCCTGTCACTTCGACGCCGAGTCCCGATTTTTCCATTTCCCTTTCGGCGGGTCCTGGAACCGTAGCCGCGGGGGCCAGCGCTACTTACACCATCAGCATTACACCTGCGCACGGATTTGCCGCCAAAGTCACGTTCCAAGTCTCGGGACTTCCGAGCGGTGTCACGGATATCTTGAGCCCCAACAGCGTCACGGGCTCTGGTTCGAGCACGTTGACCATCAAGACCCCGTCGAATGCGCCGGCGGAAAGCTTTTCGTTCACGGTCAAAGGAACCAGCGGATCTTTGAAGCATTCGGCGTCCGGTTCTCTCAGCATCAAAGCCGCTGGCACTTCAACCGGGCCCGTGCCCGTCTCAGTGACGCCGAATTCCGGCACTGGATTGAGCCGCACGTTTTCCTTTGTGTTCTCCGATGTAAGCGGCGCCACCGATATTACAACCGCTCAATTGGATATCAACGCTACCTTGACCTCCACCAAAGCTTGCTACTTCTACTTCTCCCGCCAGACAGGCGCCATCTACCTGGCAAACGATAGCGGCGCGTGGCAAAGCCCTCTCACAGTTGGACACACGGGGACAACGCAAAATAGCCAATGCTCGCTGAATGCTGCGGCATCCTCGGTGATATCGTCGGGAAGCACGATGCAATTGAACTTAGCGGTAACGTTCAAATCCGCCTTCACAGGATCGAAGAAGATCTACATGGAAGTCCGCAATGCGTCACACGACAGCGGTTGGGTGCAGAAAGGTGCTTGGACGCCCTAGAAAACCGCCGCCCCTTCGATAGCCGGGCGCTATATTGAGAGGGAACGTGTCAATGAGCGCCCATCCCCTGGTCAGCATTATTACGCCTACGTACAACATGGCGCAATATCTGCCCCAGACCATCGAAAGCGTTCTGGCGCAGGATTATCCGAATATTGAATATATCGTCGTCGACGGCGGATCCACGGACGCGAGTCTCGAAATTCTCGAACGCTACGGTAGCCGTCTGCGTTATTTCTCCGAGCCCGATCGCGGACCTTCCGACGCTGCCGCGAAAGGATTCAATCAAGCGCGCGGCGAGATTTTCGCCTGGCTGAACGCCGACGATACCTACCTTCCCGGCGCTGTTAGTAAGGGCGTTGAATATCTAGTAGCGCATCCCGAAGCAGACATCGTGTATGGCGAAGGCTGGTGGATCGACGAAAACGGCGCGAGAATCGGCCGCTATCCCACTTTGCCGTTCGATGCCAAACTCCTCGAACGCGAGTGTTTCATCTGCCAACCGTCGCTGTTCATGCGCGCGGAAGCCTATCGCCGTTGCCCCCTCGATCCAGCGATCACGCAAGCATTCGATTATGACCTGTGGATTCGCATGGCAAAAGCCGGCATCCGATTTGAAACCATTCCGGATTACCTGGCGAATTCCCGCATGCATTCCGGCGCAAAAACGTTGCGCGAGCGCGAGAACGTATTCGATGCGTCCATGGGCCTGCTGAAACGCCATTACGGGTACATCCCGCTTCCCTGGATTTTCGGTTACACCGCCTACCGGATGGATCATCGCGACCAGTTCTTTGAGCCGCTGCGTCCTAGCGCCCTAAAGTATCTGGCCAGTTTGCCGGTCGGGCTGTGGTATAACCGCCGAAAACCATTCCGTTTCGCGGGCGAATGGCTGGTGAAGGGCGCACGCTACGTAGCCGGGCGGCGTTGAGTTTCAGCGCGCGCTGCGCTATCATGAAAACTCCTGTAAGGATTCCACTTAGAGCATGGCAAATACAATTTCGTCCCTAAAGCGGGTGCGCCAGACTAAGCGCAAGGCGGAAGTAAATCGCCTTCGCAAGACCAGGTTGCGCCATCAGATCCGGTCGGTTCGACGTCTATTGGAAAAGAAGGACGCCCCCGGCGCGCAGGCCGCGCTTCCTGCTACGTTTTCCCTCATCGATCGCTCCGCGAAGTGGGGCATCATTAAAAAGAACACTGCGGCCCGCTACAAGAGCCGCATCGCCGCGCGCATCAAAGCTATCGCGTAGTAGGGCGTACCCCTGGACCCTTCGGCATAAATCGGAAGGCAGCAGTTATGCGCTGCCCTCCGTTCCATAACCGCTAGTGTCCGATGTAGGTGATCGTCGTAGTCGCGGTGGCGCTTAGACCAGCGTTATCCGTGACAGTGACCTTGAACGTGTAAACCTGCGGACCGTTGTCACCCAGCTGCGCCGTCGCTACCGCGGAATTGCCGTGCAGCAGCGATACGTTTGCGCCGCCTAAGACGCTCCACTGATAACTCAACGCCATGCCGCTCGGATCGGTGGATTGCGAAGCATCCAGCGTCACTTCTTTGATTGACACCGTCTGATTTGCCGGCGTGATCACGGCAGTTGGCCCGTTATTTCCACCGCCGCCACCACCGCCGCCGGACGGAGGCGTGGTCACGGTTAACGTGTTCACCGTCGCACTCGGTGAATAGAGCACGATGGCTCCCGCCACGGCTTCAATCACGGTATTCACCTTGGGCGGAGTGTCGGCCGTGAATCCAACCGAAATCGAGGAGGCCGCCCCTTGATAAGTCCCGTAAGGAGTCGTGGTGCTTTGGGTATCCGTTCCCACGAACATCACCGACATAAATGGCTTGGTAGTTACATAGATTTTGTCCACCGACATAGTAACTACTGCCACCAGCGCGCTGCCTAGATTGGCCAGCACGGCAGGCGGCGTGGGAATGGGAGAACCTGTCGGAACCGCGAATACGGTGGATGTCAACGTGTTCGCCTGGGGATTGTAGATCAGGGTTTCCCGAACCTCCAGCGCGCCGCCGGCCAATGCCGCTAATACGTTGGCAGGAAGGTTTGGTGAGATACCAGTAAGGATATTGTTGAGCGCAATGCTTCGTTCGATATTGAACGCCTGCAAAGTTTGAGCTGCGGCGGGTGTTATCGAAGCCAGCGCCAGGACCAGTGTCAGTGCAAATACTCCAACCAGATTTCTAAATCGCATAAATTTTTCTCCTTCGTTCATGCGCGAAAACGCGCGATGATACCGGGGCAAAACCTAGGTGAGTAACGCCTCTGTAGAAATACTATGTTTTTAACCCGAGGTCAAGGGAATTCGGAGGAGCACTTACAGCAGCTTACGCCGATGACGAACGCTCTCTTACGGCAGCTGGTCGTAATTGGGCCTCTTCCAGGCGCTTGGCTTCCTGGTAAGTGAAAACCATCCGGTGGATTACAGTGATGTTCGCGAGGACCGCAATTACCCATAGTACCGGCGCCATCCGATCAAACAGTGCACCAATGATGAAGAGCACCACTCGTTCCGGCCGCTCCATGAACCCGACTTTGCAGCTCGGAATCGTATTCTCGGCTCGGGCGCGCGTATAACTCACCATCACGGATCCCGTCATCACAATGGCGGTCAACACCACGTAAAACGGCCGGTTGATGATGCCGTAGTAAACCAGTAAACCCATCAAAAGGGCGAGGTCGGAGTAGCGATCCAGCACCGAGTCGAAAAACCCGCCGAACCGGGTTACACGATTGGTTTCCCGCGCTACGCGGCCGTCCACCATGTCGAAGAGTCCCGCGCCGATGATGACGAAGCCCGCCGCGCGAAATCGTCCGGCGGCCAGCAGTACGGCAGCTGCGATGTTGATGAGCAATCCCAGGAACGTCAGAACATTCGGATGGATCTTCGAGAGCGCCAAGCCATGAACGATCAGCCGAATTATTTTGTCGCAGCCAATCCCGATCGCGCGGGTGAACGTTATCTTCACAGTTCCTTCTAGATTCTACCCGAATCCTCGCGGGTTTGTTGCCGTCCGTCAACCATTTCGATCAGGAGGGAAGATCGTGGATCGTCAACAGCCGGATGATCTCAAACTCGCGAGCTCCGCCCGGAATCTGAAACTTTACCGTATCGCCCGCTTTTTTGCCCAGTAACGCTTTGCCAATTGGCGAGGTAGTGGAAATGCGCCCGTTCGCCACATCGGCATCTTCGCTAGTCACCAGCTTATAAAGCACCTCTTCGTTCTTATCCAGATCGAGCACGGTGACCTCAGAGTAGAGGCCGGCGCGATCCTTTGGGATTTTGTCGAAATCCACCATCGACAGTTCCCGCAGGCGAGCCCGCAGTTGTCCCAGCCGAGCGTTTACGATGCCCTGGCGCTCTTTAGCGGCATGATACTCGGCGTTTTCGCTGAGGTCGCCATGGGCCCGCGCTTTGGAAATCTCGCGGGGCAAGTCCACCCGCAGTTCCAAATCCAGCGCCGTGATTTCGTCCTCGAGCTTCTTCTTCAGATCTTGCATCTTTATCGATTATAGGGTCTGGAGTGCTTACATCGGGCAGCCGGCGCTGTAAATCGACAATAACCAGCCAAAATGTTACAATTAGAGGCAGAGGCCCTAAGTTCCCCAATGGCTATCAAACCAGCTTTCGCACAAGGTGCGCAGATCGAACACAACAAGTACGGCTTGGGTTCGGTGCTGTCGTGCACCGAAGAGTACATCGTTATCAAATTTGACGACCACGGGGAGAAAAAGTTCGTGCTTTCCATCTGCCTGCCGGCCCTCAAGAAGAGCGACCGTCAGCCACCCGTCGAGAAGCGCCGTTCCACCCGCAAGAAAGCCGTTCCGGTAGCAACTTAGTCCGTTCTGAGCGTTACCATTGGATCGACATCCGTAGCTCGCCGCGCCGGAATATAACTGGCCAGAAAAGCCGCTCCCGCCAATACCGCCAAGCCCGTGGCGAACATGGCCGGATCGTACTCTTTCACGCCAAAGATAATATTGGCGAGCAGCCGCGCGATTCCTAGCGTAATCGGCAGGCCAATCAGCAGTCCTGTTCCAGTCAGCACCAACCCGCGCCGGACAATCATCCACACCACATCCGGCGGCCGAGCTCCCAGTGCCATGCGCACTCCGATTTCGTGCGTCCGTTCGCTCACCGAATAAGCCATCACCGCGTACACCCCGATGCTCGAAAGAAAAAGCGCTACTAACCCAAAAATCCCCATCAGGACCGATAAGAACCGAAAACCTGCCAGTTGATCGTCGAACAATTCCGCCAATGTCTTAAACTCGTAGATCGGTTGATCGGCATCGATCGCCGCCACTTGCGCGCGGGCGCTCGCGGACAACGCTTTCGGATCTCCCGCCGTGCGCAGCAAAACGTCGAAACTGCGCATCGCGTGCTGCTGGTAAGGCCGGTACATCGCAGGCCGATAGATTTTGTCGAACGGATCGCGCCGCAGGTCGCCCACCACGCCCACGATGGTCATCCACGGCGACTCCGTGGACGGCAGTCCAATCTTGATGTGCTTGCCGATCGGATTCTCGCCCGGGAAATACTGATTCACCAGGGAACGGCTCACAATCACCACTAGCGGCGCGTCCTTGCCATCGCCGGCGCTGAAGGCGCGTCCTTCACGCACCGGCAGATGCAGTGCGTGGAAGTAATCCGCACTGACACAGGAGTTGATCGCCGCCGGCGGACTGCCGCTAAGCCGCGTATCTCGCCCCTCGATCGTAAAATTCGCTGAGGTGCTCATGCCCGAATAGGGAAGATTCGTGGTCAGAGCGGACTCCACTCCCGGAATTCCCTCCATCAGCCGCAACAACCTCTCCTGAAACGTCGCGATCTCCGGTTGTCCACGATATTTCGATTCCGGCAACGAAATCCGCATGGTCAATGCGTGCGTGGGGTCCAGCCCCGGAGCGGGATCGGTGACAAGCGAACTGCCCTTCGCGATCAATCCCGCGCCTACCATTAACACCAGCGCGAGAACAATCTGGCACACCACGAGAATCGCGCGGATCCGATGCCTCTTCACACCGCTCGACGTTCCCCGATTGCTGTCCTTCAGGACTTCATTCAGATCCGAGCGCGATCCAAACCATGCCGGCACCAGGCCCGACACAACGCCCGCAATCACCGCGGCCGCGAGCGTGAACCACAAGACGCGGGAGTTGATTCCCAGCCGGTCCCAGCCCGGCAAATATCGTTGCACTTCCACCGGCAGCGACGACCGCATAATGTACAAGCCCCAGTAAGCCAGCAACAGACCAAAGGCCGCGCCCAACATCCCGAGCATCGCGCTCTCCGCCAGGAATTGGCGCAGCAACCGGAAACGGCTGGCGCCGAGGGCGGATCGGATCGCCATCTCTTTCGATCGCAACGACACGCGCGCAAACTGCAGATTAGCCACATTCGAGCAGGCAATCAACAAAACAAACGCCACCGAGCCCATCAGCATGACGATGAATTCTTCCACCAAATTTCCGGAAACATACTCGCGTAGCAGCTCCACGCGCACGCTGCGATGTTTGTGCGCCTCCGGATCCAGTTCGGAAATTCTCTCAGCCAACGCCGCGAGTTCCGCGTCTGCCTGTGCTACAGAAACGCCATCGCGCAACCGGCCCACCACGTCGAGCGACATCACCGATCGCTGGCCGCGCTCGGTGGCATCCATGGCTAGTGGAACCCAAAGATCCACTCCAGGCGGATATCGAAAGTCCTTTGGCATTACGCCCACCACGCGATAAGCGTGCCCTTCGAGCTGAATCGTGCGGCCAAGAATGTGCGGATCGGAGGCAAATCGCCCTGCCCAAAGGGTGTGCCCCAAAATCACCACCCGATCGTTTCCGGGCGTGTCTTCGCCATCTAAAAAAATGCGCCCTTGCGCCGGCCGTGCGCCCAGCGCCTTGAAAAAGCTGACCGAGGCACGTGCACTAGCGACTCGTTCCGGTTCGCCCTCGCCGGTGAGATTCAGATTGGCTTCCACGCCCGCGCCAAGATTCTCGATGGTGCGAGTTTGCCGCTGAAAATCGAGATAGTCGGCCGGCGAAACGCGATCGAACGATTTGCGATTCTCCTTCTGCGTGCCAATCACGGTTACCACGCGTTCCAAATCTGGGAGCTCGAGCGGACGGTAAAGCAGAACGTCGGCCAGGCTGAAGATCGCCGTGTTCGCGCCGATCCCGAGGCCGAGCGCAAGCACCGCTACGGCGGTGAATCCGGGGCTCTTGAACAGCATGCGAGCCGAGTAGCGCAGACTTTTTAGAATCAAGTTCAAGTTTCGCACGTGGCGCAACTCTCCCTGCTCGCGCCTTCGGCAAGCCGGAGGCTCGCCCTACGTGTCATGATGCTTTCAGCATGTCGTATCAACCCCGCGCCGACATCGCCGAACGATTCGCGGAAATCCATCCGGCGCTGGGTCCCGATGCCGCGCTCGCGGAGGCGAACCGTTGCCTCTATTGCTTCGACGCCCCATGCACCGCCGCTTGCCCCACGCACATCGACGTACCTCGGTTCATCAAGAAAATTGCCAGTGGGAATCTGCGCGGATCGGCCCTCGGAATTTTGGAGGCGAATATTCTCGGTGCAAGTTGTTCGCGGGTCTGTCCCGTGGATGTTTTGTGCGAAGGCGCTTGCGTGATGCATCGCTACAATAAACAGCCAATCGAAATCGCTCTGCTTCAGCGCCATGCAATGGATCATTTCTACGAGCACGGCGCTAAGCTTGCCATCGCGGCGGCGACCGAGCGAACGGCGCGGGTAGCCTGCATCGGCGCCGGACCTGCGTCGCTCGCCTGCGCGGCCGAACTCCGCAAGTACGGCTATGGCGTGACGATCTTCGAAACCCGTCCGCTTCCCGGCGGATTGAACACCTACGGCGTCGCGGAGTACAAGCTGCGTGCATCCGATAGTCTGCGCGAAGTAGATCTGGTGAAATCGCTCGGTGTGGAGTTTCGTTTCGGCGTTCGCGTGGGCGAAACCATCGCGTTGAATGAAATCGAGCGCAATCACGCTGCGATTTTTGTCGGAATCGGGCTAGGTCCTGGAGGCTCTCTCGGATTACCCGGCGAAAAATCCAACCGCATCGTGGACGCGCTGAAATTCATCGCGGATTACAAAACCGCGCAAACGTTCTCCATTGGCCGCAAAGTCGCCGTGATCGGCGGCGGCAACACCGCCATCGACGCCGCAAACGCCGCTCTTCGCCTGGGCGCCGAAGAAGTCTACATGATTTACCGCCGGAGCGAACGCGAAATGCCGGCGTTCCAGTTCGAATACGAAAATGCCAAGCTGGAGGGCGTGCGCTTCCGCTTTCAAACGCAGCCCGTCGCCGTTTTGCCGAATGGCATTGAGTGCTTCCGGATTGAATTGGGCGCGCCCGATGCATCCGGACGCCGCAAGCCCGAGCCGGTCGCTGGATCGAATTTCCAGATCGAGTGCGACATGATCATTCCGGCCATCGGGCAATCGCGCTTTCTTCAATTCCTCGCCGAATTCCGAGGCGTCAATCTGCTCGACGGCAGCGTCATCGTGAATCCGGAGACCGGACAAACCTCAAACCCGCGCTACTTCGCGGGCGGCGATTGCGTGAACGGCGGGCGCGAGGTAGTGGACGCTGTGGCCGAAGGGAAACGCGCCGGCCTTGCCTTGGCGCAATGGTTGGAGTCGCAGCATGGCTGATCTATCCACGATATTCGCCGGCGGGATCCGTTGCCCGAATCCGTTCTGGCTCGCCTCGGGACCGCCCGCCAACTGCGGCGATCAGGTGATGCGCGCCTTTGATGCCGGGTGGGGTGGCGCCGTTTGGAAAACGCTCGGCGATCCCATCGTCAACGTCTCGTCTCGCTATTCATCCGTCGATTGGAACCGCCAGCGCATGATGGGGCTGAATAACATTGAGCTGATCACCGACCGTCCGCTCGATGTCAATCTGCGCGAGATGAGCGTGGTGAAAAAGCGCTATCCGAAGCACGCTGTCATCGCGTCGCTGATGGTGGAATCGAAACCGGAAGCCTGGCGGCAAATCGTCCGGCGAGCCGAAGACGCGGGCGCCGATGGTCTTGAGCTGAATTTCGGATGCCCCCACGGAATGAGCGAGCGGGGCATGGGCAGCGCGGTCGGACAGGTTCCTGAATACACCGAGCTGATCACCGGCTGGGTAAAAGAAGTGGCGCGGACGCCCGTTCTGGTGAAGCTCACGCCCAACATTTCAGACATCCGGATGGTGGCGCGCGCAGCCAAGCGCGGCGGCGCCGACGGGCTGTCCGCCATCAACACCATCAACTCCATCACCGGCATCGACCTCGAAACTCTCACGCCGCGCCCTGACGTCGGCGGCCTTTCGTCACACGGCGGATATTGCGGACCGGCCGTGAAACCGATTGCTTTGCATCTGGTGCAGCAGATCGCATCCGACGAACCGTCGCGCCTGCCCATCTCCGGCATCGGCGGAGTTTCCGGCTGGCAAGAAGCGGCCGAGTTCATCCTGATGGGCGCGGGCACGGTGCAGGTGTGCACCGCAGCGATGCACTACGGATTCCGCATCGTCGAAGACATGATCGATGGATTGTCGAATTGGATGGACGCGAAAGGATTTCGAACCATCGAGGATTTCCGCAGCCTGAGTTTGCCGCGCGTGGTGGAATGGAAGAATCTCGATCTCAATTACAAGATCGTCGCACGCATTCATCCGGAGAAATGCATTGGATGCGAGCTTTGCTACACCGCTTGCTGGGATGGCGCGCACCAGTGCATTCATTTAGGTTCGGATCATCGCACTCCCGCCGACGTTGAAGCCGAAAGCCGCCGACGGATCGCCAGCACTCCGATCGCGAAGCTGGACGGGGCATCACGCGCCACTCCAGTCACACGCGTTCCGCGCGTCGACGAATCCGAATGCGTCGGATGCAATCTTTGCGCGCTCGTCTGCCCCGTTGATGGCTGCATCACGATGGATCGAGTCGATGACGGGCGACCCTTCGAATCCTGGGAGCAGCGCACCGCAAGATTATGAGCATACTCATCCGAAACGGCACCGTTGTCACCACCGAGAAAAGCTTTCCCGCCGACATTCTGGTGGAAGGCGAAAAAATCAAGGAGGTCCGCGCGGGCATTCCGGCGAACGCTGCTGGCACCGTGCTCGACGCCACCGGACTCCTCCTGCTCCCCGGCGGAATCGACGCTCACACCCATCTCGACATGCCCTTCGGCGGGACCACCTCGAGTGACGATTTCGAAACCGGCACACGCGCGGCGGCGTTCGGTGGGACCACCACCATCGTGGACTTCGCCATCCAAGGCCGCGGCACACGTATGCGCGATGCGCTAGATACCTGGTGGAAGAAAGCCGAAAACAAAGCGTGCATCGATTACGGATTGCACATGATCGTCACCGATCTCGGCGGCGCCGGTCTTGAAGACATGGACGACATGGTGCGCGAAGGTGTCGCCAGCTTTAAGCTGTTCATGGCGTACCCGAACGTCCTGATGGTGGACGACGCGACCATTTTCCGGGCCCTATCGCAGACCGCCAAAAACGGCGCGCTGATTTGCATGCATGCCGAGAACGGCGGCGCAATCGACGTGATCGTGCAAAAAGCGCTCGCCGAAGGAAAAACGGCGCCAATCTATCACGCTCTCACACGTCCCACCATTGCAGAAGCGGAGGCCGTTCACCGCGCTATTGCGCTTTCGGAAATGGCGGGAGCTCCGGTGTACATCGTGCATCTGTCCTCGGAAGACGCTCTGAACGAAGTGCGCGAAGCGCGCGATCGCGGCGCAAAGGCTTTCGCCGAAACTTGTCCGCAATATTTGTTGCTGTCGATCGAAGAACTCGAGCGCCCCAACTTCGAAGGCGCCAAATATGTCTTCACTCCGCCGCTGCGCGAAAAGAAAAATCTCGGCAAACTGTGGGACGGCCTGAAGCATGACCATCTGCAGGTTGTCTCTACCGATCACTGCCCCTTCTGTTTCGAAGATCAAAAAATTCTCGGCAAAGACGATTTCACCAAAATTCCCAACGGCGGCCCTGGCATCGAAAACCGGCTGCAGTTAATCCATCACCACGGCGTGAATCAAGGGAAACTAACCATCAACCGATTTGTTGAATTGGTCTCCACCACGCCCGCCCGCATCTTCGGCATGTATCCGCGCAAAGGCGTTCTCGCGGAAGGCAGCGATGCGGATATCGTCCTCTGGGATCCGTCCGCGTCTCACATCATCAGCGCTAAAACCCACCACATGCGCGTCGACTATTCGATGTTCGAAGGATTCGAAGTGAAGGGCAACGTGCGAACTGTAATGTCGCGCGGCGAGGTGATTGTCGACAATGGGAGATTTCTCGGAAAGTCCGGCCGCGGCCAATACCTGAGACGCCAAGCTCGCGGCGGGGCCTGGGCGTAAGTGACTTCAAGACTGCGACGCCTCAAAACTCCGGATTGCCGCGCTCTCATCCTCAAACGACTGCAGCAGCGAATCGATTCGCGTGACATTCAAAACCTTTTTCACCGAACTATCCGGGTGCAGCAGCTTTAACGCGCCCGAGTTTTTCACCGCGTGGCAGTAGCAGTTCATGAGCACGCCTAAACCCGTGCTGTCGATCCGGCTTACGTTGCTCATATCAATCAACACTTTCGTGTCGTTCTGCAGCCGGATGGCTTTGGTGAGCTCCGTCAGCTCCAGCGACGCCGCCAAAAGCTGGCTGGATTCCACAAAGCGCAAAACGGTAACATCGTTGACCCGCCTGCGCTGCAATATCGGCTCGCCCAGCCCACGAATGAGCAGCTCCGTGGCCCGGATTTCTTCATAGCAATCCTGGCATTCCAGATAATGGGCCTCGAACGCCTGCACCAGATCCGGATTGAGCCGGTGGTACAGATACTCGGTGACCACATGGTCCCGCCAAAGTTCATCGTGGTGGAAATCCACGCCCATATCCCTTAGTGACGTCAGACCCTCCGATGTTTCGTCTGATCCAAATAAATATTGCGAAATCGCTCCTTCGCGCGGCACAGTACCACGCGGAAGTTTTCATCCGTCATCCCAGTCACTTTCAGGATCTCTTCCTTCGACTTTTCTTCGAGATAGTAGGCCCTGAGAATGCGGCGGTCGCGCGCAGAAAGCTGCTCCATGCCGGCTGCGATGGCGTCTTGCAATTCTAATAGGTCCGCTTCTGGAAGATGTTTGCCCGGTGGCTCTGGTACCACCTCGGGCATTGGTTCATCTCGAAAAGCGCGCCGGCGATATTCAAGAATTACGTTCCGGCAGATTCCGTTAAGAAAAGCTCCGGGCGCGTCCGTGTTCCGGACCTTATCGTCTCTATAGGCGGCGAAAAAGCGCGTCAAGGTTTCCTGCACGATATCGTCCACGTCCGGACACAGAAAGCCGACCTCGTAGCAAACCTTAAATCGCACTCTCGGCCGGAGCTGCTCGATCTCTTCGTCGGAAAATTGCATACCAGCCGGAGCGAAAGAGATTGTAACACGCTCATCTGATAAGATGAGAATCCATTATTTTCAAGACATCATGCACATCGTAGCGACACAAGTAGACAAAGCAGTCGTGCTCAAAGTCAGCGGCCGCATGGACGCCGAAAACGCGGATGAGTTCGACAAAGCCTGCGACGCTTGGAGTTCCAAAGGCTCCAAAAACATCATTGCCGACCTCGCCGACCTTCAATACGTCAGCAGTATGGGCCTGCGCTCGTTCTTATCCGCCGCTCAAAAGCTGAAAGCCGCATCCGGATTGCTGATGCTGGTGGGGCTTCATGGTCTTCCCCTACAAGTTTTTGAAATGACCAAACTTAGCAGCTTGTTTCCGATGTTCGAGAGCACGCAAAAGGCCCTCGATTCCCTCTGAAATGCCCGAGCCGTTCACACGACTGAAGCTGCCCGCCCAAGTGCAATCGGTTCGGATCTTCCACGAATTTGTCCGGGATGGCGCGGCGGGCCTCGGGTTGGATGCATCGGATTTGTTCAAGCTCGATCTGGTACTCGAAGAGATTCTCGTCAACATCGCCCGTTATGCCTATGATGGCGGGGTTGGAGAAGTGGAGGTCGGATACTCCGCGCAAGGTGATACGCTCCAGGTAGAGGTAAGCGATCAGGGCCGAAAATATAATCCACTCGAAGCCGCTCCCGCGCCCGATCTGACCCTGGGACTGGCAGACCGGCCTATTGGCGGCCTGGGCGTCCTTTTAGTCAAACAGATCGTCAGCTCATTGACTTACCGGCACAACGATGGCCGAAACACCCTCTCTTTCCGTTTCCCAGGCCACAGTACTGATTCTTAGCTAAGCTTTTTTTTGAGACTTGCAACATCCCAGTAACTTGCGTCACTCTATAACAACCGATCCGATTTGAAACCTGAAGCGGGCGGAAAAGGAGAAATTGCAATGACGACGTTCCGGAAGTGGAGATTCCCCGTTTTGATTGGAAGCGGCATTCTGGCCGCCGCCGGCTTGATTTATTTCGCCAATGGCCGCGTGAACTCCAGCAAGACCCAGGGTGCGATTGGTAATCGTGACGTCTATCGCGATGGTAAGGTGGACGCGGCCAGTGTGGGCGCTACTCCCGGTTCAGCTCCGGTTGCGATGCAAGCCATCCTGGACAGCAAGGAATTCAAAGAGCTCGCGAAGAACGAAGCGTTCCAGAGCTTGATGCGCAATCAGGGATTCCAGGAACTTTCCAAGAACGAAGCTTTCCTGCGCTTGCTCTCGGACGCGTCTTTTGTCCGGATGTCGCAGAGCCATGGGTTCCAGGAGTTGATGCAGGATGCCAATTTCCGCAAAGCCGTGGAAGCCTCGCACGTCAACGCTCTGCGCCAGGAATCGCACGATCAATTGATCTCCGAATCGCACATGAACCAGTCCCAGCGGCAGGAGCTCACGCGCTTCGATTCGAACTTCGCCTCCTTCCGGCAACAGGCGGGCTTCAATGAACTCCATCGCAATCAGGCGTTCCTCAATCTGCTGGGCAATGAGTCGTTCCGCCAAATGGCTCAGAACGCCGCGTTCCACAACATGATTCGCTTGAACGCGTTCCAATCGTTGATGCATGAGAGCTCATTCAACAGTTTGGTCCACCAAAACCAATTCCGCGACGCGCTGCTGGCGGGACATGCCGCCAGCCTGTCCAATCAGTTGGTGCGGCAGTAACGCTCGAAAACTGGAATTTGGTTTTCCGTTCGCGTAGAAAATCGGAGGTAGTGAAGCGGGTCCCGCGATGGTTCGCGGGACTCCTTCTTTTTTGCGCGCCGGCGTTCGCCGCTCGCCCCCGCATCTACATTCAATCCTCCGAGCACATTGAAGTTCTCTATTACACTCCCGCCCACGAATACCTGGTCACGCATCTTATCCGGTCGTACGAAACGGCGCTGAACTTCGAGCGCAACCAGTTCCACTTCACGCCTTCGCGGAAGGTCAGCGTCTTGATCGAGGATTTCGGCGACTATGGCCACGGCGCGGCTGGCACGGTGCCTTCGAATTTCATCGGCGTCGGGATAGCGCCCTTCAGCTACACTTACGAGACTTTGCCGGCCAACGAACGCATGACGTGGATCATGAATCACGAGTCGATCCATATCGTAATGGGCGACAATGCCAACAACGTGGACCGCCGGTTTCGTTCCATCTTCTTCGGCAAAGTCGCGCCGACCGATGAAGAACCAATTTCCGTGCTTTACAGTTCACTCACCAGCCCGCGGCACTACTCCACGCGCTGGTTCCACGAAGGCATCGCCGCGTTCATGGAGACCTGGATGTCCGGCGGACTCGGCCGAGCGATGGGCGGCTACGACGAAATGGTGTTCCGCGCTATGGTGCGCGACGATGCGCGCATCTACGACGTGGTGGGTCTCGAATCCGAAGGAACTTCCGCCGATTTCCAAACCGGCGCTAACTCTTACCTCTACGGCACGCGCTTTATGACCTGGCTCTGCAACACCTACGGTCCTGGCAAGCTCATGGACTGGGTCACGCGCGGGGAAAATACCAAGCGCTATTTCGGATCGCGCTTCTCACAGGTCTATGGCATGGGAATGGGGGATGCCTGGAAAAAATGGATCGCCGGCGAGCGCGTCTGGCAGACGAACAATCTCAAAGAGATTCGCAAGTATCCCGTCACCAAATCGGAACCGCTGACCAAGCAAACGCTCGGCTCCGTTTCGCGCGCTTACTACGATTCCAAACGCAACGTCCTGTATGCCGGCATCCGCTATCCCGCCCACATCGCGAATGTCGCGGCCGTTCATCTGGACACCGGCCGCATCGAAGAACTGAAGGACATCAAAGGTCCGGCGCTTTACTACGTCACATCGCTCGCCTGGGACGACAAGGGCAGAAAGCTGTTTTACACCACCGACAACAACGATTGGCGCGATCTGATCGAATACGATGTGGACACTCGCCACTCTCGCCGCCTGCTGAAAGACTGCCGCACCGGCGATTTGGCTTTCGATTCGCAGGACGGCTCGCTCTGGGGTGTCCGGCACGAAAACGGTCTCTCCACGCTGGTGGAAATTCCCTCGCCTTACAGCGAATTCAAAACCCGGCACGAATTCGACTACGGCATCGACATCTTCGACATCGACATCTCGCCTGACGGGAAATATCTGACGGGCGCCATCACCGATCTTAGCGGCAAGCAAAAACTAGTGCGCTTCCCCATCGCCGATCTGCGGAAAAACGAAGCGCAGTTCGAACTCCTGCACGATTTCGAATACAACACGCCCGGCAATTTCGTCTACTCCGCCGATGGCCGCTACCTCTACGGTTCGTCCTATTACACCGGCGCGTCCAACCTCTTCCGCTACGATTTCGAGACCAAAAAGCTCGACGCCATCAGCAACGCCGAAACCGGATTCTTCCGACCCGTCCCGCTGCCCGATGGGTCGCTGGTCGCTTTCGAATACACCAGCAAAGGCTTCGTCCCCGGCCGCGTCCCCACCAAAACGCTCGAGGATATCAATGCGATTCCGTATTACGGGATGGCGACGCTCAACAAATACCCGGAACTCAAAACCTGGAAGCTGCCGCCGCCGTCGAACATCAGCTCCGAAAAGCTCGTTACGCGCGCCGGCGAATACAAGCCGCTCCAGAACATCCAATTGATCTCCGCTTATCCCATCGTGCAAGGCTACAAGGATACCGCTGTCGTTGGAATGCGCGCCGAATTCGCCGATCGCCTCCGCCTGGCCGGCGTCAACATCGATTTCGGGGTCTCGCCGGATCCGAATTTGCCGAACAGCGAACGCGCGCACATGTCTTTCGACGCGCATCTCTGGGATTGGAAGCTGAGCGGCTACTACAACTATTCGGATTTTTACGACCTGTTTGGTCCCACCAAAGTCAGCCGCCGCGGCGAGTCCTTGAAGCTCGCGCATTCGAAATACCTCATCTTCGACACGCCCCGCACCCTCCAGTTCGATTGGAACGTCGCCGGATACCGAGGCTTAGATGAGCTTCCCGAATACCAAAACGTCAGCACCTTCGCGCACAATTTCTTCGAAGCCAACGCGCTGTTGAAATACGCCAATCTCAGCCGCGCCCAAGGCGCCGTGGACGACGAAAAAGGCGTCAAGTGGGGCCTGTACTCGCGCTTCTATTACGCCAACAGCTCCTTCCCGCGGGTGTGGGGCAATTACGATCGCGGATTCTTGCTGC
The DNA here is from genome assembly GCA_035295865.1 of Bryobacteraceae bacterium. Classification (GTDB taxonomy): domain Bacteria; phylum Acidobacteriota; class Terriglobia; order Bryobacterales; family Bryobacteraceae; genus Palsa-89. Next base: position 29,994 of record DATGIH010000446.1, read on the forward strand.
CGCGCAACAGCGCGCTTTGGATCCGCACCTCCGCCGGAAAATCGCTCGGCGATTTCAACAGCCCATTCTCGAGTTTCTACTTCGGCGCTTTCGGTAACAACTACATCGATCACCAGGAAGTGGACCGCTATCGCGACTACTACAGCTTCCCCGGTGTCGGTATCGATGCCATTGCCGCGCGCAGCTTCGGCAAACTCCTGGTCGAATATAATCTTCCGCCCAAGCGATTCCGCGATTTTGGGACAACCTGGTGCTACATCAACTGGGCCCGTCTTACCCTGTTTTCCTCAGGACTCTTCACCAATTTCACCAGCGCTCCCGTCCGCGATTATTATGGGAATCTCGGAACACAGCTCGATTTGCGTCTGGTATTGTTTACTTATCTGAACACGACACTTTCAGGCGGGTACGCAGCGGCTACCGACAAGAACGGGCATATCTCCACCGAATACATGGTGTCTTTGCGGGTGCTCTGATGCTCCCGGCTTCGTTCCGCACCGGACTGATCCAAGCGGGGCTGAGTATTCTGCCCGTCATTCTTTTTTTGCTCGCGCTCGAACTGATCGATACCTACAAACTGCTTGCGCTGCGGCGTGTTTTGCGCAGCTTACTCGTCGGATGCGCCGTCGCGCTCGTTTGCTATGCCCTCAACACCGCAATCTACCAGCTTGGCCTAGTGACGCCAGCGACCTGGACGCGCTCCGGCGCGCCTGTGCTCGAAGAAATCGCTAAGGCTCTCTACATCGCCTGGCTGCTGCGATCCAACCGCGTCGGCTTCATGGTGGATACGGCGATCTCGGGATTCGCTGTCGGCGCCGGATTCGCCGTGCTCGAAAACATCACCTACATTCCGGATCTCAGTGCCACCGGTCTGGTAACCAGCGCAATCCGCGGCTTAGGAACAGCCATGATGCACGGTGGAACAACCGCGATCTTCGGCACTGTTTCCGCCAACGTCAGTGAAATGCGCGGCTCGCGCTCGCCGCTCGTTTTCCTTCCGGGACTCGCGATCGCCATCGTGGTCCACCTGCTCTACAATCAGCCGTTCCTGCGCCCGCTTACCTCCGCCGTCGTGATTCTGTTGACGCTCCCCGCCGCCATGGCGTTCATCTTCTGGCGCAGTGAATCGGCTCTCGAAAAATGGCTGGGCACCAAGCTGGACAAAGACATCGATCTGCTGCAAATGATTTCGAGCGGAACCTTTAGCTCCTCCCGCGCCGGCTCCTACATGCGATCGCTCGAAAGCACCTTCGCGCCCGAAGTCCTGGGTGACATGTTCTGCTATGTGCAACTTTCGCTGGAACTCAGCGCGCGCGCCAAAGGCGATCTGCTGCGCCGCGAAATGGGATTTCCAGTACTGCACGATCCGGAACTGCCGGGACAATTGCGCGAACTGTCATGGCTGGAATCGCGCATCGGCCGCGCCGGGAAGCTGGCTCTCTCACCGTTAATCGGACAAAGCCGCCGGGACCTCTGGGAGTTGCAGCAGTTGGCCGAAAATCAACCGCAGTAATGGCGCAAGTCTCCGGCTTGCGTTGTTTTGTACGCGTCACCACCGACAGCACCGGATTCACATCGTTCCCGAGTTCCTCCTCCAGCCATCAAGGGTCTCTGTCGGCTTTCGGAGCGCCGATGAAATACAGTCCCGCCGATCGTTTGTCGCTTGAGCTGAAAGGTTCTGCCTTCGGCATCCCGCATCACGTCCGCCCATAGGAACAGCAAATCGCACCCAGCGAGTAAAAAACCGTGCGCAAGAATTGAAGCGTATACAACCCAAAATCCCGGCAGCTCTCGACCGTAGAATCGCAGCCCAATCCCGACATTTCCCAAAATACGGAATGGCCTCCTGCTAGGACGCTGTACGTTCGCTGCTCCCAGTAATAACGGACCGCGCGCTGCACAACCCAGCAAAGTCCGGCAATCCACACCCATTTGGCCGCCGCCGGCTTAAACCAGCGATAGATCGAATAACCCAAGCCAAACGCCGCCAAGGAATCCAGCCAGACATGGCTCCAAAGCATTTGGGAGATATTGCCGCTCCGTGCATGGCTAAATGGCGAGCTCAATATGTTCGTCGCCACACAGGCAACGATCAGGTTCACACCAAACGCGAGAGCAAAACGCACTCGCTTGGATGGCCCATGCATGATTCGCCTATTCTACTTGAACTAAACTCTATGCAGGAGAAATCAAAAGTGAACTACTCCCGGCGCGATCTACGATTTCTGCTCCCGATTCTGGCCGCTCGAACCGCACCTGCCGATACACCAAAACTTCTGCCGTCTCGTGCGTTCCGTTACGCGGATCTTCCCGTGCGCGCGAACGGTCAGAACAAGGGACGCGCGGTTCTGAACGGCGCCACGCACTCCGGATTTCCCATTGAGTTACACCTGACGGAACTCGGTCCGGGACAAGAGCCACATCCGCCGCACAAACATGTTCATGAGGAGATGGTTTTGCTGGAGCGCGGCACGCTGGATGTCACAATCGACGGCGAAACCACGAGGCTCACTCCTGGTTCCGTGGCTTTCGTGGCCTCCAATCAAATGCACGGCTGGAAAAATCCGGGCGACAGCTCCACGGAATACTTCGTCATTGCTTTCGGGCGCGACGAATCCTGATGGTCTCAGTTCGTCTCGTCCACTACTTCCAACGCGTAGAGAGAAGCGTAATCGTGGATCGGCGAGAAGGATACCAGCAAAGTTCCCTGCCCGTTGGGTGTTAGACCATGGAACGTCTTCACTACGGCCTGCGCCATTCCGGCTTCCTTCAAAAGGTCGAACTCCCGCAGTAGCGCGACTCCATTGCAGGTGACGTCAAACACGCGCGTTCCCGGCTGGCCGCCACGCGAGCCTCCGGGACCGAAATATTCTTCGGCGAAATAGAGCGACAGGCGATAAGTCCCTTTGTCAACTGGGATCGCATAATCGAAGCGGCCGTAGCGTTCGCGGGAGAATAGGTCGGGGTCGCGCGTTCCGCTCAACTCCACTGCGTGCGTGGCGTTCTGTCCGCCGTTGTAGTAGCGATCCGGTTTCCACACCATTCCGGCGGAGTCCGTATAAAAGCCGTCCTGAGCCGTGATCCGGATGGGATTGAGCCGGTGTGGCGCCGCCGGTACCAGTTCGATCGCATTCAACAAAGCCGCTCCCGTCTGACCTTGGAACGAAAGCGTCAGCACTTGCCCCGGACCCGCCGTAATGTCCTTAAAGACCCGCACATCAGCGATGTTGGAGCCCCCAGCGTCGGCGTAGATATCGAACCGCTGCAAAATCGGTTTTCCATTCGCGCGGACCTCGAAAATCCGGCTGATCTCACCCCCGCCCGCAGGCAGCGCCGGACCGTAGGTGCCTTCGTTGAAGTACAAATGCAATTCATACGTCCCGGGGCCAAGCGGAATCTTGTAGGTGAAGTTTCCAGTGCGGCCGGTTTGGAACAACCTTGGATCATAGGCTCGCGCAATATACTGGCGATGAACTTCGAAAGGCGTTCCGCCTTCATAGTCGCGATCCGCGTCCCAAACATCGCCGCCCCGGTCGGTATGGGTCTTGGTGCGCCCACATGAGATCCGGATTGCGCCCTGAGCGCCCGCGGGTGCAGAGCTTTTTGAGACATTCTGAGCCGGTGCAATCGCCGCCGATGGCGCCTTGGACACCGCCGGTGAGACAGTTGGGCTTCGACGCCACCCAAGCGCTGCCACGGTCGCGGCCAGCAAAATCACTCCGAGAGCGATAAAACCGGCGATCCGATAGTTAAATCCTGGAGACGCCGGTGGATTCTCCGACGCCAGTGCTGCCGCGCCATTGGGGGGTAGGGCGGGAGGCTGCGAATGCGCCTCCTCCCTTGCCTCGGCCTTGTCGTCAACCGGCGGTTCTGCTACCAGAGGCTGGAACACGACGGCGTAATGGCCGAGCGGTAGCTCAATCCTCAGCGTGTGCTCCCGCCCTTCGGTCTCGTAATATTCCTTGAGTCGCTTTCGCAGGCGGTGAGCTTCTACACGGGCTGCAGCATCCTCAGCGGGATCGAACGAAGGGGGACGGCCCAACACCTCCACCCCGATCTGATATTCCTTTACCTCTTCCGTTGCCCCCTCCAAATATTTGTTGCACAAATACTGGAGCAACCGGGACAACCGGGGCGATCGGACGAACAGAGTCGACGCCAATACCGCATCAAGCTCCGCCCTTGCCTCCCCTGCAGAGGGCGCGATCTTAACCTCAAACATTGTTGAAAAGCATAACACAACGTCGCATGTAACGCCAGCCCTTTCAGGTGTACGTTGTTGTTACTACGTTGGTAACGGGTGAAAAGAGATTTCGGTAACGGGAATAACCTATAAATACTATTGACATCCCTACTAGAATGGAATCCTCGGTTTGGTTAGTTTAAGTTCGTTGGGGGAAATCACATGTCTGATTTAAGATCCACGCGGATCCTGAATTCGCAAGCCTACCTTGCTTTAGGCTCTCGACCCGCTTTCCATCTTGCCCGCATTCGTGCGCAAGTCCTGGCAGCCATCCTTATATGCTGCCTCGCCTCGGTTCTTCCCTTGGTTGCCCAAAATTCCGGTACCCTGACGGGGACCGTGACGGACCCCAGCGGCGCTGTGGTTCCGGGCGCGACCGTAACCATGAAGAATGAGCAGAGTGGTGATAAGCGCAAAACGGTAGCGAACAACGACGGATTCTTCTCGATCAACGCCGTCCAACCGGGCGACTATAGCGTGACGATCACCGCCCAGGGCTTCGAAAGCCTGACCCAAAAGGGCATTCACTTCGATCCAGGCGACACCCGCAACCTTTCGAACCTGTCCCTCAAGGTCGGCGCCACGACGGACGCCGTAACGGTCGAAGCGGCGGCGGAACAGCTTACGCCGGTCGATTCGGGCGAGAAGTCCACGGTTATCGGCCAGCAACAGTTACAGAACATCGCCATTCAGGGGCAGAACGCGGCAGAATTTATTAAGATCCTCCCCGGCTTTGCCATGACTGGCGGTAACACGAACGCAGCCAGCTTTGGCGGCGGGGCCGAGAACACCGGCGCGGGACCAGTTGGCAGCTTCTCTCCCAACGGACTCCGAACGGCGGCACTCGACATTACCTCGGATGGCGCGCACACCATCGATCCTGGTTGCAACTGCGGCCAGGCGGTAAACACGGTGGTCGACATGACTTCCGAAATGAAGGTGCTCACCTCCAACTTTGGCGCGGACAACGCCAAGGGCCCCGTGGTTATCTCCGCGGTCGGCAAATCCGGAGGCAACCGGTTCCACGGCGAAGCTTATATCTATGCCCGGAACGGTGCGTTATCCGCCAGCAACGCGTTCAATAATAGCGAAGGAACCAACCCGCTGACCGGACAAAAAGTAGCCCCGAAGCCGGACACCAACTTTTATTATCCGGGCGGCAACATCGGCGGTCCAGTGATTATTCCTGGAACGAATTTCAACAAGAATCACGACAAGCTGTTCTTCTTTATCGCCTACGAGCGTTATCAACAGACCGTGCAGGACCTCAACCACGATGTGTTCAATTCCGTGGTCCCTGCGCCCTTCGAACGCAACGGCGATTTCAGCGCCGCCAGCATTAAAAATTACTTTGGTTCTACGCTCGGCGCTCAAGGTTACGCGCTCGGCGCGGCAACCGCCAATTCCAGTATCGGAAACAACGGCATTATCCCGCAATCGGAATGGAACTCGGTTGGCGTGAACATGTTTGCGAAACTGATGCCGAAAGCCAACGTCAATCCACAGCAGAACAACGGATACAACTACATTTCGTCCACCACTCACTCGGATAACATGTGGCAGCTCCGTCCGCGCGTGGACTATAGCATCAACGACAACACCAAATTGTTCGTGAGCTACAACCACCAGCAGGATTTGAATCACGACAACAGCACCGCATGGTGGGGAACCAACCCGGCGGTGCCCTATCCCACGCCGTTGGCTCAAGGAAACTACTCCGAATCGGTGACCGCCAACTTAACCAAGGTGTTTAGCTCCACGCTCACCAACGAGTTGGTGTTCACGTTCACCGATCTCTACGTACCGTTTACGATTCCGAATTTGAAGAATTTTACAGCCGATGCGCTGGGAGTGAACTTCAAGCACGTGTTCAACGAAACCGTTAACAACCAGGTCGCGGCGATCACCGGCTGGAGCGACGGTATGGCGAACCTGATTCAACCCAGCGGTTTCGAAACCGGCTCCTTATACGCTCATAAGTGGCTGCCGAGCGTGTCCGACAACCTGTCGAAGGTGTGGGGAACGCATACCGCGAAATTCGGCTTCTACTATGAATGGACCAAGAACCAGCAGCCCAGCAGCAACTACACCAACGGCGAGATGCAGTTCGCCAACTGGGGCCAAGGTTCCACCGGTAACGTTTATGCCGATATGTTGACCGGTATCATCTCCGGCGGATATGCGGAAAGCAACAAAGACCCGCTGGTTCGGATGCACTTCAACACCATTTCGTTCTACGCGATGGATTCCTGGAAGCTCAGCCGCCGGTTAACGATTGATTACGGCTTGCGCGTCGATCACCTGGGTCCTTGGGTTGACGAGAGCGGCAAGGGCGCGGCAGTATTCGTACCCAGCGCTTACAACAACAGCATCGCGGGCGGTGGTACTACGCTGACCGGTTTTGAGTGGCACGCGATCGATCCTTCCATCCCTCTGAGCGGTGCAAAGGGACGGTTCGCTTTCTATAATCCGCGCCTTGGATTCGCTTACGATATTTTCGGAACCGGCCGCACTGTACTCCGCGGCGGTTACGGCACCTATCGTTATCACGACGAGCAGAACGTTCAGGCGGGCGCCATGAGTCTCTCGGGCGGCGCGTACACTTACAGCGTTCCAAATCCTGCGGGCGGAAAGCCGCAAACTTTTGACTATATTGCGAGCATTCAGCCTAAGGCCATCACTCCGGGAAGCGTGGTCGTTCTGAATCCGCGCGACAGCCAGCAGCCCTTTACCCAGAGCTACAGCTTCACCGTTTCTGAGCGTATGCCCTGGTCCTCCACCGCGGAAGTTGCCTACGTTGGCAACCATGCGTCGGACCTCAGCAACTACAACTCAAGCGTCGGCGGTCTAAACGTCCTGCCTGCCGGAACTTTGTTCCAACCGCAGAACATTGGCTTGTTCGGCACCACCGGTAATGTCCACAATAGTCCGAATCAGGTGCCTCTGACACCCTATCCTTTGTACGGGACGATTAAGCAAATCGGACACTTCGAATACTCCAACTACAACTCCTTGCAAACCAGTTGGAACAAGCAAAGCGGACACGCCAATTGGCTGGTCAACTACACGTTCAGCAAAGCGCTGGGTATTCGTGGTGAGAACGGCACCAACGGTGTCGGCGATCCCATTAATATTCGTAACGACTACGGCGTTCTGCCGAACGACAGAACCCACATCTTCAACGCCGCCTATGTGTATCAGGAGGGCAGCCTCTACCACGGAAACAAGTTCGTGGGTGGGGTAGTCAACGGCTGGCAGATCTCGGGTATTACCCAAGTCCAGAGTGGCAGCCCGCTGCAAGCCGTCAACAGCAGCAACTTCGGTATGGGTGGGACCTTCCTCCCCGGCGCGACACTGCCAAATGGCGTGAGCGTGGCTGGCGTGGGACTCTCCAATGAGCTCGTGACCGGAAGCAACGACATCAACATGCAACCGGTTCTGACCTGCGATCCAAGGAAGAATTTGGCGAATCATCAATACATCAACGCCAGCTGCTTCGCACCGCCAACTCCGGGGCACAACGGGTCATTTATTTTCCCGTATCTGAAGGGACCCATGTTCTTCAACAGCGACCTTTCGCTGTTCAAGAACTTCCAGATCTCGGAAGCGAAGAAAGTACAATTCCGGGCTTCGTTCTACAACTTCCTGAACCATCCGCTGACCAGCTATAACCCGGCGGGTGGCGACGGAAACCTGACCCTGGGCTTCAATTCGGCTGGGAAAGTGAGCAACCCGAATTTCGGGTACGCAAACTTCCTGAACGGCAACCGTAACATTCAGTTGGTTCTGAAGTTCTTCTTCTAAATCACTGAACATCTTGAGTAAGGACGGGGCGGCGCAGTCAGGCCGGCCCCGTTTTATTTTGTGCCCCCGTTTTATCTGATGGATGCTATGCTTTCCATCGTGGGTAGGTCTGCCGCGGTTTTCCTCCTCAGTCTCACAGCTCTGGCGCAAACCGATCCGCCCAACTCCGCCGCAGTCTTTCTCGGCAAAGGCAACCAACTCGTCGAGCGGCGGTTGTTCCTGGAGGCCGCCGGCGAATTTCAGAAGGCGCTCGAGATCGAACCCGGCCTGGACGCCGCCCGCTATCAACTCGCGATCTGTTTTTTCGCCCTCGGCCAGAACGACGACTCCCGCCGGCAATTCGAACTGCTGAAAAAGAAGCAGGCTGGATCCTCGCATGAGGTCTCCTATTATTTAGGGCGCATATTGCTTTTGAGCGGCGATTCGGCCGGCGCCATCCGCGAATTGGCTGCGATCACCAAAGATCCCAAAATTCCGGATGCGGATTATTTCCTCGGCCTGGCGTATCTCGACGCAGGCGATCAGAAACTCGGGATTCAATGGCTCGAACACGCCGCCCAAGCCAGGCCTCGGGATTACCACGTCCACTATCGCCTGGCCCGGGTTTATGCGGGCGCTGGACGTAAAGCTGACGCCGATCGCGAGTATGGCTTGTATAACAAATACCGCAACGGGGAGCGCAGCACCGAAGACAAAATGAGGGCGTGCAGTTCGGCGCTGGACTCCAAGGCAGCGGACAAAATCCAGGAAGCCTGCGCTCATCTGGTGGATCAAAACGATCCCGAGAAACTGGAGCTGCTAGCGGAAATTTATGGCGCTCACGGGCATTTTGCCGATGCGGTGGAACCGCTCACGCGCGCAGTACGTCTCGATCCCGGGTCTTATGACGCATGGCACAATTTGGGACTCAGTTATTTCCGGCTGAAGCGGTATCAGGAAGCGCGGCAGCCGCTGGAAAAGGCCGCAGCCTTGCGGCCAGACATTTTCGATACGCTCAACCTGCTGGGAGCGACCCTTTACGTTCTGGGCGACGATAAGGCCGCGCTGCCGGTGCTGGAACGCGCCCACCAACTTCGTCCCGACGACGCGCAACTGAAAGCGGCCCTCGATCAACTACGCAAGTGAACGAGACTCAGATCCAGCAGTTCATCCGCGATGGATTCGTGAAAATCGAAGGCGCTTTCCCGCGCGGCCTCGCCGAGAAAGCCCGTTCCATCCTCTGGCGAGACACGGGCTGCGATCCCGACAATCCCTCCGGCTGGAAAAAGCCCGTCATCCGGCTCGGAATGTACGGGCAGGAGCCGTTTGTCCAGGCCGCAAATACGCCCGCGCTGCACCAGGCATTTGATCAACTGGCCGGCAAAGGGCGATGGCGGCCCCGCACGGATCTGGGGACGTTTCCCATCCGCTTTCCATCGCCGGACGATCCGGGCGACGCCGGCTGGCACGTCGACACCAGCTTTCCGCCCGAGACGGGCAATGCGTCGGATTTCATGGATTGGCGGGTCAACGTGAATTCGAAGGGAAGGGCGCTACTGATGCTCTTCCTGTTTTCGGATGTCGAGGAAAACGACGCTCCGACGCGCATTCGGGTGGCTTCGCACGTCGACATGGCGAGGCGGCTCGCGCCCGTTGGCGACAGAGGCGTGTCGTTGCGAGAACTGGCCGCCAACGGCTTCGCGGAGAGCGCCGCGCGCCGGCAGGTATTGGCAACTGGTGAAGCAGGCACTGTCTATCTGTGCCATCCGTTTCTGGTTCACGCCGCTCAGCCGCACCGGGGAACGCGTCCGCGCTTTCTGGCTCAGCCGCCGCTGTTACCGGCCGAGCCTTTTTTGCTCGATCGCAAGGACGGCGCTTACTCGCCCGTGGAGGAAGCCATCCGCATTGCGTTGCGGGAAGAGGTCTTGACCTAGCCGGAAGGGGCGCATGCTGCCAATTCGTATCCTTGTCCTGGTTGCAGCGATTTGCGGGTGTGGCGAACTGATCGCCCAGCAGAAGCCGCCCGGCGCACCCGAAGTGGTTCTTCGCGGCGGAACTCAGGAAGTCTTGCTCGACTTCGTGGTCCGCGACAAGCATCAGAAACTGGTCAAAGACCTTCGGCAAGAAGATGTGCAGATTTTCGAGGATGGCGTTCCGCAGAAGATCCGCAGCTTTTCGTTCCGCGATGGGCGAAGCGTAGCGCATGCTCCGTCGAGCAATGCCTCGGGGAATGACGCGAGTGCGCTGAAGCTGAATTCCTCGGACCCTCTGCGAGAAATCAACCTGGTCACGCTGGTTTTCGAAGCCATGAGCCCGCTGAGCCGCCGCACGGCGGTGGAACGCGCGCGTGAATTCATCAAGGCTGAAACCGGACCCAATACATGGGTCGGCGTGTATTCGTTGCGCTACCAGCTCGCCGTCTTGCAACCCTACACCACGAACTTGACGCTCCTAAACAAGGCGGTGGATCGCGCCGGCACTGGCGCTTATCAACAGTTCGCCAAAGAAAGCCTTCAAATCGCCGAGCGGATTAATAGTCTCCAGGCCATCGGTTTTAAGGCGCAGCAGTTTCAACCGCTCAATCTCGGATCGGCCGAAGATCGGGGCCCGCAAAACGACGGCGCGTTGGCCATTGCGGAGCTTCAGATGCAAGATCTGATCCTGAAAACGCTGTTTCGCCAGGAGGGGATGCGATCCATCGATGCCCTGCGTACTCTGGTTCGAGAACAAGCGCGCCTGCCCGGCCGTAAAACGGTCCTGTTTTTCTCCGAAGGTTTGATCGTTCCGCCAAGTCAACCTGAGCTCCTGGATTCGGTCATCGGCGAAGCGAACCGCGCCAATGTGAGTTTCTATACCGTGGACACACGCGGCCTGACCAATGTCTCCAACCTGCGCCTCTCGCAATCTTTGAGCGCCGCCATTGCGGACGCCGAGCAGGATAGCCAGATGACTCGGCAGGGTGTGTTTGATCCGGGACCAACAGTGAACTTGACGGATCTTCAAGCCAACGCGCGCCGTTTAGCCGAGCGCACCGGCGGATTCGCCATGGACAACAGTAACGATCTGCGGGGGCCGCTGCAGCGTGTGATGGAAGAAGTCCGGTCGCATTACGAAGTCACCTACGCGCCGCGCTCCGATCGCTTCGATGGGCATTTCCGGAAAGTGGAAGTCCGGCTCGCCAAGACCTCGCTGAGAGTACAGAGCCGCGCTGGCTATTATGCACTCCCGTTGGTGAACGGCGAAACCATTGCCCCGTACGAAATGGCGGCTCTGAATGCCATCAACATGCTTCCCGCTCCGAGTTCCTTCGCCTATACCGCCGGCGTTCTTCGATTCGGCACGGATGCCTCCGGGGAAGTGGATTGCCGCATCGTCTTTGCTGTTCCTGCGAGATCTCTGCAATTTCAGAACGACGCGGGAACGCAATCCTTCCAGATCCATCTCTCGGTCTTGGGATTAGTGAAAGACGAACAGGGCCAAGTGGTGGCAAAGGTTGCGAACGACCTTCCGTTTCGCGCGCCCATCGCTAAGCAGGAGAATTTCGTGGAGGGAAAGGTCACTCTCGCTCTTCCGGTGCACTTGCCGACTGGCCGTTTTCAACTGCAGACCGCGGTAATCGATCGCGAGGCGGATCGGGCCAGCGTGAAAAGATCGGTGCTGATTGTGCCCAGTGGCGGACGCGGTGCGCTCGGACTCAGCGATGTTGTTTGGGTGCGGGATTTGGCGCCGAACTCCGCGCCCGACGCCGCAAATATTTTGTGGAGCCCGGAGGGCGAGATCACGCCGGAACTGGCGCCGGTCTTGACTCCCTCGGGGTCTGCGTCGTTCTATTTCGTCACATATCCTCCCCGTAATTCGCCCGATAAGCCGCAAGCGCAGATCACGATTGAGAGCGATGGCAAGATGGTCACATCGAGCGTTTTGCCGGCACCGGAACCAGATGCGAGCGGGGCGTATCGGTATCGCGTGACCCTCCCGCTAGCGCAATTCTCGCCCGGCGCTTACGAGTTGAACGTGACCGTGAATTACAGCGGAATCCGGACCAGCCGGGAGTCGCTCTTTGAGGTGCGATAGTTCCGCAGTCCAGGCATTTTTCCAGGCCGAAAACATCAGCATTTTGAGCGTCTTGGCGCACTTGGACGTGATACAATTTGGAGAAGGTTCTGGTGATGTTTCCCCTCCGGTTGGTTGTCGCAGCGGGTACCCTTTGCCTCTGCGCTCAGAGCGCGCTACAAGGTCAAACCACCCAATCTCCTCAAGAGCTTTTGAAGGAAGCCGTCACTTTCCACCAACAGGGCAAGCTCGAAGAGGCGATTCACGATTACGAGCTGTTCCTCGATCTCTACCCCGATGCTCCCGAAGTGCGATCCAACCTGGGCGCAGCCTTGGCGGCGACCGGAAAGTACGTACAGGCGATCGAGCAGTATAAGCTCGCGCTGATGAAGAAATCCGATCCGAAACTCCAATTAAATCTGGCGCTGGCGTACTACAAAACGGATGACTTTGGGGACGCAATTGTAGAACTGGAGAAAGTCCATGAGTCGGATCGAGATAACCAAAAGGTTCTGACACTCTTGGCGGATTGCTACGTGCACACCGGCGAGAACAAAAAAGCCATCGATCTACTTTTGCCGGTGTTCAACGCGGGCACCAACGACGTGGCGATCGAGTATGTGTTGGGCACCGCGCTCGCACGCGATGGGCAGGCGGAACTTGCGCAGCGCGTGATCAATCCTCTGATGGAAGGGCCGGATTCCGCGGAGAAGCACATGCTGCTCGGCACGGCCAAGTTCGCAGCGCGCGATTATCCGGGAGCGCTCGAAGAGATACGCAAGGCCGCGGAAATGAATCCGAACCTGCCCGAGGTGAACTCCTACTACGGGCAAGCGTTGTTTTCGAATGGACGCACGGAGGAAAGCAAAGCGCTTTTCGAGAAGGAACTAACGCAAAATCCGAACGACTTTCAATCGAATGTGCATCTGGGCTTGTTATTAAAGCAGGATCAGAAATACGACGAAGCCCTGAAGTTTTTGAAACGCGCCCAGGCGTCGCATCCGGGCGATGTGGCCGTTCGCCTGCAGATCGCGCTGGTCAAGATGGCGCAGGGCAAGGACCAAGTGGCCCTGGATGAACTGGAGGATATCGTTTTCACGTCTCCGAAGTTCTTGGAGGCCCACGTCTCCCTATCCACGCTGTATTACCGGTTGAAGCGTAAAGAGGACGGCAACCGCGAGCGCGAGATCGTGCAGCGGCTCACCGCCGAACGGCAAGCAGAGCAGCCGGCGGCGCGCTTGGGTGCGGACGGCGCCGCGCCATCGCCCACCACAAAGCAATGAAAGCTTTATTCAAGGCGGCGCTGCTGTGTCTGGCGTCCGCGTCGCTGGTTCTGATGCACGCGGAGGAGCCGAAAACTCCGGCGCCCACTCCTCCGGCAGTCCGGCAGATTCAAGTGCAAGCGGAGGCGGCACGAAAGCAAAATCACGTGGACGCCGCGATCGCGCTTTACAAGAAGGGCGTCGGCATCGCGCCCACTTGGGATGAAGGCTGGTGGTCGCTCGGAACCCTGCAATACAGCTTGGGGCATTTTGAAGAAGCGCGTGACGCATTCCTGCACCTGGTTGCCACGCAGCCGAACGTAGGCGCCCCTTGGGCTATCCTCGGACTCTCGGAATTCGAAACCAAGCGATATGATCAGGCGCTTTCGCACCTTCGCCACGCCGCGGAACTGCATTCGGGGCAGAACCAAAGTATCGCGGACGAAGCCAATTTTCACCTGGCTTTGTTGTTAACGCGGAACGAAGAGTACGAAAGCGCGATGAAGATTTTGGGTCTTTTTGCCCAGCGGAGTTTGAATGACGCGAAGTACATCGAGGCCATGGGAATCGCCGCATTGCGCAAACCACTGCTGCCGGCGGAGGTGGTGCCCACCGACCGGCAACTAGTGATGGACGTCGGCCGTGTCATGTACGACGCCACCGCGCTGCGGACCACCGAGGCTGGCGCCGAGTTCAAAATCCTGGTGGACAAATATCCGGAAACTCCGAATATTCATTACCTCTACGGCAGCTTCCTCATGTTCGCCGACGCCAACAACGGATTGCGGGAGATGAAGAAGGAACTGGAAATCTCGCCGGCGCACGTTCCAGCCATGGTGACGATCGCCAACGAGTATATCCAGCGCAAGGAGTTTCAGTCGGCTCTTCCTTATGCCAAAAAAGCCACCGAGCTGCAGCCCCAATCGTTTCCCGCGCACGCCGTTCTTGGACGCGTGTTGGCGGAAGGCGATCTGGATATTCCGCGCGGTGTTCAGGAACTGGAAGAGGCGCGGAAACTGGCGCCCGGAAGTCCGCAGGTGCGCATCGCGCTCGCCACGGCTTACGCCAAAGCGGGCCGGAAGGAAGATGCGGCTCGTGAACGCCGGGAATTTTTGAGGCTGCGTCAGGAAGTCGATTCCACGGAGTCACCGAATTCCAAATGAAACTCCGCGCGGGCTGGCTTCTGTGCGTCGTGGCGGGCACAGCGCCCTTTTTCGCGCGCGCGGACACGAAACCCGTCGACTCGAAACCGGCGATTGACAGCTTCACGCGGAATGTCCGCGAATGCGTGCAATGTCACGCCGCCGAATCCAAGGCGCATCCGCTCACCCCCATGGCTCACGCGGCTGAAACTAACGCTGAGTGCACTGTGTTGAAGAGCCATCCACTCATGAAGCTGCGGTTGGGACGCTACGATTACAAGATCGAGCGGCAGGGCAATCGGAGCATGTATAGTGTGACGGACGGTGTGGAGACGGTAACTTATCCTATTCGATACGCATTCGGGTTAGGCGAAGCGGGACAGACCTACATCCTGGAAAAGGATGGCGAATTCTACGAGAGTTTTGTCAGTTATTATCAAGCCATCGATGCGCTGGATATCACCATCGGCGATCAGCCGCTCAAGCCGTCCAATCTTCGCGATGCCGCAGGCCGCCATATCGGAATTCGCGAGATCGCGACATGTTTCGGCTGCCATACCAGCAACGCCGTGAGCGGCGGGCATCTCACCGAAAACACGCTGCTGCCGGGCCTGACTTGCGAAGGGTGCCATGGTTCCACGGAAAATCATCTGGCCGGTCTAAAAAAGGGCGACGCGCAACTTGCGGCGATGAAGAAACTCACCGGCATGACAGCCGAGGAGAGCTCGCAGTTTTGCGGGCAGTGCCATCGAACGTGGGAATATGTGGCGGAGCATGGACCACACGGCGTGGGCAACGTTCGATTTCAGCCTTACCGGCTGACCAACAGCAAATGCTTTGATGTGGACGACGCACGCATCAGTTGCACCACCTGCCACAATCCACATGAAACGGTCGACCGCGTGGCAGCGCACTACGATGCGAAATGCCAGGCTTGCCACGCTGATACCGGTAAAGCGCGCGCCAAGATTTGCACCGTCGCGAGCAAGAACTGTTCGAGTTGCCATATGCCGAAAACAGAGCTCCCGGGAGCGCATCACAGTTTCACAGATCACAACATCCGGATTACAGCGAACAACGCGCCTTATCCGCAGTGAACGAAAGCAATGAAGGAGTAGAACCATGAGGATCGTTTCGACATTGACGATGATCGTCGCCTTAGTGGCGTCAGGTCTTTCCGCTCAAACGCCCACACCAGCGGCGCCCGCGCCCGACGACAAGGCTTCGTTCAAAGCCGGCGCGGAAGAAACCGTGCTTGACGTCGTGGTGCGCGACAAAAAAGGCCGGCTGGTGAAGGACTTGAAAGAAAGCGATTTCACGGTGATCGACAACGGGACGCCGCGTCCGGTGAAATCTTTCCGGCTTGTGGAGGGAACCGAAGCGATTAACTCCACCGGCGGCCGTATGCAGCTCGATCCGCTACGCCAGCTTCGCTTGATCACTCTGGTTTTCCAAGGCGGCGACCAGAACGCCAAGAAATTGGCGCGCGACGCGGCTTTTGAGCTCATCAAGGGAGAACTGGCCCAGAACGTCTACATCTCCGTGATGGCCATCGACCATAAACTGCAGGCGCTGCAACCGTTCACCAACGATCGTCAACTGCTGCACAAGGCCATTTCGCGCGCCACGGCGTCGGTGAACGATTACACCAACGACACCATCCAGGTGCGCAAGGACCTGGAACAATTGCTCGGCCCGGCACAAGGCGGCGATACCAGTGCTACTGGGCGTGCCAACCAGCTAACGAGCGCGGCGGGATCCGCCTCGGGTCCAGGCGCGGCGAACTCGAGCGGCGCCCAGGCCGCCATGGCTCAGTTGATGGTGACCATTTTGAAAAACGCGCAATCCGACGAATCGCAGGATTGGTCGCGCGCTTCCGTTTTTCCGCTGCTCGATCTGGTGAAGGAACAGTACCGCCTGCCGGGCCGCAAGACCATTCTGTACTTCTCCGGCGGATTCCCGATCACGCAAAGCGTCGAAGATCCGTTCAAGCAAATCATCAGCATCGCCAACCGGGCCAACGTCAGCTTTTATAACATCGACATCAACGGACTGACGACGTACAGCACCGCGGGCAACGCCAATAGCGCGCTGGCCGATGCAGGAGCATCATCGGCGAAGAATGTCACCAGCAGCACCACGGGAATTTCCACGATGGAAGCGCAGGCGGCGGATCAGGCGCTGGATGCGGGCAAGAGGGATACGCAGCTCACTATTAAAATGCTCGCCGAGCAGACCGGCGGCGTCCTGATCGCCAACACCAACGACTTCCGGGGCGCCATCCGCAAAGTCACTGAAGACGTGCAGAGCTATTACGAAATCACCTACGATCCGCAAATTCAGAAATACGATGGAGCGTTTCGCAAAGTGGTGGTTAAGACCGACATGGCCGATCTCCGGGTGCAATCGCGTGCCGGTTACTTCGCCCTGCCTCCGAATCTGGTTCAGGGAGGCCAGATGGTCGCTTCTTACGAAGTGCCGCTGCTGCAGGCATTGGAAACTCAGCCATTAAAGACTGACTTCGCATTCCAGGCGGCCGCGATGAACTTCCGCGCCGCGAACGGGGGCATTTGTGAAGTGGTGGTGGACATTCCGGTGGGTGGACTCACTTTTGAAGAGAACAAACAGGCCGGGTTCTTCGACGGAAAACTCGCGTACGTCGCCGTCGTGAAAGATGCGGACGGGCAAGTGGTCAAGAAACTTCGCCAGGAAGTTCCGCTGCGCGTAACTCCGGATAAATTGGCCGCTTATAAAGCCTCCAGCCATTTCATTTACGACGAGAGTGTCACTCTGGGGCCCGGGCGCTACACGCTTGAGACGGCAGTTCTCGACATGCAATCGCAGAAGATGAGTGCGAAAAAATCCAGCTTCGTCATTCCTGCGCCGTCGGAGCAGCTCGCAGTGAGCAGCGCATCCATGATCCGGAGCACGAAAGTGAAAGACGCCACAGCCAAGGCCGACGATCCCATGCTTATGGCGGACAAAGTGATCCTGCCGATGGTTAATCCAATTTTGAAGAAGGCCGATTATGACGCTCTTTCGTTTTACCTGACCATTTATCCGGACAAAAAGAATTCCGAGAAGCCGAGCATGATGATGATCTTCAGCAAGGATGGGCAGGTGCTTGGGCAAGCTCCCGCGCCGCAACTCGGAGAGCCGGACGCGCAGGGCCGGATTCAATATGTCGCCACCGCGCCCGCGTCGGCTTTGCCGCCGGGCAATTGGGAGATTCGCTTTGTCGCGCAACAAGGCAAGGAGACCGCGGATTCTTCGGTAACGTTCACGCTGCAGTAGGAATGCCATGAAACAAGCCTTGGCGCTTTGTCTTTCGATTCTGGGCGTCGCACCTTTGATCCTACTGGCCCAGGAAAGGACCGCCATCCAGAGCTCGGGTGAGGAGGTGCTTCTGGATGTCGTCGTGCGGGACAAGAAGGGTCACGCCGTCACCAATCTGGATCAGCGGCTGTTTACGGTGCTGGATGAAGGCGTGCCGCGCGACATCACTTCGTTTCGCCTGGTGAAGGGAGCCGAAGCGATTTCCCTGGGCAACGGCGGCGCCGCCGCCACACAGACGCTCGACCCAATCCGGCAAATTCGTCTGGTCACTTTGATCTTCGACAAAATGAGCCAGAGCGAACGCGTTTTCGCCCGGCAGGCCGCCATGGAGTTGTTGAAAACGGAATTGCCGCCGAACCGGTACATGGCGGTTTTTACGCTCGGAAATGAACTGCAAGCCATCCAGGGATTCACCAACAAGCGCGATTTATTAATGAAAGCCGTGGACAAAGCCACCAGCCGGCCATCGTCCCAGTTTTCCGCCGATAACGACCAGTTGCGCGAGGAAGCCGAGAAAGCGCTCGGTGCGAATCAAACGGGCAATCAGGACATGATCACCCGTCTTGGCCAGTTGGCTGCGAATGTGACCACTCCCGCGGCGGGATTCGATGCCATGTTCGCGCGGTCGATGATTGAGATGATCTCCTTCGGCGAACGGTCGGAAATGTCGTACGCCGGCCGCTCCACGATTTGGGCTCTGCTCGCCGCAGTGCGCGGCCAGTCCCAATTGCCCGGCCGCAAAGCCCTGCTCTATTTCTCGGAAGGCTTCGCTATTCCGCAGGGTGCGGAAGATGAATTTCGCGCCGTCATCAGCGCGGCGAACCGGAACAACCTCAGTTTCTATCCGGTCGACGCGCATGGTTTGGCTTCCACCGGCGGAAATAAAAAAGCCACCGAAGGGCTTTCCGGTGCGATGGCGGCGTCGTCGCAGAGCTCCGTGTTGGGATTAGGCGGCGCTGACGTGTTTCAGCCGAAAACGGAAATCGTAATGTCGGCGGACCTTGCTATCAATGCGAACCGGATGAACATCCAGGATACGCTTGCGATGCTCGCCGATCAGACCGGCGGTTTTCTGACGGCCAACACCAACGATTTCACCACGCCCATGCATCGGGTGATGGATGAAATCGATACGTACTACGAGATCACTTATATTCCGCACGTCGAAAAGTACGACGGCAAGTTCCGGCATATCTCGGTGAAGGTGGCGAACAACGACCTGACCGTGCAGTCCCGAGCCGGATACTTTGCGCTGCCGCCCGACCTGGTGCGAACTTCCGGCCTGAACTCTTACGAAATCCCGTTGCTGCACACGCTCACCGACATGCGTGTGAATCGCGCGATGCCGTTTGAGTCCGGCGGCATGCATTTCCGCGGCGATGGAAACATGGAAACTTGCGGCGTTCTGATCGACATGCCCCTGAGCAACGTAACGCTGCGCGAGGAGCGCGGCAAGGATAAGATCACCGGCGGCTTCGCGTATCTGGCCTTGATCAAGGACGTCAAAGGCGCGGTGGTGAAAAAGCTGCAAGGCGAGATGCCGCTCGAACTGACCAAGGATCAAGCGTTGTCGCTCAAGCAGAGCCGCTTCACGGATGTCGACTATGTAGATTTGCCCGCGGGCTATTACACGCTGGAAGTAGCGGTGCTCGATCGGGAGAGCGCACAAACCAGCGCGCGGCGCAGCGCGATGTTCATACCCAAGCGCCGGGAAGGTCTGGCGATGAGCAGCGTGGCGCTGATCCGGAAGTGGCGGCCGAAAGAGCCGGACGCCGGCGCTGACGATCCGTTTGTGGTCGGGGACAAGACCGTGACGCCGTCCCTGCTTCCCAAAATCAATAAGTCTTTATCCACGTCGTTGCCGTTTTATCTGGTGGTTTATCCCAGCGCGAAAAATCCGGCCAAACCCGAAAT
Source organism: Bryobacteraceae bacterium (assembly GCA_035295865.1). GTDB lineage: Bacteria > Acidobacteriota > Terriglobia > Bryobacterales > Bryobacteraceae > Palsa-89. Next base: position 49,727 of record DATGIH010000446.1, read on the forward strand.
TTCCATCGAATTCGACCGCCAGGGCGTGGTGAAACGCGTGGCGGCAGCCCCGATGGATGCGCCGGATGCGGAAGGGCGTATCCAGTACGTAGCCAATGCGCCGATCGGTCAGTTCGATCCGGGTTCCTATGCAGTGCGTTTTCTCGTGCGGCAGGGCACGGAGGTCGCCGAAGAACATTTCTCCATCAATCTGGAGCCATAAAGTTGGAGAACACCCCGATGAGAAAATTCACCTTCCTTTGTTCCGTTGCAGCCTGCGTTAACGTATTTGCACAGCAGCCAGCGGCCCAGACTGGCGCTGGATCCGAACATGTCGTCCTGCGCGGGGGGACGCAGGAAGTGTTGCTGGACGTGGTGGTCCGGGATAAAAAGGGGCAGCGGGTGGCTAATCTCAAACCCGCCGATTTGGAAATTCTGGACAACGGTGTCGCGCGCAAGATCCACAGTTTCCGCCTAGTGGAAGGCGATGAGACGCTCGCAGGCGGCGCACCGGCCACTCGGCCGAAGCCTGGGGAGCCGGCTCCGCCAAAGCGCCCGGTAGACGTGGAGCGACCCATCCGGCTAGTAACCCTGATCTTCAATCGGCTGGATTTGAACGCCCGAACCATCGCGCGCACCGCCGCCTTGGATCTCTTGAAGAACGAGTTCCCGCAGAACGTCTACATGGGCGTACTGGTGCTGGGCGATTCCCTGCAGGCGCTGCAGCCGTTTACGAACAATATTGAGCTGCTCCGAAAAGCGGTTCTGCGTGCCACCAGCGGAGCTTATACGGAATTCATTTCCGATTCGGCGCGCATCGAGCAGGAGATGCAGCAGCAAATGGGTCCGGCGACAGCAGGTGAGAGCGTTGGGGAGCAGGCGCAAGGCATGAGCGACGCCACCGGCGGATCGGGTGGCAAAGGCCCCAGCGGTGATCCCGCGGGCGCTGCTATGGCCCAGATGATGCTCAACATGCTGATGTTGGCCCGGACG